>CAYNQM010000050.1:16918-20599 GCA_964399275.1 uncultured Haladaptatus sp.
GATACCTGCTCGACGCTGGTGGAAAGCGTCTTCGCCCGACGGTGCTCCTGTTGGTCGCGGACGCGCTGGCCGACGTCGAACCCATGTCCGAATCCTATCGCCGGTTCCCGGCGCTCGACGGAACCGAACTCGACGTGATGGCCGCAGCGGTGAGCATCGAGGTGATTCAATCCTTCACGCTCATCCACGACGATATCATGGACGACGACGACCTGCGCCGGGGCGTTCCCGCGGTGCACCAAGCATACGACGTGGAGACGGCGATTCTGGCTGGTGACACGCTGTACTCGAAGGCGTTCGAAATCATGCTGGACACCGACGCCACTCCGGAACGCTGTGTTCGTGCGCTGGACGTGCTCGCATCAACCTGTACGAAAATCTGCGAAGGGCAGGCGCTCGACGTGGCGTTCGAAGAACGTCCCGAAGTGCTCCCGGAAGAGTATCTGGAAATGATAGAGAACAAGACCGCAGTCCTCTACGGGGCGGCCGCGAAGGTGCCCGCCGTCTTGCTCGGTGCCGACGACGAAGTCGTCGAAGAACTCTATCAGTACGGCATCGACGTAGGGCGGGCGTTCCAGATTCAAGACGACGTGCTGGATTTGACCGTGCCGAGCGAGAAACTCGGAAAACAACGAGGGAGTGACCTCGTCGAAGGCAAACAGACCATCATCACGCTCCACGCCCGCAATCAAGGCGTGGATGTGGACAAACTGGTCGAAACCGACGACGTCGGCGACGTAACCGAAGCGGAAATCGACGCCGCAGTGCAGGAACTCGAAGACGCCGGAAGCATCGACTACGCACGAGAGAAGGCACAAGAACTCGTTCGGCGAGGGAAAGACCGCCTCAACGTGCTTCCGGACAACGAGTCACGCGACCTGCTCGAAGAAATCGCGGATTACCTCATCGAACGCGGCCACTGACGTATCGAGTCTACTCCTTTTCGCTCGATTCGAGTGCCGACAACGACTGCAGAATCTCTAGCTCCTGCTGGAGCGATTCGTCGCCGACGACTTTCATTTCGGCTTCGAAGTGGTACTGGAATCGCTCGATGCGGTCGGCGTAGGTCGGCGATACCTGCAAGTCGGTCGAGCGTCGCTCCCACTCGCCGAGGTCGGAAGCGGATTCGTCGGATTCGAGACCGTCATGGGGTTTTTCGACCTCTTCGCCCGCCAACTGCGTGCGTTCGTAGCGAATCCAGTTCTGCATGAGGTCGCCGTACTGCGCCAACAGCACCGCCTTGCGGATTGCTTTGTTGTCGGCGTGAGGTGGCGATTGTTCGGGGAACGTCGCCGTCACCACGTTTTCGTGTTCGTTGCCGTTTCTGTCTTCGTAGGTGGCGGTCAGCGTGAGTTCAGAGGCGGGTGCAGTGCGATTCAGTTGGAGGAGGATGACGCCACCTTTCGTCCTGTTTTCGGTCGACTGCGAGGGGAAGAGGGTGCTGACGTGCATGACTTCGCCGGTGGCTTCGTCCGCGTTCGGCGACCCGTACACCGTCTCGATGGCGTACCCCTCGGATTCGACGGTCAGCGAGAGATTGAAGACGAGCGGCGTCACCATGTACTCGAATCCCGAATCCATGCGCTTCGCGAACTGCTCGTTCGAGTGGACGGCGTAGTAGTTCGCGCCGCGAACGTCGGTGATAGCGTTCACCAGTCGGGTGTTGAAGTCGATGCCGACGCCGACGAACGTGGAGTAGATGCCGTCGTCTGCCTGCTTGGAAAGGGTGTTTTCGAATCCGTCGAGACTCGTGTCGCCCGTGTTCGGCATGGCGTCGGTGAGGTAGATGACGCGGTTTTCGTACTCCATCGGATTCGCGGTGCGGTAGGGTTCGAGCATCTCCGTCGCGGTGTCCATCCCGGATTCGAGGTTGGTGCCGCCGCCCGCCTCGACGTTCCGAATCCGCTGACGAACCTGCTCGGCGTCCATCTCGCCGACGCGGTTCATCTCGACGACGGTGCGAGCGTCGTCGTTGTAGACGACGACACCCAGTCGGTCGCCCTCGCGGAGGTGGGTCGTGAGGTCGGCGATGGCTTGCGTCGCGGCCTCGATTTTCCGCGTTCGCTCCTCTTCGCTGACCGTCTTCTTCTCGCCGCCGTCGTAGTAGTACTCGCTGAACTCGCTGTCCATCGACCCGGACACGTCGAGGACGACCACGAGGTTGAGTCGCTTCCGCTCGAAGTCGGCCTTCGAGATGCCGGAGTTGAGCCCGACTGTCATGTATCGCTCCGTCTCGTTCGAAAGCGGGTCACGGAGCGTGGCGGTGTTGTAAGCCGGGCAGAACAGTTCCGAACACTGGCCGTCGCCGCCAGTGTCGAAGTAGTAGTCGTGAAACAGTCCTTCGTGAGTTACGTCGGTTTCGAGGGGCAGTTTCTCCTCTTCGACGTTGTTCCGGAAGTTGTTCACGTCGTTCGCGCCGCCGACGGCGTATCCGATGGTGCCGCCGGAACTCGCCGCGTTGTCCGTCGACATGTTCCCACCGCCGGAGCAACCGGCGAGGACGAGCATCGCCGCGACCAGCACCGCAGGAATCGACCTGTGCATGGTATTAATTGTCTATCGTTTGGTTTATCTGTTGCCAAGGGTACAACAACTGTTTGAGTCATGGGGCGGATTCGCGGGAGTTTTGGGACGGGCAGGAATACCAACCAGTAATGAACGACGAGTTACGTGCCCGAGTCGAGACCGAGGCCGAGAAACACGCGCTGTTCAACGCGCTAAAACACGACAGCGACGCCGACGTCGGAGCCATCATGGGGTCGCTGATGGGCGAAAATCCCGACTTCCGCGAGCACGGCGACCAGATTCCGGGCGTCGCCGGAAAGGTCGTCGCGCAGGTGAACCAGTTGGATGTCGAGGGAAAACGAGAGCGACTCGGCGAACTCGATCCCGAACTCGTCGAGGAACTCGACGCCGAGGACGAGGACGACGACCGAGTGCTCCCCGACCTACCGAACGCCGAGGAGTACGACCAGATTCGGATGCGCTGTGCGCCGAACCCGAACGGTCCGTGGCACATCGGCCACGGGCGAATGCCCGCCGTCATCGGGACGTACAAAGACCTCTACGACGGGTGGATGCTGGTTCGGTTCGACGACACCGACCCCGAGACCAAGCGCCCCGATTTGGACGCCTACGACGATATTTTGGAGGACATTGAGTACCTCGGCTTCGAACCCGACGAGGTGATGAAAGCCTCCGACCGCCTCGAAATCTACTACGACCACGCCCGCGACCTCATCGAGAAGGGCGGAGCCTATACCTGCACCTGTTCGGGCAAGAAGTTCTCGAATCTCAAAAACGACGCGAAACCCTGTCCGCACCGGGACAAAGACCCCGAAACGACGATGGCCGAGTTCGAGGACATGGTCGCCGGGGAGTACGAATCGGGCGAGATGGTGCTTCGCGTGAAGACCGACATCGAGCACAAAAATCCCGCACTCCGGGACTGGGTGGCGTTCAGGATTATCGACACACCACACCCCCGGGAAGAGGCCGAAGAGTACCGATGCTGGCCCCTCCTCGATTTTCAGTCGGGTATCGACGATCACCTGAAAGGCATCACTCACATCATCCGCGGCATCGACCTACAGGACTCCGCGAAACGCCAGCGATTCGTCTACGATTACTTCGACTGGGAGTACCCGGAGGTCGTGCACTGGGGGCACGTCCAGATCGACG
>CAYNQM010000051.1:0-16130 GCA_964399275.1 uncultured Haladaptatus sp.
GACGATTTTCGAGTTCGAGGGGATGAACAGCGAGACGGCGTTCAGCGAGGTGGTCTTCCCGGAGGCGGTGCCGCCGGCGAAGATGAGCGACTTGTTGCTCTCGATACAGAGCCACAGGAACGCCATCTCGTCGAGCGAGAACGTCTTCCAGTTGATGAGGTCGAGCGGCGTGAACGGCACGTCCTTGAACTGGCGGATGGTGTAGTTCGTCCCGTGATCGGACACCTCGCGCCCGAGGGTCAACTGGGCACGGGAGCCGTCCGGAAGCGTTGCGTCCACCTGCGGTTGGCGCTTGCTGATTCCTTTTCCAGAGCGCTGTGCGAGTTTGACGACGAAGTCGTCCAACTCGCTCTCGCCGTGGTAGACGTTCGTGATAATCTGTTCGTAGTCAGAATGGTAGACGAACACCGGGGAGTTGTAACCGTCACAGGAGATGTCCTCCACGTTGATGTCGTGTTTGACGCCGTCGATGCGCTCGTAGCCGATGAAATCCCGCTTCAGTAAGTAGAGCAGTTTTTCGACCTGATACTCCGTCAGCGTGTTCGAATCCTCCGCCAGCAAAGCGGGTTCGGGTCGAACCATGATGCCATCGAGTTCGCCGTCCTCGTCATCCGCCTCGTGTTCCTCGATGAGTTCTTCGATGCGAGTTCGAACGCCGCGACGAAGGCTTTCGTCGCCGACGTGCTCCGCGAGGAGGTCGGCCCAGCGCGCTCGAACGTCGCCGAACCGTCCGGGTCGGTCGGACTCGTTGTCCAGTTTCGCGGGAGGATTCTGTTCGGCTTCTGCTGGCACTATTTCGGACTCGTTCGAAATTGCTTCGTCGGCGGGTTCGGTCGTGCTCTCGCAATCGTCGGGTAGTGTTTCGTCGGTCTGCTGGTCGCCTTCCGACTCTGCCGCGTCGTTCCCATCCGAATCGTCTCCCGTCTCGCTCCGGAGTCGTTCGAGATACGGTTCGGCCTCCTCGCGGAACGCCCGAATCGTCTCGTCGGTCTGTGCTCGCGTCTGGGCGGAGTAGTGGTTCCACGTCTCACGCGCGCTGTCGTATCGGGTCAGCAGTTCCGTCAGCAGTTCGGCAATTTCGTCGTCGCCGGGCAGGTAGAGGTCGTAGCGCGAGAGCAGACGCAGGGTTTCGCGCTCGATGACCTCTTCGCGGTCTTCCTCCTCGGCGTCCACGACCACGTCGTCGCTGGAATATTTGATAGCACTGCGGAGTTTGCCAGTGAGGAATTCCTTGAGGTCGTCCTCGATTCGCGTCCGATACGGTTCCACGACGTAGTACTTCGTCTCGTTTTCCTTCTCGGAGTGGAAGATAACGACGAACGAGTAGGGTTTGTTCACCCAGTAGCGGTCTACTTCGCGGAAGTGCCCTTTCTTTGGGAGCGCGACCGCCTTCTCCAAGTCGTAGCGATTGACGACCGTGGTGTAGCCTTCGACGGTCGAGAAGAAGGCGTCCTCGTCCAACTCCTCGGGCACGTCCAGCGTGCGCTCGTCCTCGATGTCGAGCAGTTCGTTCGCCTTGGCCGCGCCCTCCGTGAGCAGTTCGGGCAAGTCGTTCTCCTCGAAACCGAGCCAGTCGGCTTTGTCGAACTCGACGACGTTGCCGTCCTCGTCGCGTGGTTTCTCGTGCGGTTTCTCGCGGTCTGGGTCGTAGTAGTACTCGTAGCGGAAATGTTCCCAGAGATATTCGCCGACCGTAACCGGCGTCGTCGCCGGGTCGAGAAACTCCTCGAATCGCTCACTGCCGCGGTTTCCAGCGAACGCACCGCGGAAAAGTCGCTCCGGCAGCTCGTCCTCTTCGAAGCCTAACCACTCTGCGCTGTCGAACTCGACGACGTTGCCGTCCTCGTCGCGTGGTTTTTCGTGCGGTTTCTCGCGGTCTGGGTCGTAGTAGTATTCGTAGCGGAAATGTTCCCAGAAGTAGTTACCGAGCGACACGTCGGGATCTTCGGGGGCGAGAAACGCCTCGAAATGCGTACCGAGCGCAGTCGCTTGTCGTGCACCCGTCTCGACGCGCGATTCGGTCTCTGCCGGGTCGAAACCGAGGAACTCCTCGGCCTGAAACGGTCGGGCTTTCCCGCGCCAGTTAGTCGGCGGGCCACCGTCCTCGTAGAAGAACTCTTCCTTGAAGTCCTCCCACGAGTAGGTGCCGAGGGTGACGCGGGGCGATGAACCGTCAGCCAAACGGATTCCATCCGGGCCAGCGTCGGGACCACCACTCCCGAACGCTTCGGACTCGTCACTAGCCATTGAGTACCGCCAAACACTAATCCATTAAAAAGTCTTGTTAAAATTAATATACACATTGAATTTGTCAAGTTTGAACTTATGGGCTTGCAATCGTGCGATTTTCGATTGATAGAAGAGTAATAATTTCATTCTTTATACACGATGAGGGGAGAACCAGAACTCACCACGTACCGACTCGGGTGGCAGTCCGTGGCGGTTCCGGTAATGCCTGACTTGATTTCAGACGGTAGCTCAATGAGATACCGCAACTGTATCTGTAATCCGATAGGTAATAAATCTTTCACCGCCAGCAGTGTTCAAATCCCTGTATCGGTTACGGTTCGGAACCGTCGCGAAAACGGGCGTGGCGGGAGTGAGTGAACCAGTGGTTCACGAACGCCGAAAGTCGCCGTGCGTCTTTCGGAATTCGAACCAGAACAAGTCATTCCGGGCATGCGGCGCGAAGCGCCGTTCCGAGCTGTGACGTGTCGTCCTCGAACCCTTACACACCGCTACCGCTCATTCGCATTCGCTTACTAGGAGGTAGCGGGCGTGGCGGGATTCGAACCACGGTCGGAGCAAAACTCCTCCCTGATTCGACCCTGTGCCGTTTTCACTCCTCACGTCCGTTCGTCGCGAAAACGGGCGTGGCGGGATTCGAACCCGCGGTCGAGAGGTTAGGAACCTCTCGCCCTATCCGCTAGGCCACACGCCCTATACTAAAAGACTCACTGAAGCAGAAAAAACGCTTACTGTCCGGATTCCGTTTCGGTGTTGGTGCTCGTGTCGGTCTCGGTTTCGGTGCGTCGCTCCGGTTCCTCGTCAAACTCGTTGGAACTGCTGGACGGCGAATCGGAGTTCTGCATCTCGCGGAGTTCGTCTTCGACTTCCTGTCGCCCTTTCTTGAACTCACCCATCGCCTCACCGGTCGAACGCGCGAGTTTCGGAATCTTGTTCGCACCGAAGAGGAGCACTGCGATGAGCAAAATCACCGCAAGCTCCATCCCGCCCGGAATCGGCCCGAATAGTGGAATCATTTCGTACATCCTCTACCAGTTGCTTACCCATTGGCAATTATAGGCTTTTTGCTCTTCACAGGTTCGCAATGTCATCAGTCAGCCAACTCGTCTGGCACTGAGTGGCCGCCCGAGAACTTTTTTGCGCCGGAACGAAAGATACGGTCATGGAAGAACCCGAAACGGAACCCGAAACTGAAAACGGTCGTCGCGCCTATGACCCGGACGCAGACCACGCATTTCCGGACGAAAAGCTGAACAAGGTGTTGGAGTTCATCGAGAACGACGTCGAGATTCAGACCTACCTCGACGCCCAGAACGTGAACGCGGTCGCTCGAAAAGGGTACAACGACCACGGTTCCAAGCACATCGAAATCGTCCTCAATCGTGCCCTCCTCCTCTACGACCTGCTGAAACGCGGCGGCGTCGAGTTCAACGGTGCCGCGGACGAGGGGTTGGACGAGGAAGACGAGAGCGTCATCGTCGCGTTCGCGGGAGTACTCCACGACATCGGTCACATCGTCCACCGCGACGACCACTCCTACTACTCGATTCCGCTGGCGGCGGACGTGTTAGACCGCGTCCTCCCGAAGTTCTACGACACAGCCGACGCGGTTCGAATGAAGGGCGAAATCCTCCATGCGATTCTCTGCCACCACACCGAAGAAGACCCCCTCACGACCGAAGCGGGCGTCATCCGCGTCGCGGACGCCCTCGACATGGAACACGGTCGGTCGCGCATCCCCTACGAAAAAGGCGGTCGCGGCATCAACACGGTCTCCAGTCAAGCTATCCAAAAAGTCAGCCTACGACAGGGCGATACGGTTCCCGTCCTCGTCGAAATCGAGATGATGAACGCGGCGGGCGTCTATCAGGTGGACAACTTGCTCAAGGCGAAACTCCACAAATCGGGACTCGAAGACGATATCCGAATCGTCGCGCTCAACGTCCGCGAAGGAAGCGACGCGATTGTCGAGCGAATGGAACTTTAACATTCGACGTTCGCGTACACTCGTCCCAGTTTCTCGATTGCTCGCTCAACGCTGACCTCCGAACGGCGGGCGAGACAGGATTCTCTGAGTCGGTCGCGCTCCGACAGCACGCGGCGAATCGACTCCCGAAATCCGTCGATGTCGCCGCTTTCGAAGTGATACCCCGTCTCTCCTGCGGTGATGGTGTTGGCCAGCGCGCCAGCGTTCGCGCCGACGACGGGCGTCCCGCAGGCGTTCGCTTCGAGCGCGACCAATCCTTGGGTTTCGACCGGACTCGGGAAGGCAAAGACGTCCAGCGCGGAGTAGAAGGCTGGCATCTCGTCGCGCTCTAGAAAGCCGAGAAACCGAACGTCCGCCTCGGACGCTCGGGCCTGTTTTTCGAGCGACTTCCGGGCCGGTCCGTCACCGCCGAGGACGACGGTCACGTTCATTTCTTCGGCGGCAGAGAGGAGTTCCGAGAGTCGTTTTTCGTAGCCGTGTCTGCCAGTGTAGCCGACGAGCGGTTGGTCGCCGTCGAGGTCGTATTTCTCCACGAAGTCGGAGATTTCGACGGGGTGGAATCGCTCGATGTCGATTCCGTTGGGAACGACGTGGACGGGAACGTCCACGCCGACGGTTTCGACGATGTGCTTGCGTGTCGCCTCGCTCGGCGTGAGCACCGCGTCGGAGCGACCGAAAAACCAGCGTTCGTAGGCTACCGACGCGCGCTCAACGTATTCGGCGGCGGATTCGTTCGAGACGAGATAATCCGCGTACTCGCCCGTCGGCGTGTGATACGACGTGACGAACGGTTTGTCCTCCTTCCACGCCAGTCGGAGACCGCCGATGCCGATGGCGAAGGGAGTGTGGGCGTGGACGATGTCGGCGTTGGTGACGGCTTTCGGAATCTGCGGCGTTCCGAGTCGGTAGCCGTCGTAGAAGGGGAATGGCAGACTGGCGATGGGGTGTTCGCCTTTCTCGGGTGCGTACTCGTCCGACCGCGGATAGACGACGTCCATCCGCTCGCCGTTTCTCTCCCAGCAGTCGCGCCACGACCGAATCGTATAGGTGACGCCGTTTATCGTCGGCAAGTACGTATCCGTGAACGCGGCGACCCATCGGCTCATTGACTCGCCCTTCGTAGACAGGGTGTTAAGGGCTTGTGACTTCAGACGAGTTCGTGGTAGATTTCTCTCAACTGCTTTCCGAGTCGTTCTAAACTGTGTTTTTCGGCGGTCGTCCGTGCGTTCTGGCCCAACCGCTCGCGCAGTTCGGGATTTCGGTCGAGCAGTTCCAGCGCGCGCTCGAACTCCGCTTCCGTCTCGCACAGCAGGCAGTCCTCGCCGTGGGTGTAGAACTCGCGGAACACCGGAATGTCCCGGAGGACGACGGCCTTGCCGCAGGCCATCGCTTCGAGGACGGCGATGCCCTGATTTTCGTCTTTCGCCGGGAAACAGAGCACGTCGCCCGCCGCGAACGCGCCGCGCTTGTCGTCAATCCACCCCGAGAACACGACGTTCTCCGGCGGATTTTGTACCCACTTCCTGACGGTCGAACTAGCCTGCGGGCCGGTGTCGTAGGGGCCGAACCACGCGAAATCGAAGTCGGTGGCCTGCGCGAGTCGGCAGAAAGTAGAGAGGCCTTTGCGCTCGAAGACGTTGCCCATCGTGAACGCGACCATCCCGTTCAAGTCGTATCGGTCGCGGTACTCCGCCCGGAGATTTTCGAACCCTTCCAGCGATTCCGTATCGACACCGTTCGAAATCGGTCGAATCGGCGCGTCGATAGGGTAGGCTTCGAGGACGGACTTTGTGTACTGACTCGGACAGAGCACCATATCGGCCTGCGAGTAGAACCACTTCAGATAGCGTCGGAGTGGTTTGGCGGCGAGCGTTGAACCGCGAAAACTCTCGGCGAAGTCCTCGCTGGTAACGTGCGAGTGGAGGACGAGCGGAATCCCGGCGCGTTTGGTGTGGCGGGCGACTGCGACCGACCCCGGCCCGATGACGTTGCAGTGAGCGACGTCGAAATCGGCGAAGAAACGACCCCCTACTGCGCGGGACGCCAGCCCGTGAACCGGCGTTCCGCCTCGCCACGGAGCGGTAACGACGTCCACATCAGTCCCCGCGAGTGCTTTGCGCTGGTGCTTCGTGGCCGTTCCGATGCCACTCCGGTCGAGTCGGGATTCCAGTTCGAGGTAATTGAGTGCGCGCACTGCCGAAGCATCGTATAGCCGCCCATTACGGCTTTCGGAAAGGGGTCGTTGAATGACCACAAAGTATTTGTTACCACAGGAGCATGAGGCGAATGGGGCAATACAGGAACCTTCTATCCTTGTCCTGTCTCGCCCCGGAAACCCCCCACCCCCCATTCCGAATGACTGTAGCTCAAGAGCGAATAGAGCGCCTCGCAGGCCTTGCAAGGGACGCCGCCGCCGACTGTAATGATGACCGCGCACGAGAGTACGTACGACTTGCTAGACGAATCGCCGAGCGACATCGCCTCTCGCTCCCCCACCAGTTTAAGCGATTCACGTGCGACGCCTGCGACGCCTACCTCCGACCCGGCAAAAACGCCCGCGTCAGATTGCAAGACGGACACGTCGTCATCACCTGCGACTGCGGTACGCAGGCACGGTATCCCTACGAATAGCGTTTGAACCGATACGTCGAGCAGGTTGATTGCGGCAGAAATTTCCTCGGAAATCCGCGATTACGCGACGAAATAGACGACTAGTTTCTTCCTGCGCCCCGCCTGCGGTTTTGGCCGGGAGCGAGCGAGTTCGGGCGTGGCTTGCGCCTAGTCATTGGAAACTGCTAAACTCCGCAAAACCCTGTCCACTACCAAACGCCGCAAAAACCAGTTTATGGCCAAACTCCACCAAACCTGATTCAATCGTACCTGCTCGTAACTTTCGCTCGATAGTCGCAGTCATCACGTCACCGAATTGCCAGTCGCAGACGAAAACGACAAGTCTCACGCTCTACGACTCACTGTCATGGCCAGACAACAGTGGACGGACATGATTGTGGGGGACAGAATGGCCGTGGATAGGGAGTTCAACCAGCGCATTACTGATTCGCGCTTTTCCCGGCAGGAGTGGGGACTCATCATGACCGCTGTCGAGTTCGACATCGAGAATCCCGCGGACGACGAGCAGGCCAAACTCGTCGCCGACGCGAGCAAGGTTCGGCAGGTGATGCCCGAGATGGAGAACATCCAATCGCAGATGAACACCATGGCGGGCAAGTCGGCGAAGAAGGAGAGCAAGGGCATTTTCAGTTCCGTCAAAGACGCCCTCGGAATGGGTGGCGGTGGCGGCGGTCGCGGCATCGACAAGGAGAAACTCGCCGCCGCTGAGGGTCTCGCGCAGGAGTATGCCGACGAACTGCAAACCCGCCTCGAATCGCAGGGCAAGTGGGAGCGCGTCCGGAAGGCGGTTCAGGAGTGATGCGACTCGCGCCCGGCGCGTGGCGCTACGCCCTTCCGCCGTTTCTGCTCGCCGGACCCGCCGGATTGCTGTCGCCAGTCGCGACGCTCGGCACGCTCACGCTCGGAGTTGCGATTTTGCTGTTCTTTCGCGACCCGGAGCGAAATCCACCCGAAGCCGGCGTTCTCTCGCCCGCGGACGGCCGGGTGTCCGTAATTCGCGAGGAAGGAAATCGCGTTCGAGTCGGCGTCTTCATGAACGTCACGGACGTACACGTCAACCGCGCGCCGCTGGCTGGGGAGGTCGAATCGGTCGAACACGAACCCGGGAAACACCGCCCCGCGTTCAGCAAGGAGTCGGACAACAACGAGAAGGTTCACATCCGGTTTCCGGAGTACGATCTGACGCTCATCGCTGGCGCGTTCGCTCGCCGGATTCACCCCTATGTTGAGGGCGGGGAGACGCTCGCGCGGGGCGAGCGTCTCGGGCATATCGCCTTCGGTAGTCGCGCTGACGTCCTCCTCTCCGAAGAATTCGACGTCGAGGACGTGGCAGTGACGAAGGGAAACCGTGTCCGCGCGGGGGAGACGGTTCTCGCGCGGGATTCGACCCCCCCGGACGAATCTCAGTCGCTGGAGTAGTCGCCGCCGTGGAAGAGGGTCAGTTCTTCGGCTTCGTAGATGTTGATGAGTTCAGTGACTATTTCGTCGTAGGATTCGTCTTCGATTCGCAAGTTGTCGAGGCGCGAGACGGTCTCCTCGTCGAGTGTTATCTTGGGCATCAGACTCTACTATTGCAGGGAACGTCATTAAAGCCATAGGCCGGACTGCATCTTTCGGGGTACTTCCTCTCCCAATGAGATCCGCAAATTTCGGCAATACGGCGGAGTAATCAGCCGTTACCGGTTTCGTAGACCCATCCTTCCGAACGGCAGGGGTTGATTTCGGCCGAACAGTGACCGGATAACAAAGTACCCACGCTCTTGTTACACATACCGCTGAGGTTCACTATGACAACGACAGACAGCAGGCTTACTGGTCGAAACGACACCGTCACTGAAAATCGGTGCCGGAGCTGTGGGTCGTTCGTGACCCGCGATTTCGCCCGTGTGTTCGGGAACAACGAAAACGAGGTCTTTGGATGCCTCGAATGCATGACCGCCACGGAGGTCAAGAAAGGTGGGGCACGGGCGGAACACGTAGATACCACGAAACTCATCGGGGGTCGGGAACCGCTTCGCTAAGCTCTAAAAGGGGGGTGTGGTAAAAAACTGCAGTCGGTTCTTTTTCCCGCTTCGACGCTCGCTAGCGCGGCCCTTCGTTGCCGCGTTCGAACACTCGGTTCGCGCCAGGTGCTTGGTACGGCGGCGTGTGGTCAACGTCGGCCATCGTCCGTTTGGTTTGGCCCCCGTCAGTCGCCAATCGCGGGCCGCGGTCGAAGTAGCCGGGCGTGTCCGCGGGTTGCTCGTCCGTTCTCGGTGTGTGGTTTATCTCTCGCATCGTCTGTCTATTATCTGTCATTATGGGCGTTCAGTTGGCTCTCGGTCGGATGATGATACGACGAATCGTGGGTGCGTATGAGTAGGGGGCATCAAGCCCCTACGATACGAATCAGGCCGACAGCCACGCCACTCCGCGAAACCGCATGCGAATCAGTGACAGGCTGTTTCATCGTGTTCTGTGTCACCGTGTGGCACAAATATAAATCTTGCGTGGCCGACAACGCTTGCCGGGCGGTTCACCACAGCGATAAGGTGGTCTCTTGCCGGGTGGTTCGCCACAACGATAAGGTGGTCTCGCGTCCTATCGTAAACAGCATGACGAGTACCGACGTAACCGAACTCTTGCGAAAAGCGTACAGCGACGAAATCGAGACCGTGATGAACTATCTGACGAACTCCGTCGTTCTAGAAGGGGTCAGCGCGGAAGAGGTAAGAGAGAGCCTCGAAGACGACATTCAGGAGGAACTCGGCCACGCGGAGATGATCGGCCAGCGACTCAAACAACTGGACGAACGCCCGCCCGCGTCCTACGACTTCGAGGCGCGACAGGAGAGCCTCCAGCCGCCCGAAAACAGCACGGACGTACTCTCGGTCATCAACGGCGTACTCGATGCCGAGGAGGGCGCCATCGAAACGTATCGCTCCATCATATCAGCGGCCCGAGATGCCGACGACCCCGTCACCGAAGACCTCGGCGTGACCATTCTCGCCGACGAGGAGGCCCATCGGACGGAGTTCCGTGGATTCAAACGCGAGTACGACGAGTAAGGCAAGGATTTTTCTCGGGGGGGTGAGAGATGCCTTCCATGAGCAACCCGGGTTTCGACCTCGACCTCCAAACGGCCGAGAAAGAGATGGACTTCGCCGACGGCGAACGAGTGATGCTGGGCGTCCTCGATGGAACGACGCCCATCGAGAAACGAATCGAGGCAATCGACCACGGCAACGTGTTAGTGCTCGCAATCGACGGCGACCTGAGCGAACTCGCCACCGACCTCGCACCGGCCATCAAGAAACGAGGGGGAAATTTGGTACACTTCCGGAAGTTTCTCATCGTCTCGCCGCCCGACGTAGAAATCGACACGAGTCAACTCTGAGAGACGCTCGCCGAAATGGAGGACGGTGCAGTGCCACGGCGAGACCACTGCACCTGCCGTGCGTCTGCGGGGGCCACCGGGTGGCCCAACTGGAAGAAACCGCAACCCAGTATATGAAAATTCCATTTTTGAATCTATAATTTTATAATAGTCGGGGAATTCTCCAACTGGTTTAGAATATGACACAGCATCAGGGAAAAACGATAAGGAAAAGAATGCGAACGTAGAATCGACTCGTGTCGCAATGGAGAACGCAACGTCGTTCGTCGAGTACGTACTTCGGTCGGGCGCTCGAACGGACGTCCTGCTAGCCATCGCCGACGGCCACGACTCGACGCAGGTGCTCCTCGACCGGGAGATTGCCAGCGAATCTGCGGTGTACAACGCGTTAACCGAACTGGAGAATCGCGGACTCATCTACACCCCGCGGACGAAACACTGGGCAACCACCGGTATCGGATCGCTCGTCGGCGAACTCATCGAACGACAGCAGGAAACCGAGCGCATCCTGCAAACCGACGTTGACTACTGGCAATTCCACGACGTGACTGTGCTTCCCGAACCGTTTCGCTGTCGCCTCGCCGACCTCGACGGCGGAACGGTCGTCAGAGCATCCGATACGCACCCCGCACAGGCGATACGCGAAGTCGAGCGACGACTCAAAGCGACGGACTCCGCCTCGGTCATCGCACCTATTTTCAACGAACGGTATTCGAAGGCGTTGACCGCCAACAGCAGCGATGCCCGACTCATTCTCGGCGAAAGCGTGCTCGCGGATTTGCTCGCGGACGCTGACGCGAACGCCGAGGAAAACCAGCACGAGAATCTCACCGTTCGAGTGGCCGACGTTGCGTTTGCGGTGGCGGTGACGGAGGATAGCCTTCTGCTCTCGCTCCCATTGCTCGATGGGTCGTACGACGCCCAGACGGAGTTCGTCGTGGAGTCGGAACGTGCGCGCAGTTGGGGAGCGGAACTGTTCGAACACGTCTGGACGAACGCGACGTGCGTGACGGACTACGTGGAATCGCTGGGTAAAAACGTCAGGTAGTGCCCGTCCGGGTCTCGGACGCGAATGCCCGACCCGACCGGTTCGACGGGGTAGTTCTTGGTCTGTGTCTCGACTGCCGATAGGTCGTCGGCAGTAAATCCGACATCGACGTGGACGCCACCGCGGGCGTCCGCGATGCCGAGGTGCGGTTCCCAGAGTTCCAAATCGACGGGGCCGCCCATCCGCACCCGTTTTCGGTCAGCACCGCGGTCGTAGGTCTCGAATCCGAGGTCGGCGTAGAATCGCTCGGCCCGTCCGAGGTCTTCGACTTCGAGGACGATTTCGAAGATGCCCGTGATTCCCCCGCCCGTTTCGTCCGTGCCACCGATTTCGACGCAGTTGCCATCCGGGTCGTAGAAGTACAGCGAACGCGCCGCTCCGAAGTCGTGCTCCACGAGGTCGAAGTCTGCCGCGAGACGGTCGTACCAATCGTCGTACTCCCCCTTCGGCGTCGAAAAGGCGTAATGCGTGTGAACACCGCCGCGGGGAACGCCATCCGGTTTGCGAAGGATGAGTTCGTGTTCTCCGGCGTTGAGGACGACTTCCCGGTCTGTAACCGATCGAACCGAGAGGTCGAGATACGTCTCGTAAAACTCCCGCGCACGGTCGAGATACTTCACTTCAAGCGCAAGCCAGCGGAGACCCGAGAGCATAGTCCGGAGTACACAGCGACGACGCTTAAAACGTCGCCCCCGAACCTATCGCCCCGTCGATTTATGCCGAACCCGGCGCTAGTTCTGGTATGCCGCTGAAGGAGACCGATTCCCCGACCGAATACCGAGAGATAGACAGATGGGACGACGGCGTCGGCTGGATAGCACACCCCGACGAGCCGATGCAGCGGGCGAGCCACGCCCTCGCAGTGGACGACGACGTGTGGGTCATTGACCCGGTAGACGTACCTGAACTCGACGACCTACTCGCCGAATTCGGCGAGGTTGCTGGCGTCGCCGTCCTCCTCGACCGCCACATGCGCGATGCAAAGGCCGTCGCCCAGCGACACGACGTGCCGCTGTATCTGCCGACGTGGGTTCGCGAGAGCGTCACCGGAGTTCCGATTCGACGGTTCGAACGAACCCTCGCGGACACCGGGTTCCGAGTACTGCGTCTGTTCGACAATCCCGCGTGGCAGGAGGCGGCGCTGTACGACGAGACGACGGGAACGCTCGTCGTCCCGGAGTCGGTCGGGACTGTCGACTACTTCCGCACGAATCGGGAGCGCCTCGGCGTCCACCCGATGGTTCGACTGTTCCCACCGGACGAACTGCGCGGGCTGACGCCCGAACGAATCCTCGTCGGCCACGGTGCGGGCGTCTTCGACGACGCCGCAGTTGTCCTCGCCGACGCGCTCGACGGTTCCCGGCGTCGTTATCCATCTCTACTCGCTTCGACCGTCCGCCGGTTCTCGCCACTCTAGTTACGGGGGGATTTTCGAATTGCCGATATATTTTTGACGTACGCGGGATACTCCACACACATGTGTCCTGAATGCCGGATTTTAACCTCTCGAAACGTAGGGGTGTACCGGTGACGATTTCGTTCGGTTCCCGTGAGAACGATACAGGAATCGTAATACAGGATCCCATAGAGAGTCGGACGTGTACGCTGTACACGCCCGATGCGGTTCGGCCGACTGCCATCGACTGCCGTTCGTTCTCCTTCCCGGTTGACGATGCGGTGACCATCTCGACCGACGAGTTAACGCTTCGGACGCCAGTCGCGGTGTACGTCCGCGACGATGCAGGAGAGATGTTGGCGAGTGTCGATGGGATTGGGGAACACGAACTGCCGAAGGGAACCTACAACGTAGAACTCTGTACCCCCATCAAGTTGTACATACAAGTCGAGTCGGAACTCCGGATTACGTCGTCGTTCGACGACGTTTCCTTGGAGTTCGGGGGTGAAACGAACGTTCACATCGGCGGGCGGTCGTCGCACCGTCGTCCCGAAGGAACCGTGACGACGACGACTGACCCGGTGGACGTGATGGCCGCGCTTTCGACGTTCGGGTCGGCGCTAAAGACGACCACTCCCGAGCGGTCGTTTCCGACGCTCCGTGGCCACCCACCCGAAATCAAAGTTGGCGACGAACTCCACATTCCCGAGGAGTTGCGGCCCACTGAGACGGACGTTCGAATCGAGATGCCGCCGGAGTACGAGTCGATTTTCCCGGTCGCACCGCTGGCGTACTATCTCGGCGCGGAGTTGGTTCCGGGGAACACGCCGCGAATCGTCGGAGACGGCTTCGAACATTCGCTTCAGACCGTCCGCGGCTTCGAGGACGAAGTCGAACGAGTGCTGAAACAGACGTTCCTCTTCGACTGCGTGACCCGAACCGAAGGTCTCTACCGCGTTGAACTGCACGAACGCAAGCAGATAGAGTCGCTTGTGTGTCTCGACTTCGAGTCGCTTTACGACGCGCCGCTCTCGGAGCAACTCGAAGCGTACCTTTCCGTGCCGTACGCCGTTGTCGAGGAGTTCGTGCCCGACTGGCAGTTGACGACGCACGTCGAGCCAACGTCCAAGAGCATCGAGATGATGCCGTTTCTGGTGGACGACCTCGCCGTCGTCCGAACCCCACAGGCGAAGGAAGTGTCCGCATCTGCGATGCAGGTTCCGGCAGTCGAGGAGTTCGTTCGAGGTGGTGACGCGACGCGGAGCACCGCCGGGATGCCGTCGAATCCGCGTTCGTTCGTCGAACCCGAATCGACCGATTCGCTGGAACAAGTCTGGGTTGGCGACGACGCCCCAATCGGTGCGAGCAAGGCGACAGCAACCGCGTTCCGCAACCGACTCGAACGAACGGCGACGACCGACGACATCTCTATCACGGTCGTCTGCAACGACCAGCAGATGGACGAAGAGCGCGGACTCGCGGATTCGGTGTACGGGTCGCGCGACGAACTTCCGTTCGACGTGGCGATTCACCGCGACCTCACCGTCGCCGAACTGCGTTCCGTCCTCGAATCCGAGACGCAGTTTCTCCACTACATCGGCCACATCGACGAATGCGGATTCAGGTGTGCCGACGGCGTACTCGACGCCGGGACGCTCGATTCCGTCGGTGTCGAGGCGTTCCTCCTCAACGCGTGCCAATCCTACGAGCAGGGAATGGCGCTCATCGACGCAGGTGCGGTCGGCGGTGTTGTCACAATCAACGACGTCATCAACAGCGGGGCGGTTCGCGTCGGAAAAGCGATGGTGCGCCTCTTAAATCGTGGGTTCCCTCTCAGTGCGGCGCTCGACATCGCTCGCGACCGGAGCATCATCGGCGGGCAGTACATCGTCGTCGGCGACGGAAGCGTCGATGTCGTCCAAACGGAGAGCATCGTCGCACTGCTACTCGAAATCGAAACGCGAGGCGAGGGGTTCGACCTGTCATTACACAGCTACCTGTCCGGAGAGGGAGGCGTCGGTGGATTCGTCGCACCGCAAGTCGGTAGCGAATCGCAGTGTTATCTCGCGCCGGGAACGCTCGATACGTTCTCCGTCTCGCGCGACGAACTGCGTGAAACGCTCGCGCTGGAGAATACGCCACTACTCGTCGATGGCGTGTTCACGTGGAGCGACGAAATAGAACTGGACGAACTCTGATTTTACGGTCCGTAGCTACCGACGGCGAGTACGCCCGCGGCACTACCAGCCTGCGAGAGCACGAGCATGATAGTGAACAGCACGCCAATCATTCGGGGGTTCTCTGCGAGGTACGAACGGAGGTCGTTTTCTCCCATACAACCATATACCAAATGATATTATATTAATTTTTCTATTTTAATCCGGAAATATATGCTGCATCTGTCCGAGTTATTTTATTATTTCATCAAACATGTATAATCGCATATTTTACCACTTAGATTCACGTCCGGGCGATGACGTTATTTCGGCGCGACACGAATGGGGAATCGTGGTCTTCGTTACCCGTGGCTTGAGAGATGCACTCCTCGAACTGGCGGCGAACGCCGAACCCGAGAGCGTTACCGTTTCGCTGGCGGTGACGCCCTCAGGAGACTTGCGTGGCGACCCCGATCTTCCGCCAGAAACGCCCGTTTTTACGCATTTCTATCCGCCTGATACGGGCGGTTCGGTGACGGCCGTGTTCGGAATGGATCTCTCCATTCCGGCGGGCCAATCGCAGGGCCGATTTGTTTCGCACCCGCAGGGCCGCCTCGAAGTCAATCGCTCGGACGACCTACACGAGGCGATGCTGGTTGCGGTGCCGCCATGGACGAGCGACACCATCGCCGCGTTCGACAGAGCCGGGCGAAAACAGCAGTTGGTGGTCATCGACGCGGAGCCACCGGCAGAGCTACTCTAAATAGCCCAACTCGCGCAGTTGGTCGGTGATTTCTGTAAATTCGGACTCCGTCAGCCGTCCCTGCCGCTGGTGTTGGATGACGATGCTTCGCAGAAGGAATCGAACGAGGTCGCTGGTGCTCGAAAAACTCGTTCCCTCGATGGTTTCCTCGATGCGGTCGGCGAGGTCTTTCGGAATGGAGACCGTGGTGTAATCCGTCATGCGTGGGGGTTTGTCGGCCTGCCGGTTATCGTTTACGTCCCTTCGACTGCGAGATTTCTGTGGGAATGGAATGTCAGCAGTTACTCGGCGCAAGTCACACTCTCACGCGACGGCACTGATTTCTGTAGAGAGAGGCAGTTAGCAGATGCCTAGCAATTGCAAACAGCCAAATTCCACAAAATCAGCCCAGTACGAGAAGCGGCCTACAACTCTCTCGCGGACGGGCGACTTACCGACCCGGTGTGACGTTTCGAACCAAACTATTCGATGAGGTCTTCGAACTCAGGTAGCACGTCGTCGTCGTCCGTGCTCTCGTCCTCGTCCG
>CAYNQM010000051.1:16230-20556 GCA_964399275.1 uncultured Haladaptatus sp.
TCGTCCGTGCTCTCGTCCTCGTCCGAATCGCTCTCGGCGGATTCGCTGGCTTCGTCCGCCTCGCTCGTTTCGTCGGCCGATTCCTCGCTCTCGTCTTCGTCCTCGTCGTCTTCGATGACGGTGACTTCGAGGACGGTGAGCGGGATGTTTTCCAGTCGTTGGCCGATTTCCTTGCGAGCGATGCGCGAGGCGTGTTCCTCGCGTTCGACGTTGAACACCGTCATCTCCAATTCCAAGGCGACGAGCGCCTCGTCGGCGGCGATGAAGGCGGGAGGGAGTTCCTCGCCGGATGGGGAGGTTCGCTCGCCCATGTTGATTTCGACGTAGTTGAGGTCAGGGTTCAGCAACTCGCCAGTCTTCGAGATGGCGATCCGCACTGCCTCGTCCGGCGTCGAAACATCGTACACCGGGATCGCGGCTTCGACGACAACTCTGCAGTTCATGATCCCAAAGACAATTGCACAGCCAGTAGTATGAATTTTCGCCCTTCGTAGGATTCGTGATAGGTTACGACAGCATTTATGTCGCCCTCGGACACAACTCCGGCAATGACCGACGTGCCGATTATCGACGGCCACAACGACGTTCTCTTGCCATTGCTCGACGCCGACGACCCACGCTCGGCGTTCGCCGAGGGCACTGCAGAAACGCACATCGACCTGCCGTCCGCACGCGAGTCCGGATTTCTAGCTGGGTTTTTCGCCGTGTTCGTCCTGAACGAAGCGGAGTACGACTCAAAGCAGACCGACGACGGCTACGAGCACCCCCTCCCGGAACCCGTAGACCACGACGACGCCCGGAAAGTCACCTACCGAACGCTCGAACTGCTCCACCGACTCGCACACGACGTGGACGAGTTCCGCGTGATTCGCACGCTCGCCGACCTCGACGCCTGTCTCGAATCGGAGAGCGTGGGAGCAATTCCCCATCTCGAAGGTGCCGCCGGAGTCGCACCCGACCGCTCCAATCTCGATTTCCTCTACTCTGCTGGCGTCCGTTCCATCGGCCCGGTGTGGAGTCGCCCGAACGCCTTCGGCGACGGCATCCAGTCGCGCTATCCCGGCAGCCCCGACACGGGTTCCGGACTGACCGCGGAAGGTCGGGGCCTCGTCCGTGCCTGCGAGGAGCGCGGCATCGTGGTCGATTGCGCGCACATGACCGAACGGGGGTTCTGGCACGTAAACGAGTTGACCGACGCGCCCCTCGTCGTCTCGCACGCCGGAGTTCACGAACTGTGTCCGCATTCGCGGAACCTCACCGACGAGCAACTCGACGCGGTGGCCGAATCGGGCGGCGTCGTCGGAATCGCGTTCCACGAACCGGGACTGGCCGACGACCCAGACCCGGACGCCAGTGCCTCGCTCGCGGACGTCGTCGACCACGTCGAGTACGTCGCGGACTGCGTCGGGGTCGAGCACGTTGCCCTCGGGTCTGACTTCGACGGCGCGCGAATCCCGGACGACGTGGGCGACGTGACAGGTGTCCCCGCAATTTGGGACGTGCTTCGGGAACGCGGATTCAGCGACCGCGACATCGAACAGGTTGCTCGCGAGAACTGGCGGCGCGTGCTCGCCGAAACGTGGTAATTTGGATACCTCCGAAACCACGCCACGAATCGAAAGATTTGCTCCCCTGCACTCCCTCCCCTCGGGCGATGGAAACCGGTTCGATACCCGTTGCCGACCTGCCGGGAGGGTTCGACCTGCAATCGACAGTCGAGAGCGGTCAGAGCTACCTCTGGCGACGCGAAGACGGGAAGATGTACGAGACGACCCACGCGTACGGCGGTTCGGCGTGGTACTACACCGTCCTCAATGGCGAAGTCGTTCGCACCCGCCAGCAGAATGGCACCGTCGAATGGGAGGCGACGACCGACGCCGAACCGCTCCTCTTCGACCTACTCCGTCTCGACGACGACTTGGACGCCATCATCGACGCGACACCGGAGGACGAACTGGTCGAGTCCGCCTACGAGGAGTATCGCGGAATGCGAATCGTCCGCGACCCGTTTTTTCCCTGTCTCGTCTCGTTCATCTGCTCGGCCCAGATGCGCGTCAGCCGAATTTACGGGATGCAGACCGACCTCGCCCGCGAGTTCGGCGACGAAATCGAATTCGACGGGAAAACGTATCACCAGTTCCCCACTCCGGAGCAGTTGGCGACCGCAACCGAGACGGAGTTGCGCGATTTGAATCTGGGGTATCGAGCGCCCTACGTTCGGAAGACGGCGGAACTGATTGCGTCGGGCGAGGCCTCCGTAGACGACGTGCGTGGAAAGACCTACGAGGACGCCCGCGACGCCATGCAGGTGTTCGTCGGCGTCGGCGACAAGGTGGCCGACTGCGTCTTGCTCTTCGCGCTCGGCTACCTGCAAGCAGTACCCCTCGACACGTGGATTCGGGGCGCCATCGAAGACCACTACCCGCACTGCGAGCAGGGGTCGTACACCAACACTTCGCGGGCGATTCGCGAGCAGTTCGGCGACGAGTACGCAGGATACGCCCAAACCTACGTCTTCCACTACCTGCGAAGCTAACGCCGCCAGCAAAAGTCAGCCGGTTGTCCGAAAGAGGTATTCTGTAGCTGTCAAGAAAGAGTGTATGGCAGGTCTCATCGTCGGAATTCTCCTCGGAGTGCTCCTTTCGAGCATCGGCGCGCTACTCGCCCTTCGAACGTTCGTCTACTGGGAACTTGGACTGTCGAAAAACGAAGTTCGAACCGCGGTCAAGCATCTGACGTACGAGCGGAACGTCGAGGAGTAACTGGCCCCACAACCTTTGTCGCTGGCGAAAAATCCCACACACATGGCAGACCGAACTCGCGCACACGTCTTCGTTTCGGGCAAAGTACAGGGCGTCTACTACCGGGCGAACACCCGCGACACCGCCCAAGAGACGGGCGTCGATGGCTGGGTGCAGAACCTCTCGGACGGCAGGGTCGAAGCAGTTTTCGAAGGGACGGAGTCGGCAGTGGAAGAGATGGTCGAATGGTGTCACACCGGGAGTCCCGCCGCCGACGTGGAGGGCGTCGAAGTCGAGTACGGCGACCCCCAGGGAGAAGACGGCTTTCGAATCCGGCGATAGACCGACTGCCGACCGCCGTAGCCGGAATTCACGTCCAGCGAGTGCGAACGAATGCTTTTAAGACCCGCTATCGGCAACAGTTCGGCATGGCAATCAAACCCGACTACGTCAAGAAGACGGGAACAATCCTGTTGGAGCGGTATCCGGATGCGTTCACGAAGGATTTCGACCAGAACAAAGACAGCGTCGAGAAACTGACGAACATCGACTCGAAGGGCGTTCGCAACCGCATCGCTGGCTACGTCACGCGCAAGAAAGAGTAATTCTCGGGGACGCGACTTCTACGACGTTCGTTTCGACAGAGAGCCATCGGTAGCCGGTGCCAATCCGTCAGCAACTCGGAGTCAGTAACTGACGGCCGGTCAATCGTCGATTACTGCTTCGTCGGTGATTCGCAAGAACTCCGTCCCGCCGCATCGTTCACAGTTGCCTGATCCAGTAGGGAGGACGACCGAACCGTCCCCTCGGATACGTGCTGTGTACGGGTGCCCACATCCTTCGCATGTTACCGCCTCCCGCTCCATGCAGTGGTAGTAGCAACCACCAGTATATGTGGATAGCGGTGAGTGTTTTCTCGGAGCATGACGAGTAGAGAAACAAGTGATACGGTCGGCGCACTCACGGCAAGCACCGTCGGCGTCGAAAGCTACTTGCGAATCCTCTCGCAACCCATCGCATATGAGTGTCAACGTTGGAATCCTCGGCGGCACCGGGGCGGTCGGACAGCGATTCGTACAACTGCTCGACGGTCACGACGACTTCGAACTGGTAACGATTACGGCGAGCGACGACAGCGCGGGAAAATCCTACCGAGAGGCCGCGAAGTGGCGCGTCGATTCCCCGATTCCGGACTGGGTCGGCGACATCGAAGTGCGCGCAACCGACCCCGACGAGGTTCCGGACGACGTGGACTTGCTCTTCTCCTCACTTCCCTCCAGCGTCGCGGAGGCCGTCGAACCGACGTTCGCCGAGGCGGGCTACGTCGTCTCTTCAAACTCTTCGAACGCCCGGATGGCCGACGACGTTCCGCTCGTGATTCCGGAGGTCAACGGCGACCACTTAGACCTCATCGAGGTTCAGCGCGACGAGCGAGGCTGGGACGGCGCGCTCGTGAAGAATCCAAACTGCTCGACGATTACGATGGTGCCGACGCTGGCCGCGCTCGACCGATTCGGGTTGGAGAAAGTTCACGTCGCCACCCTCCAAGCCGTCTCGGGCGCGGGCTACGACGGCGTCACCTCGA
>CAYNQM010000052.1:0-20198 GCA_964399275.1 uncultured Haladaptatus sp.
GCGTCACCGTCTACCGCGACGGCACGCGCTCGAAGCAGGTGCTCACGACGCGCGCCGACAACGCCGAGTTCGCCGACGAGGACGAGGCGGCCGAAACCATCACGGAACAAATCGAGGAGGTCTTCGGCGGCATCGAAGGCTTCATCGAGAACGATGAGGTGCAGACCATCCTCGGCGAGGAACTGTCCAGCCTCCGAGAGGACGGCGTAACCGGCGGTGCCTACGCCAAGGAGCGTCCGCGGCCTGACGTGCTCCACGGCGTGACCCAGCGCATCGACACCGGCTACGGCAAGATGTACGTCAACATCAACGAGGACGAGGAGGGCGAACCGTTCGAACTGTTCGCCACCATCGGCAACTCCGGTGGCTTCACCAACTCCTTCACCGAAGCGCTGGCGAAGGTCATCAGCTACGCGCTCCGGAGCGGCGTTGACCCGAACGAAATCGCCTCGGACTTGCAGGGCATCCGCAGTCCGAAAGTCGCGTGGGACAAGGGCGAGCAGATTAACTCCATCCCCGACGCTATCGGCGTGGCGATGCGGCGCTATCTCGACGGCGAAGTCGAGAAGGCCATCCCACAGCAGAAGACGCTCGAAGAAACCGCCGACGAGACCGAGACCGACGGCGGCGCGGCCAAGACCGCCAGTCTCGACAGAGGTAGCGCGGAACCGAACGAAGATGCGTCCCAGTCGCTCATCGACGCGGGCGAGAGTCCGGAATGCCCCGAATGCGGGTCGCTTTCGCTGTACTTCTCGGAGGGCTGCAAGACCTGCGAGTCCTGTGGCTGGAGCGAGTGTTCGTAACGTTCCCGTAACCTAGTTACATCCTCGCTGTTCCGTTTCGCAGCTTGTTTTCGACCGTTTTACGGCCAGAACTGACAAGTAGGGAGACATCCTCTCAGAGAGAGTTGAATGGGGAGCGGAAGCGAACGAAGAGGGATGCGATGAAAATAGGGAGTGACTCGGGACGACGGGGAAGTTATCTCATCATTGCGGGGATACTGCTCGTCGGACTGACGTTCGGCGGTAGTTGGGCATTCGCGCCGAACACGAGCGTCGTAACGCCACAGGCAGAGACGAACACGACGACGCTCGTCGGCGTGCAGGGGCCCGGTTGGGGCGGGAGCGTCGTCGAACTCGATAGCAACGGAACGAGAATGTGGAGCGTCGCCAGCGCCATCAGCTATCAAGACGTGACGCAACTCGACAACGGAACCGTTCTCGCAACGTACGCGGACAAATACAGAGCGTGCGGCCCGTACAAACCGCCCTGCAAGCGAACCGGGGTTCGGTTCGTTGACCCGGGGTCGAACGCGAAAGTGACCGGCGAGTGGAGCTATCCGGTTCGAACCCGGAAGGACAGCGAGGTTCACGACGCGGAGATGCTCCCGTCGGGCGAACTGCTGGTCGCGGATATGGAGTACGAGAGCATCTACACGTACAACTTCTCGACCGGGAAACCGTCGTGGACGTGGAACGCGAGCCAGTACTACGACGCACCGTCCGACCCGACGAAAACCGACTGGCTCCACATCAACGACGTGGATAGAATCGGCGACGGACGATACCTCGTCTCCGTTCGAAACACGAACCAGTTGGTCATCGTGGAACGAGGAAACGGCGTCGTCGAAGTGATAAACAAGAATCGTGACCCGTCGATACTCAACAAGCAACACAACCCGCACTGGCTCGGAGATGGTGCCGTGGTCGTGGCTGATTCCGAGAACCACCGCGTGGTCGAACTTCACCGAAACGAATCGACGGGAGAGTGGGAAGAGGCGTGGACCGTCTACGAAGTGGACGGAATCCCCCTCGACTGGCCGCGGGACGCCGACCGCCTGCCGAACGGAAACACGCTCATCACGGACAGTCGAAACAATCGCGTGGTCGAGATAACGCAGAACGGAAGCGTGGTTACCAGCTACGACGTTCCCGCCCTGCCTTACGAGGCAGACCGCGTCCCGTTCGGCGAGTCGGAAGGGCAACCGTACGGAACCGAAGGCGAGTACAGCGTGCTCGGTGAGCGAAGCACGGACGTTCCGCTGCTGTCCACGCTACTCACCGGGGCACGTCACGTCGTTTCGCTCCCGTTCTGGGTGTCGGAACTCCACGTCTTCGCCGCCCTCGTCGCGGTTCTGCTGTGGGTTACGGGCGGGTTCCTGCTGGTCAAATCCCGGTGGCGGGCCTGAAAGGGGAAACAGTCAAACGCGTCGCATTCGGTAGTTTCGGTATGAGCGACGAACCGGGCGGGCGGCCCTGTCCGCTGTGCGACGCGCCGATGTACCACCGCCACTGCAAGTACGTCTGCCCGCAACACGGCGTCGTCTACGACTGCTCGGACACGTTTTACTGATTTTTTACGCGCCGATACGCTGGCCCGGCGAGTAAGAGCAGTGCTGTGAGTCCGGCAGCCCCGACGAGAAACCAGTTCTTCCCGAGTCCGGTCAGCGAGAGCGAGTCGAGCGAACTCCCCGCCAGTACGGCCGCGACCATCCACGGAATTTCCCCTATCGTCGTTCCGAGGACGAACGCCCTCGCCGAAACGTTCGACAGGCCCGCCGCCGCCGAAACCGCGTCGGAGGGTGCCGGGAAGAGTCGAGAGACGACCATTCCGCGCAGGTCGCCGGTCGTGTCGAAAAACCGGTCGCCAGTGTCGCCGAGACGACCGAACAGTCCAGCATCGACGCTGAAATAGCGCGCGATGGAGAACGGAACGCAGGCACTCGTCGTGGTTCCGGCGAGCGCAATCGGGAATCCGACGACGGATCCGAAGACGTAGCCGACTGCCACCGCGACGACCGTCGTCGGCCACGCGAAAAACGGGCGAACGAGGTAGACGAGGACGAACAGACTGCCAGCGAGGAGCGGGTCTTGGACGACCTGCTCGACGTGTCGAAAGACGACCGCAGGCGAGAAGAGCACGCCAGCAACGACGATGATCCCGACTATCGACAGTCCGGCAATCTGCCGTCGCATCTGCGCGAGCGCCATTCTCCCGCAGGTAGCCACGGAGGGGGTTAAGTTCTTTCCACCCGACCGCGCAACGTTTAATCCGTTTCGTGTCGGATTCGTAGTCGATGGACGAGGACACCGTCGCCATGGGGGTGGAGCTGCTCGGCAAACTCGAACACCCCGAACTGTCGGTCGCGGAGGCGGTAGATCGCATCGAAACCATCACGACGAACCCGACGACGACGCGAACCATTCTCGACGAGGCGGAAAAACGGGGCGTCATCGAGCGCGAGGACGGCATCATCCGACCGACCGGTGGCGGGTTCGTCCGCTTCGAGAGCGGCGTGGTGACGAAAGAGGGCGACTTCACGTGCCGACGCTGTGGGGCCGGTATCTCGACGGGCCACTTCATCAAACTCGACGCGGGCGAACACGGACCGTTTGGCTCGTCGTGTATCCGAAAAGTGACTGGTCGGGAGTGACTTACCGACCGCGACTGAGTTCTTCGATGAGTTGCTCGATAGTGCGTTGCTGTCGTTCGAGGAGTTCGTTCTGCTGTTCGACGGCTTCGGTGAGCGCCGCGAGTTGCGCCTCCACCGGATCGTCCAGATTCTCGCTGGCGGATTCGAATCCCGAGTCGGCAAAGCCGGTTTCGGTTCCGTCTACAGTTTCGGGTTCCGAGGTCGAATCGGAGGTTGCGGTCTTGCCGGTCACGGACTCAGCAGTTGCAGTTTCGGCAGTCGTGTCGGCTGACGATTCCGAAGCAGCTGCGTCGGCCTCGCTCTGGGCGAGTGGGTCTTCCGGCGGTTCCTCAACTATCTGTCCCGTGTCGTCGAGTTCCGGTGGGTTCGCGTTGAGGGGTTCGACGCCACTGCCGAACACGTCGTCGTCCTCCGCGAGCGAGACGTTCCGGCTCGACGCCGGTTCGGGGTCATTCGGGACGACCGACTGCTCGAACTCTTCGTAGCTGGCCACGTCGTGGTACGCGAGAAGCGTCTGCTCAATGCGCTCGCGGACTTCGCGGGTGCGGTCGCTCGGGGCCTTGATTCGCTGTGGACGCCCATCGACTTCGATGATTATCTGCGAGGAGACGTTGCCCTCCTCGACGTCGAGTTTGGTAACGTCGGCGAAGTGGTACTGTTCGAAATCCTCGTCCCAGATAGCCTCGCCGACGTGTTTCACGACGCGCGCGCTGGTGAGCACGAGCGTCAGTTCGCTGAACTGGCACGTTTGGACGACCTGTTCGTTGGTATCGGTGACACCCGCACCGTTCAGCACGCCCGCGATGACGGGATGAAGGGCGTCGTGGAGGCGCTTGGACGGCACTTTGAACTGGTCGGTGCCGTCGATGCCGTAATCGAGCGAGATGGTCGATTTGCGTCGGCCTTCTGCGACGGAGATTCGTTCTGCATCGTGGGGATACTCTTTGACCGACTCGTCACTCAATAGGCCGTCGGCCCGATAGACGAGTGTCCGCGTCGGCGTCACGAAGAGGCAATCCTCGCCACCAAGTGACACTTGAGCGGCAACGTGTTCGTCTCCAAGACTAGATTGGACGATTCCCGGAACGCTCATGCAGGGAATGGTCTAGCCCATGTCTTAAAACCGCCGGGAAGACACGACACAATAGAAACTAGTCATGAAAATGATGGTTGTGGGGCAGTACGCTCGTCATCGCGCTCGACAAAGACGCTCGACAGCCCCCGAGAGTCGAAAGACGGCGTCGGTGTCGGCAGGGTGTCATCCGTCGGTCGAGATGAGAACTTTAAAGAGTACCACATCCCTACCCGTAATCGAGCCCGGGTGGCTTAGCTGGACATAGCGCCGCACTCATAGGGTTCTGAGATTTGGCGCTCAGGCCTTGGAAGCCTCCCCATGTGCCCGTGAGGCCCCGCCAGGCCTCGAACCTGGGACATGCGGAGATCGAGGGTTCGGAGCCCTCCCCGGGCATAATATCATTTTCTCTGAATCTGAAATGGCATATGGTGAAAAATTGTTTACATTTTTATTCTCTGTAAGCCGCACTAGTTCTCGTAGGTTCGATGGATACCATACCGCCGGAGTAGATGGCGAACGATATTGAGTTCCCAGGCGGTGCGCGTTTGAAGATCCGTTCCATAGCGAGTTGTCTCAACGATGAACCCTGGCTGGTTAAGATCAGCGTCGACCTTGTGGATAAGTAATGGACGGTCTCCATCAATCATATTCCCACGCTTGAACCGATAGTAATTGGGAAGAGAGTCATCAAGATGGTACTGGTTCATATACTCCTTTGTGTTTACCGCGTCTTGAGCAGCGCCCGAAGCGGTCGTCGGATAGACTGCTTGACCAACGCCATCAGGACCGACATCTTCATTATAGATGCCTTTCGAGCTGTGGAGATTGATCACAACGTCAGGGTCATAGGACGCGATAACACCCCAGATCGCACGTGCAAGTGCCGTTGTCGGCTCTTCACCTGGTGGGAACTTACGGTTCAAGTTACCATTATCATTGAAATAAGTACCGCGTTGAATCGCGACCGGGTTCGCTTGTGGGATTGTGATGAGTGTTCCCTGGTCAATCGACCACGTTTTAATATCCTCCGCTGCTTCATAGCCTGCTGGTTCGTTCCCGTGAATACCACCGACAACGACCGCTGTTGAGCCGGAATTTTGGGGATCTGTGATGTGCACGTCGGTTTCATCCGGCGTATTATCACGAATCGTATAGGTTGTTTGTATCGCCGCCTGGCTTCTCCCCTGTGTAGCGAGTATAGCAGGCGTCGTAGCGACTGCTAATCCAGTACGGCGTAGGAGTGAACGACGTGTTTGGGATGTCTGTGCATCATTACTCGTCTCTTCTTTCGACATTACATTCAAATATTTTGGCCTGATTATATTAGTTATAGACCTGCTAGCATTACTGATCGAAATGTTAAGTGTGGAAAACCATGATTGTTTAATGTAGGAAATGCAATGACAAGCGCTACTATTCTATACTTGATAAACTGGATTCTAGTTAGATCCAGACCAAAGTATTTCCAAAAAAGAGAGGCCTTTGCACAATAATCTAAAATAATTGATTGTATTTGTTATTCTTAGGATAGCCCTTCGAAATAGTAATGGGAGTGGAATATTGTACCTCCTCACTCCACAAGAGAACACTGGGGGTAACATAGGGTTTGCCGCAGTATCGGTTCACCTCTCAATCCCACGTATTGAGCCCGTGGTATTTCGGAGTACTGGCCACTTCACTCGACGACACGGGAGCTGAATCCACAGTTAAGCCGGTGTTCCACTCATATCATGATCTCAGTATCAAACCTCTTTTCTTGGAGTATTAGCATCTGCACTCGTCAAAATGGAAATTGGCTCAATAATCACGTGTGGTGTTCCTATGACCGGTGCATAGGATCTGAGAACATGGAAGGCAGCAATGGCCAGTACCCACGTGTCAACTAGTAAATAATCAAGTATGGTATTCTCGTAGCTGGTGCATGGGATCTGAGAGCATGGAAGGTAACAGGGGGGACAGAGACCAGTACGACGTGACGACATGGGAAGACCGAACGAGACTCGATCACCTCGCTGTCTGGATCTCCCGGATCGTCGTCCGGCGGTGGGTCGCGCTTGCGGCTGTGGTCGGCGTGCTCTTTGTCGCTCACCCACTTGCAATCATCGGAGCCGACTTGGTTCAGTACCCGTGGCTCATCGGTCTGTGGCTGTTCACGCTCCTGATCGGACTACTTATCATTAGGTATATTCGACGGATCGATCCGATGCCCACCTCGTTTCAAGTGCTGGCCGTGACATTCCTCCTCGGCGGGGCATTTGCGGGTTTCGCCTTACCCATTGAGAGCGGTCTACAACCCGCCTTCAAGGCGGTTCCCGTCGTCGGCACGGCCGCGTTTTTACTCCTGGTTGTCGGGCCCGCCGAAGAGCTCGTGAAGTGGGCGGCTGTTCGGCTGTACGCCTATGAGCGACCGGACTTCCAGACAGCCCTTGACGGGACGGCCTACGGGGCCACCGCCGGGCTCGGCTTTGGCGCCTTTGAGAGCGCGGAGTACATCAGCCAGGCGGTTACACAGGCCTCGACGACCGGCGAGCCAGTTCTCATATTGGCCGTTGGCGGGGCAGTCGGGCGGCTGTTACCGGTGCCGATGCACGTGCTCCTTACTGCCTTGTCTGGTTATTACCTCGGCCTCGCGAAGACCAATCCGGAGTCGTATGCCCCCATCGTCGTCAAGGGATTGCTCATCGCCGCGCTTCTCCACGGCATCTACGATACCCTCGTCACGTACCTCCCGGGGGTCGTCGGGCTCGGCGTCGGAGCCGTCTACATTGTGGGCATCGGCGTACTGCTGTATCGGAGGCTCTCCCGGTACCGGCAGCGGGCCCCCACCGGTGGATCACCCACGCCGACGACGGTGCGCTCGTAGGAGGCACGGTCAATTTCGAGAGTTAATGCGGACACACCTTCTTGCGGATGATCAGTTGACGCCATCGTCCGCTCCTTTGCTGCGCGTCCCGATGAGTCATTGCCACCGCCAGACTGATCCGCTCGCCAACGACGACCACCTCTGCCAGTGCTGATTCGACCGTCGAGTCACGTGGTGCATCAGCTGCCACGCCGAATTGATGAGGAGAGACACTGAAAATACACGAGAACGAGTTCAGCTGTTTGACCTGCCGAGATCGCTGTACCGCACTCCGAAGACCTCGCAGTGGGTCATCGATACGCCTGTCCCGAGCGCCGGATCACCTTCCAAACGGTGGCGCATCTGGTGGCGCGTACTACTCGGAGGACGATCGATGAACCGATGCCGAAATCGGGTGCTGACTTATATTATTAAAGTGGGATTCGGAACCTCGTATTCCGCGCCCTTCCCGGCCACTTTTGCGAAAGTTACGTTTCCGATCGACGGCTGGGTAGCATCGCTACGCCCGAGGCGACCAGTCGTCGCATTCGAGAACGACAGGGCAGCGACTACGTCACTCAATTCGGAACTACCGGATAGTTGTACGAACGCTCGTTAAGATAGATTTCTGATAATGGCGAAAATTGAAGAAGAGTCGAGTACGTGACTTGACACGCATCGAACGTCATTTTAGAGATACAATCTCAAAAACCATTTTAAAAGGTTTAGTATCTTCTAAAGGGTTTATAAAATGTCGAAAAACCGAACGAGAGTCGTAAAACGGCGTAAATATCACTGTACACTCATTGCGTTATATGACCCATCCAGTCGTAGAACGATATACATTCGAGAATAATCATGTCGAGCCCTCCGACGATACAAAACGAGCACGCATCGGATTTCGAACTCCCGGTTCCCCGCAGCATCGCCCAGAGTGCGGCCCGAAAGCTGTTCACGCCGGTTCAGTTCCTGAGTTTCTGGGCCGCGATTGCACTTCCGTTCGGCTATCTCCCGCTTCTCTATCGAGGAACTCTGTCGTCGTCGGCCGAGGTGTTCGTCCCCCTCTTCGTCCTGAATCTCATCGCCATCGTCGTCGGTCATGGCTACAAACGTGAGTAGGCGAAAAACGCCGCGATGTCGGTTCGAGGATTGTCGTCGCAGTGATTTTTACAAGAGTCGAAAATTTCGCCAATGTGGTTCGTGGCCGGGCCGTTAATGGAGCAGTCGTTGGCGCAGTATTGACATCGAAGTATCGCTCGTCGTCCCGTCGGAGGGGAAGTTCGTGATTTCTCCAACAGTTCACCGCAGATTGCTCCGAATCACTGGTGTTCGTGACGGAAATATATTCACTACCGCAATCGCCAGAAAAATACCGTCAGAGGGAGAGAGAAATCATTTTTCGAACAGAGACGGGCAACTTCCGAAGCGTCAGTATATCGGTGATGTTGCGTCTGATGGAAAGATTATTTCTTTTTCTAAAACTCGGTTGGTCGATCACACAACAATAATTTTTAGGCGGGCCAAAAAAGTAAGCGTAATGAGAAGAACTATACTCGTTGCGTCCCAAACTTCTCCATGGACATGCTCGGCAATCTAATGCTGGAGTTCGACGACGTGATACTGGTGTTCGTCGCCGGACTCCTCACGGCAATCGCAACGGGTGTCGGTGCCCTCCCCTTTTTCCTCGTGGACGACGTGAGCGACCGCTGGAACGTCGCTCTGTGGGGACTCGCATCGGGGATTATGGTCTCCGCATCTGTCTTCGGACTGATATTCGAGGGGTTGTCGAGCACGAATGGCGGTAGTCTCGGCGGCGTCGTCATCGGGTTGTTGATTGGCGTCGCGCTCGTCGTCGTAAGTCACTACATCATCTCCGGAGCAGAAGTGAATCCGAAGCGGTACGAGGAGGCAGATTTTAAGAAACTGGTGCTTATCCTCGGTATTCTAACAGTACACAGCTTTCCGGAAGGTGTCGCAATCGGCGTCTCGTTCGCCGACCTGAATCTTGCAACTATCGACGGAATCAGCCTGCTCGGGTTCTCGATTCCACTGTTAGCGGTGTTCATGACCATCGCCATCTCCATCCACAACGTGCCGGAAGGGGTCGCCATCTCCATTCCCCTCCAGTCGATGGGAGTCAGCAAGTGGCGGATGGTCTGGTGGTCGATTTTCTCCAGTCTACCACAGCCAATCGGCGCAGTCATCGCGTTCTACTTCGTACGCGTCGCACGTGAGTTCCTGCCCATCGGATTCGGATTCGCCGCAGGTGCGATGATATATCTCGTCGCGTCGGAGTTCATCCCGGAGGCCCTCGAAGTCGGCAAGAGTCTCCCCGGTGGCGGCCACCGCGAACTGCTCTCGGGACTCACTGCGGGGGTTCTTCTGATGACGCCGCTCGCGTTTATCTAGAATAATCATATCTTTATATTTCTTAAATTTATCTCTATTTCTTAGATCCCATATTTACGAAAGTGGCTCAAAAACTATTTTAAATCGTTTAAGCGATTGTAGTGGCCGAAGGAACGAATAGACAACTTTGTTCATCGGCGGTAAACAGTGTGAATTCGCGCCAACGCTCTGTACGCTATAAGGCGGTTCCTCCCGACGCGACAGATGGGAACCGAGTGTGCCACCAATGTCGGGAACAACGCCATTCGAGAACGATGGAGACGCCGTCGCAAGTCGTATCGCTGTCGGACGCAGAAAGCTCACCGCACTGCACGCGAGATACAGCGAGCACACGTTAACGACACCGATTCAGTTCGTCGGTTTTTGGATGGCCGTCGCACTGCCGTTTCTCTACGTCCCGCTCCTGTTGGATGGTCTTGCTGGCGCTGAACTGACGATCTTTCTTTCCCTGCTGGCGTGTCACGTCCTCGCCCTCTTCGCCGGACATTCGTACGGACAGGAATAATCGCCTTCGGTCGATTTAACCGTCCGCCTCGAAAACCACTGGATATGAGTCTCGAAACCGTTTCTCTCGGAAGCACCGGGACGAAAGTGAGCGAAATCGCGTTCGGAACGTGGCGATTCGGACGGGAGAACGACGACGGCGATGTCGAAATCGGCGAACAGCGTGCCCACGAACTGCTCGACGCCTACGCCGACGCGGGCGGGAACTTCATCGACACCGCCGACATGTACGGCGACGGCGAAAGCGAGCGATACATCGGCAACTGGCTCGCAGACCGCGACCGCGAGGACTTCGTCATCGCCTCGAAGATCTACTGGCCGACCCGAAAAGACGACCCAAACGGTCAGGGACTATCGCGAAAACACCTGCGACGGCAGATGAATCTGATTCTCGACCGACTCGGAACCGACTATCTCGACCTGTTGTACATCCATCGCTGGGACGACGAGACGCCTGCCGAGGAGTTCATGCGAACCCTCGACGGCTTCGTTCGTGACGGCAAGGTGAACTACGTCGGCACCTCGACGCTCGAACCGAACGCGTGGAAGGTCGTGAAAGCGAACGAGATGGAGTACGAACCATTCCGCCTCGCCCAACCGCGATACAACCTCGTCAACCGCGAAATCGAGCCGAACTACCTGCCGATGTGCGAGGACTACGGAATCGGTCTCATTCCGTGGTCGCCGCTGGCGGGTGGCTTCCTCACGGGCAAATACTCACGCAACGAAGAACCACCGGAGGGAACTCGCGGCGCGACCGACCAGCAGTTCCGCGACAACTACCTCACCGAGGAGAACTTCGACGTGATGGAGGAAGTCGAAGCGGTCGCCGAGGAACTCGACACGACTCCAGCGAAGGTCAGCCTCGCGTGGTTGCTGAAACACGACGCCGTCACTGCGCCCATCGTCGGCGCACGAACCGTCGAGCAGTTGGACGAAAACCTCTCGGCGACCGAGGTGTCGCTCACGGACGAGCAGTTCGAGCGACTGGCGAACGCGAAGTCGGCCTGAGACGTTCCAAGCGTTTTTGACCGATAGCGAACAATCTCCTGCATGGACGAAATATCGCTCTCGGTTCCGGATGCTATCGTCGAGTCGCTTCCCGAAGACGGCGAGACGAGCGCCCGCGACATGCACGAAGCAGTGGCAGGGTGGGAAGCACGACTCAACCGCCTCGCCGATACCAGCCCGGACGAGGACGTTGCCAGCGCCGTCGTAGACGTGGTCGAGCGGTTCGAAGAACGGTGGGAGCAGTACGACGATTTCGTCGCCGAACTGCGCGCGTGGGGCCAGTCACCCATCTACGCGATGGCGTGGCGCGACCTGCACGCCGCGCTCATCCAGCAGTTGTACGACCACGACGAGCTTTCTTCCCACATCGACCGGGAGCGCAACGCACGTCTCGTCAGCGACGGGATTCGATTCGGGAAGTAACGATGAGCGATGACGATGAGTGACGACGACCGGCCACTCTCCCGCGTTCGGCGAGCGAAGAGTCGGCAGTCCCCGACGACCGGCGTCGATGGCGGTGCGGTCGCAGTCGGAATGGTCGTCGTGCTCGGCGCACACCTCGTTCCGGCGCTACTCCTGCTCCTCAAATCGTCGGCGTCTTTGGTTCGAATCACGGCGCTCGCGAGCACGGTGACGTTCCCCCTCGGAAGCTACGTCGCGGGACGCTACGCGGGCGGGAACTGGGAGCGCGGCGGACTGCACGGCGTATTTGCGGTGACGGCATCGCTCGTCGTGCTCGGAGCGTCGGCCGTCGTTCTCGTCGGAACCGAGCGTTCAGCCGACGAGTTCAGTCGACTCCTCGTCGCAGGGACGGGTTCCGAGTACACTCTGCTCGCGGGGGCGGTCGTCTGTCTCCTGTTCGCCGGAATAGTGGCCGGAGCGTTCGGTTCCAACTAAAGGCAGTAACACTCGACTCAAACCGAATTCCGACGGGTGTTCGCCGAACCGGACGGTCTGCAGTCTGAGCGTTTATAATCACGGCGGGTCAATTTCGGGCATGGAACTGACGCTCCGGTTCTTTGCGAACTTCCGCGAAGACGTCGGCCAGAAGACGCTCGAACGGGAGTTCCCGGACGGTTCGACGGTCGGCGAGGTTCTCGAATCGTTGCGCGAAGAGTACGGACTCGACGTGTTGGAAGACGGCGACCTGCGACCACACATCACCATCATGAGGAACGGAAAGGACGTGGTTCACATCGACGGTCGGGAGACCTCGCTCGCGGACGACGACACGTTGAGCATCTTCCCGCCGGTCGCAGGTGGATAGATGCAGCGCGAGAAGTCCTTCCGAGGAATAACCGAACGACTCGCGCGCCGCTACCTCGAAAACCTCGGCGGCGAGGTGCAGGACGACGGCGGGGTCGTCGGTGACGATTGGGAGGCATCGCTCTCCTCCGAGAAGGTGAGCATCGGGCCGACCGTCGAACTGACGGAGGTCACGGTCGCCTTCGACGGCGACGAGGAGACGCTGGAGTCACTCGTCGAGGAGTTTTCGCAGAAAGCAATGCGGGCGGGTGGGTAGGGAACCGAATGACCGACGAGGAACCGAACCACCCCATCGACGGGCAGGTTGTCCTGCTGGCTGGCGCGAAAGCCAGCGTTCCGCTCGAACGCCTCTCGGAACTCCTCGCCGAGACGCAGGCTGACCTCGGAGGGCGGATTCGGGAGTATCGGCAGCGATACGAGTGCGTTCACGAGACACCCGAGCGAAGCGTCTTTCTCGTGGAGGGCGACCACTGGGAGGCAGTCGGACAGCGACTCGGATACGAGCGACGCGAATGGGACGGCGTTCGGCGAGCGCACGAACAGCAACTCACCCGGATTGGCAGGCGGGAACGTCGGCGAGAGGAGTTCGAGAACGCGCTGGAGATTCGGGATGTCGTCGTGATAGGGACAAGGGAGTGACCGAAGGAAAGTTCATCACGATCCAAAGACGATGCTAGCTACTACCGACTCCAAATACCGCACCGCACCTCGTCCTCCCCACCCTTCTCCTGCACTCCGGACGGGCGAACCTCGTCCGTGTTCTCGTTCGCTCCTGCGTCGCTCACGAGAACACCGTGCGGTTTCCGGCGGTGGCGCGCGAAGGCGAACCTCCGGTTCGCCCGCGCGAGGGACGAGTGACCAAAGGGAGCGAGGAGGTTGGGGAGGCGTGTGGCGCGGTTGCGGTGCGGGTGCGGTATGTTTGTAGTCGACATCAGCTAGCCTCACCGGAAAGAACTCATACCAATTCAGTCAGATAGGCAACTGACGATAGTCGGTAGTAGCTAGCCCAAACGAAAAGACACGAGAGAAAATGAGAACCTACTCCAGAACGTCGAATCCGGACTCCAAGTCGGCGAGCAAGTCCCGGGGATGCTCGACGCCGACCGAAACGCGCAGGAGCGAATCCGAGATGCCGATTTCTTCGCGCTCCTCGGGCGTCAGAGGCGAGTGGGTCATACTTGCAGGATGCTCGATGAGCGACTCCACACCGCCGAGGCTGACGGCCAGCGCGAACTCGTCCAGTTCCGCGACGAATCGCTCCACCGTTTCGATGCCGCCGTCGAGTTCGAAGGAGACCACACCGCCGCCGCCGTCCATCTGGCGTTGCGCGAGGTCGTACTGCGGGTGGGATTCGAGACCGGGGTAGTAGACTGACGAGACTCCCTCGTGTTCGTCCAGATACGCGGCGACCTCGGCGGCGTTGGTTTCGTGCTGGCGCATCCGCAGTGGGAGGGTCTTCAGCCCGCGAAGGGTGAGGAAGGCGTCAAAGGGGGCGAGCATGTTACCCATCCCGACCTGTTGGAGGAAGCCGATTTCCTCGGCCAGTTCGTCGTCGCTGGTGACGACGGCACCGCCGATGGAGTCGCTGTGGCCGTTCAGATACTTGGTCGTGCTGTGGACGACCGCGTCGGCACCGAGTTCAAGCGGGCGCTGGAAGTACGGTGAGAGGAAGGTGTTGTCCACGCCGAGGGTGGCACCGGCCGATTCGGCGAGGGAGGCGATGGCTTCGATGTCACAGAGGCGAAGAAGCGGGTTGGTCGGCGTCTCCATCCAAATGAGGGCGGTGTCGTCGCGTATGGCGTCCGAGACGGCGTCGGTGTCGCGAGCGTCCACGAAATCGACGGCCACGTCGAGTCGCTCGCGGAACAGTTCCTTGAGCATCGTCTTGGTGCCGCCGTAAAGGTCGTCGAAGGCGACGACGTGGTCGCCGGGCGAGACGGAAGCGGTGATGGTGGCGACGATTGCGGAGGTTCCAGACGCGAAGGCCATCCCGTACTCGCCGCCTTCGAGGGCCGCGAGTCGCTTTTCCAGTGCGTGCCGGGTCGGGTTCGAGAGACGGGAGTAGAGATACTGGTTTTCGTCGGGGTCTAAATCTTCGAGTGCGATGTCGGGGTCGATACCACCGACTTCGTACGTCGAAGCGAGGTGAATCGGCATCGTCACGTCGCCCGCTCTGTCGTCGTGCGGTGGTTGCTCGGCGTGCGTCACCGCCATCGTTTCGAATTTCTGGGAGTCACCGGGGTCAGTCATACCACCGTCCCGTTCGAGAGCGTTACTTAGAAACTTTCGATACGGCAGGTATTGCCATGCACCGAGTGAATGGCGCTCTGCTGTGAATTATCGTGGAACATCCTGATAAAATTTTACGGACGTATTTCGGCTAAACTCAGTCGGGAGTTGGCTGAGATAGTACCTAATTTTGCTCGCGCGCAGACGAGAAAACGAGTAGACAGGTTTCTAACGAGTAGATGAAATTCACGTGCGGCGTGCGCTGACACAGAGCTGAGGCGTTTACTGCCGAAGATATGAGCCGATAGCGTGCGAGGTTGCGAAACGACCTCGATTACGAGCGGCACCGCCGCGAGCGCAGAGACGGTTGCGGCATGATCGGAGTCGGCGATAGCTAGCAGCACGAGAAAAGCACGGAGTGAACTAGCATCTCGAAGTTTGAAGAGCCACTATCGTCAGGCAATTCACGAAAAATCCAAAAATACGATCTTTCGGCTCAGTCGTCGCCCGAGGCCGCCGCACCGCCACTACTTACGCCGGTTCCCGGCCCGACGTCGATGCCGAGGTCGTCCAGTTTCTCGTCCGGGACGACGCCGTCCTCCCAATCGCGCACCTCGTAGTACTCCGCTTTCATCTCGTCCAGTTCGGCGAGTTGGCCCTCCGAGCCACCTTCTCCGGGGATGGCGTCGGGGTGGCCGTCGATGAACCGCACCGGCAGGCTGTCGTCGTCGCCGTCGAAGCCGACGAGGTTGTTGTAGTAGCGTTCGAGGTTGTAGATGCGCTCGCCCGCCTTCATCAGGTCGTCCTCGCTCACGTCGAGGCCTGTCATGCCGTTGTACTGCTAGACGTACTCCTCGACGCCCTCCGCGAAGGCGTTGAACTTGCAGATGTCGAACGAGTCGCTGATGGCGTGCATGTCTTGGAAGGTGGCACAGAGTTCGCCTTTGCCTTCCCAGTCCGCCGGGTCAACTTTCTCCGGAATGCCGAGGAGTTCCGCGGCGGGGGTGTACCCCCGCAGGTGGCAGGCACCGCGGTTGCTGGTCGCGTAGCCGATTGCCATTCCCTTCATGGCTCGCGGGTCGTAAGCGGCCATCGTCTGGCCTTTCACGTCCAGCGCCATCTCCTCGTCACCGAGTTCGGTCGCGGCGCGGGACGCACCTCCCGCGAGCAGGTCGGCGAGTTCGTCCTCGCGGTGGGCCACGCGGTCTATCATATCGACCATCGTGTCCACGTCGCCCCATTCGAGGCCTTCGTCCAGTCGGCCTTCCTCGGTGGCCTCCATCGCCATCGCCATGGTGTTGCCCATCTCGATGGTGTCCAGCGCCATGTCGTTACAACGGTCAATCATCAGCGCAATCTTGTCGCGGTCGTCGGTCATCGAGTTCGGACCGAGTGCCCACGCGGATTCGTACTCGTAGGACTCCATCCGGACGTTCATGTCCTCGCCCTTGTGGTTGACCTGCACCTCGACTTCCTTCTTGCAGGCGACCGGACAGGAGTGACAGGTCGGTTCGTCCACGAGGATGTTCTCGCGGACGTTCTCACCGGAGACGTTCTCGGCGTCGATGTTCGCCTGCGGATGTCCCGCGTCGGCCTCGCTACTGGTGCTGGTGTGTTGGGCGTTCCGGGTCGGCAGACCGTCCATCTCGTTGGAGACGTTCATCAGGACGTTGGTTCCGTACAGCGACAGGCCGCCCTCGTTCGGGGCCGTCACGTCGGACTCCTGAATGGCCTGCATCGCCTGCTTGTGGCCCTTCTGGAACGTCTCCGAGTCGGCAGGCTGTGGCATCTTCGTCGTGGATTTGACGACGACTGCCTTGAGACCCTTCGACCCCATCACCGCGCCAGTGCCGCCGCGTCCGGACGCACGGTCGTCTTCGTTGATGATGCAGGCGAACCGAACTTCGTTCTCGCCTGCCGGGCCGATGGCCATCATCGAGAGGTTCTTGCCGTAGGAGCCATCGATTTCCTCCTCCAAGGTGTCACGGGTTTCGTGAACGCCCTTGCCCCAGAGATGCGAGGCGTCACGGAGTTCGACTTCGCCGTCCTCGACCACGGCGTACACGGGGTCGTCGGATTCGCCTTCGAACAACAGGCCGTCGAATCCGGCCCACTTGAGGCGCGCACCCGACCAACCGCCGTGGTGGCTGTCTGTCACGGTGTTCGTCAGCGGCGACTTCGTACAGACCGCAATCCGACCGCTCATCACAGTCTGTGTCCCCGTGAGCGGCCCGTTCATGAACGCCAGCAGGTTGTCCGGGCCGAGTGGATCAACGTCCGGCCCTTGGTCGAACACGTACTTTACCCCCAGTCCACGCGCGCCGATGTACTTTTTCGCGTCGTCGTCGTCCACGCTCTCGTAGTTCACCGAACCGTCCGAGAGGTCAACGCGGGCGACGTGGTCGTGAAAACCGCCTAACTCGGTCATGGTAAGTTCCAACGCTTATATTGGATCGCTATCGTGTTAGCAGTTGCCACAACGACGTAACTGGTTTTGATTACATGGCGGAACTGACCCACCGCGAAAAAAGCGGGTTTTGACTACCGCGTCTGGCCGAACGACTGAACCCAGTTCGCACTGCCGGTGTAAAGGGTACCATCATCGACAGTTGGTGCGTGTCTCACCGATCCGAATGTCTCGAAACGCGTCTGCTCGTCGCCCGTTTCTGCGTCGAGTGCGTACACGCGACGGTCGTTCGACCCGATGTAGACGATGCCGTCTTCCACGACGGGAAGCGTCACCGTCGAGGACTGCTCGACAGTCGGCGTCCCGAACGACCAACGATTCGAGCCATCGTCCGAATCGAACACGAACAGGCTGTTTTCGTTGTAGCCGGAGTCCACGACGGCATAAATCCGTCCGTCGGCGACGGTCAGTCGCTTGACGGCGGAAACGTCGAACTTCGACCGCCATCTCGTCGTTCCGTCGGCGTTCAATTCGACGATTCGAGACCCGTCATCGACGGTCTCACCAGCGTAGATGGCGTCGTCGGTCGTCGTTACCGCCGTGATTTCCCCGCGATACTCCCACTGCTCCGACCCATCGGCGATATCGAGTGCACGAAGGCTGATGTCCGTGACGACGAGCACGGAGTCACCGAGGATGGAAACGGTGTCAGAGACGCCGTAGTAGATGTCTTCTGGGTCATCGTCGTCATGGGCAGGAACCGACCACTGTTCCTCGCCAGTTTTCGCGTCCAGGGCGTACACCGTCGCAACGTCCTGAACTGGCCCCCGCTCCGCGAAGTAAACGGTTCCATCGTGGACGACGGGCGTTCCGGCGCTGTCTTCGGTGTCGAACCGCCACAGTTCGTTCCCGGAGGCCGCGTCGAACGCGCGAATCGCGCGATACTCCGAGTCCTGCGCGCTGTAGCTTCCGACACCTACGTAGACGATGCCATCTTCGACGGTCGTTCCGAAGTGCCCCTCGTTGCCGTGTTGACCGATTTCGGCGTTCCACAGTTCCTCTCCGTTCGCACGGTTGAACGCCCGAAGAAAGCCGTCTGCGGTTTGTACGTACACCACTGCGTTTCCGAGCGCGGGCGAGGAAACGACGATATCTGCGGTGTTCTCCCACCAGTTTGTCAGTTTCGTCGGCCCGGAGAACGAGTAGAGGAATCCGTTGTCGGTGATGTACATCCGGTTGCCCGCGACGACGCACTTGTTCGGTCCGTTGCTGAAGAGTGACGGGATACGGAGCGGAACGCGCCAGCGTTCGGTTCCGTTGTCGGCATCGAAGGCGGCGACCCACATGGTCGATTCGTCGCTTCCCGGATACGGAACCGTTTCGTACTCCGCCCGAATCGGGAGGTAGACGACACCGTCCGCGACCGAGGGGTACACTTCATATGCCATCCCGCTGAGGTCGGACTCCCACTGCTTCGTCCCGTCGTCGGTCGAGAATGCGTAGAGTTTTCCAGACCAAGTGACAAAGGCAGTTCCATCGCTGATAGCGGGCGATTTGAGATGGTAGGCGTCACCCTCGCCGAAGACGGTTTGCCATAGAATGCTCCCGTCGTCGCCGGAAACTGCTGACAAACTCAGCAGTTTCATCGTCGGGTCCTGATGTTGGCCCGTGATGTACACCGTGCCATCGACCACGACTGGCGTGTTCATCCGTGCGCGTGGGTTGGCACAGGCGTCGGCGTACACGTCGGTTTGCCACTGTTCGGTTCCGTCCGCGGCGTCGAAGGCGTAGAGTGTTCCGCCGTCGCCGACGTACACGACTCCGTCGCTGACGGCGGGAGCGATATCGTTGTTTTCCGTGGTTCCATCGCCGTCAACTGTCGCATACCACTGAAGCGATCCGGTTTCTGCGTCTACCGCATCGCACTGACTCTGGCCACCGATTTGGAAATTGACATAGACGGTTCCGTCTGCAACGGTGAGCGGATTGCTCACCGGGCGATAGCCGGAGTCGTTCGTGTCGCCTCGGTTAGATAGCTCGTACGTCCATTCGTGTGTTCCGTCGCTGATATCGACGGCGTGGACGCCTTCGCTACTTCCGACGAAAAGCCGACCGTCGGAAACGGTCGGCGACCAATCGAAGTAGGAAGCGGAGTGACTCGTCTCCCACAGCAGTTCGCGCTTTTCGAGGTCGTAGGCGAAGATATCTCCCTCTCGCCATTGGCGGGTGAAGTAAGCGACACCATCGGCGACGACGGGTGTCGAGAGAGCATCATTTAGATTCTCCGCGAACTGCTCGCTCCAATGTATCCACGGTGCTCCGTTTATTCCCGTTGCATCCGCGTTAGAACTCGTATTGGCGGCGTCGCACTGGAAGGAGGGCCAATCGGTCGTCGGGTCGTCCGTCGGAATGGTCTACTCGACGGGTTTTTGTACGGAATCGGCAGTGATTCGTGAGTTTGCACCAGCCAACCCGACAGCACCAACGGTGAGGCCGACGGTTTTGAGGAAGGTACGGCGTGCATTTTCAGGCATACAGGGCAACCATCTGAGGGAAAGGTATTTACTATCATGTTTCTAATTCGTTTTCGTCTATTTTACCCGGCTTCAGTAGTCAAGCTGGAGACATTCGAATAAGGGTGTGACGAAGCGAGAAAATACTAAAAATCATCATTTTCTGTGGCGGTAAAATCAGCAGTTTGAGTCGTTCCGGAGATATCTTTCCAACCTCAGATGCCGGATGAAAAATGGATTCTATATAGATGACATCTTTCTTTCCGGTGAGAGACTGATTAGTTGTCCGATAAAATACAACGAATAGCGCGGTCAGTTACCGAACGAGAAGATCGTCGTTCCACTCGCGGCCACGACCGTCTCGCCGTCGATAGCAGGCGCGTCCCGTACCGGTGCGAACGTCTCCCAGCGCGTTAGTTCGTCGCCGGTTCCGTGGTCGAGCGCGTAGACGCGCCGGTCTGCACTCCCGACGAACACCGTCCCGCCACGGACGACTGGCCGGGTCAGCA
>CAYNQM010000053.1:0-9093 GCA_964399275.1 uncultured Haladaptatus sp.
ACGCGCGAGCGACGGGGCCGGTCGCGCCGTACTGCTTGGCGACATCGGTTGCCAGAACGCCGGTGTCGAGACAGCGAAGTTGGAACAGCTCGTTCGCCGTGATGAGGTCGTGGTACTCTTCGAGCGCCTCGGGAAGTTCGTCCACGAAGTCCCGGACTTTTTCGAGGAACTCCTCCCGCGGTTCCGGCAAGTCCCAGACGACCCCGCCGAGTCGGAAGTAGTTGAACATCATGCGCTGGCCCGTCAAATCCTCCAAGATGTTCTGGACTTTTTCCCGGTCGCGCATGGCGTACATGAAGATGGCCGTGAAGTCGCCGTACACGTCGAGCGCGAACGTCCCGGCGGCGAGCATGTGCGACGCGATTCGGCAGAGTTCCGCGCTCATCGTTCGGATGACTTGCGCGTACTCGGGCACGTCCAAATCCGCGAGATCTTCGGCGACGCGGGCGTAAGCCCACTCGTTGAGCAGGCCGGACGACGCGTAATCCCAGCGGTCGGGATACGGCATGATTTCGTGGCGGTAGTTGCCTGACTGCGCCATCTGTTCTTCACAGCGATGGAGATAGCCCACGTCGGGATTCACGTCGAGAACTTCCTCGCCGTCGAGCACCGTCTCCAGATGCAGAACGCCGTGCGTGGCGGGGTGGTGCGGGCCGATGTTGACGAAGATGGTGTCTGCTTGCTCCGCGAAGTGGTCTTCCTGCAGTGGATTTTTGTGCGCCTCCAACGGCACTATTTGCGGTTTGTCTTGGTCGTACTGAAGCGACAACGGATGACCCTGCCACGTTTCGGGAAGGAGAATCCGACGCAAGTCGGGGTGACCTTCGTACTCGATTCCGACGAGGTCGTAGGCTTCGCGTTCGTGCCAATCCGCGGTACGGAAGACGGGTTCCGCCGACTCGCTCACCGGTTCGTCGATGGTCGTCGGAACGACAATGCTGACCTCCTGCGTCGGGTCGTCGTACTGTTTTAGGTGGTAGATACTCTCGTACCGATCTTCGTACTGCTGTGCCGTGAGACACGAGAGGTGGTCGAATCCGGCCTCGTCGCGCAGAGTTTGGAGGACGGCCTGCACTTCGTCGGGGCGAATGACGAATCCGGGTGCGTTCAGATGGTCGTCGCGCGCCAAGACGTGGTCGCCGAGCAGACGTTCTAAGTCGTCGCCGTCGAAACGCTGTCTCTGCAGACTCACGGGGAATCAGCCCAGTTGTAGCTCATGACGAGCGTTTCCTCGTCGATGTCGTCCACGAGCGTTTCGACCAGTTCGTCCTTTTCTAAGTCGTCGAACGGTTCCATTTCGTAGGGTTTGACCGTCACCGGACTGCTCTCGCCGTGGGCGATTCGCTCCTGAAGTTTCACGACGCCGTAAAGGAGTGCTTCGGGACGCGGCGGGCAACCGGGGACGTGGATATCCACCGGGATGACCTCCTCGGCACCTTTGATGACGTTGTACCCCTCTTGGAACGGCCCGCCGGAACAGGTACACGACCCCATGCTCACGACGAACTTGGGTTCGGGCATCTGGTCGTAGACGCGCTTCATTCGCGGCGCGAACTTCGAGACGATGGTGCCCGGCACGATAATCAGGTCGGACTGCCGCGGCGAGGCGCGCGGCACGCCCGCCCCGAACCGGTCTAAGTCGTGTTTGACCGCGTAGGTGTGCATCATCTCGATGCTACAACACGCGATTCCAAACTGGAGGACGAACATCGACGACCCCCGCGCCCAGTTCATGAACGAATCGAACTTCGTCAGGATGAACGGCGACGTTCCGAGGGCACTGCGAAGCTTCGAATCGAATCGGTCGCGGCGCTCTTTCGCCTCCATGCGACTGTCTTCACCGACTAGTCGCTCAGTTGGCGGACTCTCCCCCTCCGTTGCTAGCTGTGAATTTCTCCCCATTTTCGCATCCCCCATCCCGTGTTACCGGGCGTCGAACGCGCTAGGGGTGGGACAGTCAAGAAGATTGTGGGGATGGTAACTTACGACGAAATCGCCGCCGCCTTCGCCATCGCACGCTCGACCACCGAGGAGTCGGCGGCGAACTCGACCACGACCTGCTCGCTCCCGTCGGGATACCACACGTCTTCGACGCGGGCGTGGTCGTAGAGCCACGAGAGGAGCGTCATCGTCTCGCCCGTGTTCGGAAGCGTCAGTCGGTCGGTTTCCCAGTCGGGTAATTCGTTGGCAATTCGCTCGCAGAGCGCGTCGAGACCGTCGTTTTCGGTCGTGCTCACGACGAGGGGGTTCGGTGCGAGGTCGGCGACGCCCGACGCTCGCTCGTCCGGTTCGTCCACGCGATCCGCCTTGTTCAACACCGTGACGATTCGCTCCGCGTCGTCGAGCAGATCGAGCGACGTTTCGAGTTTGTCACGGAGTTCGGGCAGTGGGTCGCTCACGTCCGCGACGAGCAAGACGAGATCTGCTTCGTAGGTCTCGGTGAGCGTGGTTTCGAACGATTCGACCAGCCAGTGTGGAAGGTCGCTGATGAATCCGACCGTGTCCGTGACGAGGGTCTTTCGGCCACGAATATCCGCCCGGCGCGTCGTGGTTTCGAGCGTTTTGAACAGTCGGTCTTCCGCCTCGGCGCTCTCGTGGAGGTCGTCGTGTTGGTTCGGGTCGATTTCCATCTCGTCCGCCAGTCGGCGCAGAAGCGTCGATTTCCCGGCGTTGGTGTAGCCCGCGAGTGCGACGAGGTCGAACCCCTGCTCGCGCCGCTTTTCGCGGCGCTGGTCGCCGACGTCGGAGAGGCTGTCGAGTTTCGATTCGACGCGGTCGATGCGCTCTTTGATGTCGGTGACGCGCCGGTTTTCCTTCTCGCCGAGACCGCCACGCGCGCGGCGTTCGTTTGCGGCTTCCTTTTCGAGTCGAATTTCGGCTTGCACGCGCGGGAGTTCGTACTGCAACTGCGCGAGTTCGACTTGGAGTTTGGCGCGACGGGTTCCGGCCTGCTGACTGAATATTTCGAGGACGAGCCGATAGCGGTCGATGATTTCGGTTTCGTCGGGGCACAACTGGCCGAGTTCGTAGGTCTGCTGTGGGGTGAGCGGATTGTCGAAGACCACGGTCGTCGCGTCGGTGGCTTCGACTCGCTCCGCCAGCGCCTCGGCCTTGCCGCGACCGAACTGGTACGTCGAATCCTCGACGCGCTTCTGCGTCACCTCCCCGACGACCTCGTAGCCCGCGGCGTCCGCGAGCGCCCGAATTTCCGCCGTGTCCGCCGTTTCGTCGTCCGTTCGTTGTGCGATGATTGCTGAACCTGATTGCATGCTGATTGTTTCGTCTGCGTGTGTTCTGCCGACTACCGAACGTCGGCACTCGGGGCTGTTCGACGTGGGCAAAACCGGGAGGCGAGTCAGAGCGACTGCTATCCGAGAGCAAACGCCAAACTGACCCAACTACTGCCCGGTCAGTCGAGGAGAGAGGTGGTCATGATTCGACCTTGGTTTCCGATATGACGACACCCCCTAAAAAGCTTTCCGGAGGTGTCAGGAATAGGTTCGGAGCGAAAGCGCGTCGGCAGTCAGACGAGCAGTTGGATGTCTGCTTCGGCCATGTGTTCGAGTGCGGTGGCCGCACCGACGTCGGACACGACGCCGTCGTAAAATTCGTCTTCGTCGTAGTCCATCAACTCCATCGTCATCTGGCAGGCTTGCAGTTCGACACCGGACTCCAACGACACGTCGATGAGTTCCTCGATAGTCGCGGTGCCGTTGTCCGCGATTTTCTTCTCCATCATCTTCGTGGCCATCGAATCCATGCCGGGAAGCGCGGCCATTGCGTTCGGCATGGGCATACTCGGGTTGCCGACCGCGCTGAGTTTGAGGTTTTTCGACTTCTTCTCGTGAAGGATGTCGAGACCCCAGAACGTGTGGAAGACGACCACGTCCCAGCCGAATGCGGCGGCGGTGCTGGCGAGGATGAGGGGCGGGTACGCCATGTCGAGCGTCCCTTTCGTGGCGATGATGGTCATCTTCTTCGGGCCGCCGAGTTCCTCTTTCAAGTCGGCGAGTTCGCCCTCCAGCTCCGCTACCTGCTCCCGGAGCGCGGTCACGTCCGCTTCGTCGGATTGCGTTGCCCCGTCTTCCTGCGTGGCGTCTGGCGTGTCGGTACTCATGATTACTCCGTCTTCTGGACGTAGTGGCGGAAGACGGCGTCACCGCCGTCCTCGCCCTCCTCCTGTTCGAGCATTTCGACGCCGTCGGTCGTGTTCGCCCACCCCTTCAGGTCGCTCATGCTTCCGGAGTCGGTTGCGACGACTTCCAGCACATCGCCTTCCTCCAACCTGTCTGTCGCCTGTTTCGTCTTGACGACCGGCATCGGGCAGTTCAGTCCTTTTACGTCGAGTGTCTCCGTGATGTTGAATTCCGTGCTCATCGTGTTGTCACCAATGGTTTGTATTGGACGTATCGGACAATACTGGTCAGTGGGTTAAAAATGTGTTGATTTGTGGAAAGTCCGCACAAGACTACTTGAGAGCGACGGTGCGACACGAATTACTCTAAATCACCGATTTACACCCAGAAGCGCCCACGACCATCGCGCGTGAGTCACTAGCTGGTAGATGTATCTCCCCCACCACCGGTTCACAGTGATGAGTATTGCAGAGTTTTCGGGAAACTATGCAAACTCTTATGTGCTCGCGTCCGATATTGAAACCCGTACATGAACGAATCAGAGTTTCCGACTTCTGAGGTCGAGGTCGAATCAATCACCCCGAGCGGACTCAAAGAGCGTATCGACGCGGGTGAACCCACGACGATTCTCGACGCCCGGGCGACGGACGAGTTCGAGGAGTGGAAAATAGAAGGCGATTCGGTGACGAACGTCAACATTCCCTACTTCGAGTTTCTAGCCGGCGAACCGGACGATGAACTGTTCGAGGAGATTCCAGAGAACGAGGAAATCACCGTCCTCTGCGCGAAAGGCGGCTCCAGCGAGTACGTCGCCGGACTGCTGAAAGAGCGCGGCTACGACGTAAACCACCTCGAATCGGGGATGAACGGTTGGGCGAGCATCTACGAGTACCACGAACTCGACACCGATTCCGACGCGACCATCGCCCAGTATCGACGCCCCTCTAGCGGTTGTCTGGGCTACCTCGTCGTCAGCGATGGCGAGGCGGCAGTCATCGACCCACTTCGGACGTTCACCGACGAATACGTACAGGACGCGCGCACACTCGGTGCAGAACTGAAGTACGCAATCGACACGCACGTCCACGCAGACCACATCAGTGGCGTCCGAACGCTCGCGGAAGAGAGCGACGTGGAACCGGTCATCCCGGCTCCTGCGGAGGGTCGTGGCGTCGAGTACGACGTGGAGTACGCGACCGTCGAAGACGGCGGCGAACTGTCCCTCGGCGAGACGAGCATCGAAGTCGTCCACACCCCCGGCCACACCACGGGAATGACCTCGTATCTCGTGGACGACGTGCTGTTCACGGGTGACGGACTGTTCACTGAGAGCGTCGCTCGTCCCGACTTGGAAGAGGGCGACGACGGCGCGCCCGACGCGGCGGCGACGCTCCACGACACGCTCCAGAACCGCGTGCTGTCGCTTCCCGACGACACTATCGTCGCTCCGGCACACTTCAGTGACGCGGCGACGGCGCGGGACGACGGCACCTACACAGCAACCGTCGGCGAACTGCTCGACTCGATGGACGCACTCCACATGGAGCGCGAGGAGTTCGTGGAGTTCATCCTCTCGGACATGCCGCCACGACCCGCGAACTACGAAGATATCATCGAAACGAACTTGGGACGAAAGGAGACAGACGACAAAGAAGCGTTCGAACTCGAACTCGGCCCGAACAACTGCGCTGCCAGCCAGGACGCACTCACGAGTGACTGAACTGGCCCGCGAGATTTGCCATGTACGAATTGACACCGATACTCACGTTCACCGAACTGTTCCCGAACGGCATCGACCAGTACGCCATCGGCGGCCTCCTCATCGGTCTCGGCGTCGCCGTCATCTACCTCGGAACCGGCATCATCGCCGGGGCGAGCACATTCTTGGAGTCCACGCTGTCCTACGTCTCCGACGTGCCGCGATTCCAGCGCGGGAGATTTGTCGTTTCGCGCGATTGGCGCGTCGTCTTCACGCTGGGGATGGTCGGCGGGGCCGCCATCTATCAGTTCGCTTTCCACGGTGAAATCTGGACGACTGACGTGCAGTGGTGGCGACTCCTCGGCGGCGGCGTCCTCGTCGGAATCGGCACGCGAATCGGGAAGGGCTGTACGTCGGGCCACGGCGTCTGTGGCGTCGGGTCAGCGTCGTTCACGTCCATCGTCAACGTAGCCACCTTCATGGCCGTCGCAATCGGAACTGCACAACTGATACAAGCACTGGGGGTGTTGCCATGAGCACAAAGCCGAGCCAAGAGCGAGGGCCGCTGTTCCTGCCACTGATACTGCTCGGGGGACTCATCTTCGGGTTCGGTCTCGGCTTCAGCCAGATGGCCAAACCCGAAGTCGTTCTTCGCTTCCTCCAGTTCGAGGACTTCGGCCTGCTGTTCGTGATGGGCGGTGCCGCGGTCGTCACCGGGACGACGTTCGCCGTCGCAACGCGACTGTCCGGGCGGGCACCCCTGACTGGAAGGGAGTACACCCGACGGCTGAAATCGTTCGACAAAAACGTCCTCACCGGCGGCGTCATCTTCGGCGTCGGATGGGGCATTTCCGGCATCTGTCCGGGTGCCGCCTACGCCAGCCTCGGATTGGGTAACTACCTCATCCTGTACGCTATCGGCGGGATGTTCGCTGGTGCGTACCTCCAAGGATTGTGGCGCAAGCACCGGGCGGAGTCCGGCGTCGCACCATCGACGTCTTCCGACTAACTGCTACCCAGCGATTCGTTTTCGTCGCGGTTTTGAATCGACGGGATAGAGTATCAGTGCAATCCCACAGTTCAATATTGTATGGTGTTTTCAAATCTATCTGCAGATGTCGTCGCTAGTCGTCGTTCGTGACCGTCGCTGGTTACTGCTGACTCCTAACGACACCATTGCGCCGTCTACCCGCAATTTCATCGCCCTCCAGTCGATTTCATTCTGCGACTTTGCACGACGACAGCACGGTCTCAGCCCTGCGTCAGCGTGCGTCTATTCTGCCAGACAACGGTAACTTGCCGCGACGAGCACCGAAAAACTGCGGCGTTAACCGTTGGTTCTTTCGAGACGGTCTTGTACGATGATCCCAAAACCGTTATTACTCCTCGGCTGGTATGGGCAATTGAGTAGAATAGTATGATTCGTACACAACCGAAAACGACGCCCCAGATGGGGAGTGAATCGGTATGTTAGGACTCGAATCGCTCAGTGGGAATGCGCAAGCCGTGGCGACCGTTGGTGTCGTCCTCGCTGAAGCGATGGTGTTGTACGTCGGCTACGGCGCGCTATCGCGGGTCGCTGGCCCCGAAATCGTCGATGCCGTACAGGGTGAGTAACGATGGAGGTGTTCGGAATGGCCCTCTCGTTGCTCGCACTGTTCGCCGTCTTCGGGCTGATGATTGGCGTCCTGTTCGGCTTCTTCGGCATGGGCGGGTCGTTCCTCGTCACGCCAGCACTGCTCGTGATGGGGTACGAACCGAAAGTCGCGGTCGGGAGCGGACTGGCGTTCGTCTTCGGAACGTCGGTCATCGCAACCCTCAAACACCGCGACCTCGGGCAGGTCGATTACAAACTCGGCGTCCTGATGATTGCCGGGACGACCCTCGGAATCGAAGTTGGGAAAGAGATGGTGTTGTTGCTCGAAGAGCTCGGAATGGCCGGGAACCTCATCAGCATCACCTACGTCGTCTTGCTGGGAAGCATCGGCCTGTTCGTCACCTACGAGGCACTCAAAGGTGACGGCGGCGGTGGCGTCAGCCACGACGCCGACGGCGAAGTCGATGCGGACGACATCCCGGACATCGCGAAGAAAATTCAGCGGTACGAAATTCCGCCGATGATTTCGCTTCGTGGTGGCGTGTCGGTGTCGCTGTGGATGATTCTCGGCGTCGCGTTCCTGACGGGGCTCCTGTCGGGACTGCTCGGCGTCGGCGGCGGATTCATCCGCATGCCTGCGTTGTTCTACCTCATCGGGGTTCCGGTGCCCATCGCCGTCGGGACGGACTTGTTCGAAATCGTCTTCTCCGGCGGCATCGGGAGCCTCCTGTACGCCAATTCGGGTGGCGTAGACATCAGCGTCGTCGCGCCGCTACTGGCCGGGAGCGCGCTCGGTGCGCGCGTCGGGTCGGCGGCGACGAACATCGTGAACGAGGACGAAATCAAGGAGTACTTCGGCTTCATGCTCCTCGGCGGTGCTGTCGCGGTTGCCTTCCGGCAAATCGGCAACGCCTACGGAATCGAGATACTCAGCTCCATCAGCTTCGCGCTCATCATCGGGTCGGCACTGCTCGTCAGCGGTGCGGTCGTCTACAGTAGCATTCGGTCGCTACGTCGGCGTCAACGGAGACGGTCTGCGACGACCGACTGATGCCCGATTCGGAGTTGTGCACAAAGTATACAAACTCTTTTACGCACGCAACACCTAACGTCGGTTAGACAAACCATGGCTGATTCGATGGCAGAGTATCTTCAGCAGGACATGGAGTGTGAGGGCCTGCTGGAGTGCATTCACGGACTCAAAGAACTCGACAGGCAGTGCTATCAGGTCGTCGTCGAGAGCGACGACTCGCTGACCATCGACGACATCGCCGAGCGAATTGATCGCGAGCGTTCGACCGCGTACCGCTCCATCCAGCGTCTGCTTCAGGCCGGATTTATCCAGAAAGAGCAGGTGAACTACGACCAAGGCGGCTACTACCACGTCTACCGGCCGACCGACCCCGGCGAAGTGTCCCACGACATGCAGAGAATGTTGAACGAATGGTACGCGAAGATGGGGCAGTTGATTCAGGAGTTCGAAGACAAGTATCAGGAATCCGAACGACCTCAACAACCCGTCTAAATCGCGCCGCCGACCGGATTCCCAATCGCTGGTTTTCATCCGAAGCTATTTGACGAGTCTGCCACAACCTCCGCCAGATGACACTCATCGACGTGACGATGCAGATTTTTCACATGCTTTTCGCTGGCGTCTGGGC
>CAYNQM010000053.1:9103-20017 GCA_964399275.1 uncultured Haladaptatus sp.
TGGGCCGGGTGGACGCTGTTCATGGCTTTTCTCGTCGTTCCGGCGGCCCGAAACGGCCATCTCGGAACCGACGCTCTCGAATGGTTCACGGCTCGATTCTCTCGGTTTTCGATGGTGGCATCGGTCATCCTCTTGGCTACTGGCGGCCACCTCGCGGGCACGCTGTACACTTTCCAAGACCTCAGCGGGAGTTCAAGCGGTCATCTCGTCCTCACGATGGTCGCGCTCTGGTTCGTGCTGACCGGCCTGAGTCACGCGGCCAGCAGTCGCCTGACGAAGAATCTTGACGAGGGAGCGATGCGCGCCGCCTCCGCAGGCACGGCGTGGTTCTACGCCGCTGGCGTCGTGGCGGCAGGCCTGCTCGTCGTCGCCGGGAGATTGTAATGTCCAGGGGAGAGGGTTCGAGTCGCGCGCTGGCGACGGTATTCGCAATCGTCTTCGTCGATTTGCTGGGGTTCGGCATCCTGATTCCCATCATTCCGTTGTACGCCGAGGCGTTCGGTGCGAACGAACTCGTCGTCGGCCTCCTTCTCGCATCCTACTCGATTACCCAGTTCGTGTTCGCCCCGATTCTGGGACGCCTCTCCGACGAGCGCGGACGACGACCGATTCTCCTGCTGTCGCTGTTCGGGAGCGTCCTCGCGTGGACGCTGTTCGGTATCGCCGAAAGCCTCGCCGTGCTCTTTCTGGCCCGACTCTTCGCAGGTGCAATGGGCGGCAACATCGCCACCGCACAGGCGTACATCGCCGACGTGACGCCGCCCGAAGACCGAGCGAAAGGGTTGGGACTCATCGGTGCGGCGTTCGGGTTGGGCTTCGTCTTCGGCCCGGCGCTCGGCGGACTGGTTTCGAGCGACGCCGCACTCTCGTTGGCTCGCGGCGTGCTCCCGAACGTCGTTCCGGTAAACCGGTTTTCGCTCCCGAGTTTCCTCGCCGCGGGAATCTGCGCGTTCGACCTCGTCGTCGCGTTTTTTGTCCTGCCGGAAACGCGAACCGAGACGAGCGCCGGAGCGCAACAATCACGAATCGCGCGCCTGCTGGAGTCGCTTTCCGACCCGGCGCTCTCCGGACTCGTGGTTTCGTTTTTCCTCCTTTCGCTCGCCTTTTCGGGCATGGAGAGCATGTTCGTCCTGTTCACGGAACAGAAGTACGGCTTTGGCACGACGATGAACGGCTACGTCCTCGCCTACGTCGGCGTCGTCCTCGCAATCGTGCAGGGCGGCCTCATCGGGCGAGTCACCGACCGATTCGGCGAACGAACCGTCGCGCTCACGGGAGTTTCGCTGGAACTCGTCACCCTCGCCGTCCTTCCGTTCTCGCCCGAACTCGGACGGCTGTTTCCGTCGGTCGGGCCGCTGTCAGGCGGACTGCTCGCGCTCCTGGTCGTGCTCACTCCCCTCGCGGTCGGCAACGGATTTGCAAACGTGTCGCTCACGACGCTGGTCTCCAAGAGCGCGTCCGCCGACGAACAGGGCGGCGCGTTCGGCCTCACCCAGAGCGCAGGAAGCATCGCCCGAGCAATCGGCCCGGTCGTCGCAGGTGGGCTGTACGCCGCAGTCGCCTACTGGCTTCCATTCGTCCTCGGCGGCCTCCTCATGCTCCCTATCGGCTACGTTCTCTTGACTGCGGTACAAACTGGCGGCCGTCCGACACCTGCGAACTGAGCCGAGGGTTTATATACGAAAACGGAACCATGCGGCATTGTGACGATGCAAAAAACTGGGCGAATCATCTTCTCGTTGCTTTCGATGATTTTCATCACGCTCTGGGTGACACGCCCGTCCGACCGACGTATTTCTCGCTGGAGCGATGTCCAACGACGGAGAACGTCGATGCCAACCGAACAGAAGAAGCAACGGCGGCCACCGCCCCGTCTACTCGCTTCTTAGCCTCTCCGGCGGTTCAGTACGTCTCGGACGGGTCAGCGGGGCCGCTGAACACGGAGTAGAGGACGCCGAAGTAGGTCAGCACGACTGGGAGGAGGAATGCCGCCGCAACGGTCATAATCGTGAGCGGCAGGTCTGAGACGACGCCCTCCTGCACCGTCAGTCCGACCGCGGGGTCGATGGCGGGGTCAGCAGATTTCCGACGAACGCGACTAGCGCGTACGGCAGTCCTGCGGCGGCGACGAAGGCGATTCGATAGCGTTCGCGTCGCATTGCGACGATGACGCCGACAACTAATCCGACCGTCGCCACGACAGTGACCAGAGAGAGAGAGAGAGAGAGAGTGGCGACACGAGCGCGCCACGGAGGTTCGGATACAGCAGTGCGAGGTAGCCAATCACGACGACGACCAGTGCGAGATACGCTGGCGTGATTCGTTTCGCGTACTGGCCCATCTCGACGCGGAGAGCACCGCGGGTCTTCAGTCCGAGGAACGCGACACCCTCGACGACGGTGAGGGCGACGACGACCAATCCAAACGCCACTGCCGGAACGTTCACGATGGTCGTCAGCGCAAACTGGAGCCGGCTCGCAGTTGTTGGGTCTAGCAATATTCACCACCCTCTATCGATGGTTCGTGTACGTCGAGCAACAATCCCGTAGTTGATTCTCATTCCCTGGAAATCCGCCAACAGGTTTTCACTGTCGAGGGTATACTCTACAAAGTATGTACGACCGGATACTCCTCCCGACTGACGGAAGCGAGACGACTGATAAAGCGATGCGACAAGCACTCGACATCGCCGAAACGTACGATGCGGCACTGCACGTGCTTTCGGTCGTAGACAGAAGTGCGATCCCACCGGATGTTCGGGCCGACATGCTCTACGACGAACTCGAACAGAGCGCGAACAAGGCGGTGGCAGACATCGAGTCGAAAGCGGCCGACGCTGGAGTCGATGTCGAAACGAGTATCGTCAGCGGGACGCCACATCGTGCTATCCTCGACTACACTGAGGACAACGACATCGACCTCCTAGTGATGGGCACGCACGGTCGCAAAGGACTCGATCGCTACTTGCTCGGGAGCGTCACCGAGAAGATAGTCCGACTCTCGGACGTTCCAGTGTTGACAGTCCGAATGTCGAAATCATCGTAAAGCAGTGAATCGGGTATAATTTGGCGTTTCAAGCGATTAAGGCGGCGTTTCCGGTCATAGGCTTTTGTCGGATGCTATCGTAGAGCGTGACGGGTAGTCGGGAAAATGAAAGACACGAAGAACGATTGGGGCGGATGAATCTCTTCGAGAGCCTCCGCATCAGTTGGCGAAACATCCGTGAACACAAACTGCGCTCGACGCTGACGACGCTCGGCGTCATCATCGGCGTGGCCGCGGTCATCACGTTCGTCACGCTCGGTGCGAGTTTACAGGCGGACATCGTCAGTACCGTCGCGGGCGGGAACGCGGCGACGATGTACGTCTCGGCGCAGTCACAGAGCGAGACCGGACTTCCGAACCTCGGAAGCGGTGGACAGACCGTCTTTACCACGCACGATGTCAACGAAATTCGGTCGTTGCAGGGCGTCGAGACCGCCGTCCCGGAGAGTGGCGTCGCGGCCTCGACCATCGAGTTCGAAAATTCGACGGTCGGTCGGCAGTGGGTCGTGGTGACGACGCCGCCGTACTTCGACGTGAAAAATCAAGAGTTCATCGCGGGTGGGTCGTTCCGAATGGGGAAACGAGAGGTCGTCCTGAATCGTCCGGCGACGAGGATGTTCGGGAGCGAGAACGTCACCGTCGGAGACAACATTACCGTCACGCGCGCCGCGGGCGGACAGCGAGTGAATGCGACGGTGGTCGGCATCGTCGAATCGACAGACGAGTCGGCGCTCGGTTTCAGCGAAGGACCGTCACCGCAGATTTTCGCACCGACCGACCCGTTCTACCAGCGGACTGTGTACAGTCCATCGGCGAACAAAAATCAGCGCGTCTACGGCCGTGCGCTGGTGCTGGCGGAAAGCCCATCGAAAGTCGATGCGGTACAGGGCCGCGTCTACACCTATCTCGGTGAGGACTCCGACGCGCGACAGCTAAAATCGAGCAGTTATCGGTTCAAGGTGACGACGCAGGACGAACTCGTAAGCCAAGTCAAACAGGTCAGCAACACGTTCACCGCGTACATCACCGGTATCGCGCTCATCTCGCTCATCGTCGGAGCCATCGGCATCGCCAACATCATGCTGGTCAGCGTGACGGAACGAACCCGCGAAATCGGCATCATGAAAGCGGTCGGCGCACAGAACACCGACGTTCTCCAGCTGTTCCTGTTCGAAGCAGTTCTGCTGGGCATGTTCGGGTCGGCGGTCGGCGCACTCGCCGGTCTCGGTGCCGGATACGTCGCGGCCTCGGTTATCGGACTCCCACTGGCATTCCGCCCCGAATGGTTCGGTATCGCAGTCGCTGTGGGCGTTCTGGTCGGCGTTCTCGCGGGATTGTATCCTGCGTGGGACGCCGCACAGACCGACCCAATCGACGCACTGCGATACGAGTGAAATTTTTCTTACGGAAATCGTCGCCACAAGCGACCGTTACCTCCCCGTGAACGACCGCCTACCATCGCTGGACTGTCGGTATTCGTGGCTATCAGGCGAATAGTTACTGGATAACAAAGAACGAATCCTGCGATAGTTCTGCCGAACGAGAACGCCGCCACGAGCCGTCGAGCGGCACCGTCCGGATTTCACTCATGGCTAGTCATCAGACAGATTCGAAAACGACGCAAGAACCGCGCGGATTGGAGTACGAACTGCCATGGCTCGTTCCTGCACTGCTCGCTGGGGTGTGTATCCTCTACTTCTACGTGAGTGCACACTCGTATCCGTCGTTCGGTGCCGGACTGTACTTTCACATCGCAGAGCACATCAGCGAAAACGGATACGCGCTTCCGGAGACGATTCCGGGATACACCGCCGAAGGTGTTCCCTTCGCGTACCCACCACTCATGTTCTACGTGGTCGCGGTACTGATGGACGGAACCGGGTTGAATCCGTTCACCATCGCACGATTTCTCCCCGGATTGGTCAGTATCGCCTACCTCGTTCCGTTGTACTTCTTCGGGCGCGATCTGTTCGGGTCGCGACCACAGGCGTCGCTCGCTACGGTAATCGTCGCGGGGAGTCCACCCGTCCTTCAGTGGCACATCTCGGCGGGCGGTATCGTCCGCGCGCCTGCGCTGTTGTTCTCGCTCGTCGGTATCTACGCCGGACTCCATCTCTTCCGAGAGCGGGACACGCGGTGGCTGGTTCCGGGACTCGTTACGTTCACGCTAACGATTCTGACGCATCCGATGTACACCGTCTTCTTCGTGGTAAGCTACCTCCTACTCTATCTTCGGTTCGACCGGTCGCTCGACGGTCTGCTTCGCGGTCTCTTCGTCGGACTCGGCGGCGTGCTCCTCACGACGCCGTGGTGGAGTACCGTGCTCGTGGCACACGATGCTAGCGTGTTCGCGGCGGCGGCGGGAACCCACGGCGGTATCGGAAGCGCGGTTTCGACGTTGGAGCGACTGATCGCGCGTCAGTTCACCGAATCGCCGATCCTGTCGATGTGGCATCTCCTGCCCATCGTCGGCTGTGTCTGGCTCGTGCTGAAGCGAGAGTACTTCCTTCCAGCGTGGCTTCTCGTCACCGCTACCGCCATCGAGGAGGCGCGATTCGTCTTTCTCATCGCGGCGCTCGTCAGTGCCCGCTTCGTCTTCGAGGGTATCATCCCACTCCTTCAGCGAGGAACCTCGTGGACACCCGGCAGGGAGCAACTCGTGACTGTCTCGGTCGTTCTCCTCGTAACCGTCAGTCTCAGCGGGGGTGCACTGTACGCGACCGGAGGAATGAACGCGCACGCCGGTAGTCCGTCGCTTCCGCAGTTCGTGGACGATGGCGACGTGGAAGCGATGGCGTGGGCCGAATCGAACACCGAACCCTCGGCGCAGTTCGTCGTCCTCGGCGATGCCGCGGAGTGGTTCCCACAGCAGACCGACCGGACGATTCTGATCGGTCCGTGGGGCGTCGAGTGGAAAGGGCATCAACAGTACCGCGAGCAACTCAGCCAGTTCCGGCGGCTATCGCGGTGTCACAGTTCGAACTGTCTGACCACGCGACTGATGCAGTTCAACACCCACCCGGAGTACGTCTACGTCCCAAAAGACAGCTACACGGTTCGCGGCATGCAACATCACCAATCCAACGGAATGATTCCCACGATGCTGTCGTCGCCGCAGTATCGTCTTGCCTTCGAAAACGAGGGCGTAGCGGTTTTCAAGATGACGGATGGGTGGCACCCACCACGGTCGGGGACAACCGGGCCATTGCCGGTGTGATTCGACGTTACAATCGCTCACCGACGGTCGCGGTAATCGCGTCCTCGTCGTACTCGTCGGTGTCTTTGTCGAACACCAGTTCGTCGTTGCCGCCGCAGGTGCGATTGGTAGCTGATTGCAGAGTTTGGTTCGCGCGTCGAATCCGATCGCCGATGGGGAGCGCTTTTCCCCGGTGACTGCCAAGACCGACCGATGCGCGTCGCAACCGGGGCCGTTCTTTTCGTCGTCGTTCTCGCTCTCGCAGGAGTCGGATTTGTCGCGTTCGTCGGCGACGACGGCGGTACCCTCTCGGAACGCTGGATTAGCGACACCGGTCGAGACATGAAAGGCAATCACCATGCACCGGCGGTGGCCACGGTGCAAGGCGAGTCGTTCGTCTACGCACCGATTAGCGACCGTGGAAACGGAACCGGGTGCGGACTGTTCGCGCTCGATGGCGGCAACGGGAGTATCGCGTGGAAACAGCAGGTTCCGCGCGCGAACTGCACGATTCACGCCGTCGCCGACCCGACCGTCGCGGACTTCGACGCCGACGGCGAACAGGAAGTGCTCGCGTCGAGCACGGAACAGCGAGTCACGGCCTACGGGGCACTCTCCGGCGACGAGGCGATGCGACACGAACTCAGCGCCTACGGCTACACGCAACCCGTGGTTGCGAACCTCGCGCCCGACTCCGGGCGGGAAACCGCAGTCGTGGACGTGAAAGGAAACCTCTCGCTCGTCCGGGCGAACGGAACCGCCCTCTGGTCGCGCGACCTCGATGGAATGGCGTGGGCGCAACCCACCGCTGACGACTTCGACGCCGACGGCGACGCCGAACTCGCGGTGGGCGTCGCACCCCCGGACGGCGGCCGAGTCGTCCTCATCGACGGCGACAACGACACAGTGTGGGAAAACGACGGCATCGCCGACTCGATTCTCTGGATGGGGTCGGGACAGGCAGACGACGACCCGGCAGTCGAACTCACCGTCGCAACCTCCGGCGGGAAAATCGTCGTCTTCGATGGGAAGGATGGACGCGTCGAATGGCGGCAGTCGGTTGGCGACCTCGCCGCAGTTCACGACATTTCCGATGGGGATGGCGACGGCGACCCCGAGGTGTACGCCGTCTCGAAGGAGGGGACGCTGTTCGCGCTCGACGCGGCCGACGGAAGCGTCGAGTGGAAAACGTCGCTGACGACAGGGACGAACATGACGCCACCGCCGGTCGTCGGCGACGTGGACGGCGACGACGACGCGGAAATCGTGGCGACCACGAACGACGGAAAAGTGACGGTCGTCGCACCCGACTCGGGGAACGTGCTGGCCACCTACGAGCGGTCGGTGCCGATTTATACCCACCCGGCGCTGGCCGATTTGGACGGCGACGGTGCCGAAGAAATCTACGTCATCTACGGCGACGGTCGCGTCGTCTCGCTCGCCTACGAGTCGGATTGAGGGCCATGAAAGATAAGTCCCGACCGCGCCAATCCAACGACCGTGCGAATTTATTCGAAATCGGAGTAATATATGTCAGGAACCAATCCACAATCCGAGAAACTTCGAGTCGGCGTCGTCGGCGGTGGCTACATCGGAAAGACCGTCGGACGGGAGTTCGAGGACGACCGTCGCGCGTCGGTCGTTGCACTCGCAGACGTGAACGAAGCGGCGCGAACCGAGGCCGGGGACGTGCTTTACGTCGGCCAAGGCTCTCGGTACGAGGAGTACGACGAGATGCTCGACACCGAGGAGTTGGACGCCGTCCTCATCGGAACGCCGCACGCATTCCACTACGAGCAGGTGACGGCGGCTCTGGACGACGGGCTTCACGTCCTCTGTGACAAGCCGCTCACGACCGACCGCGAGAAGGCCCGCGAACTCGCCGAGCGAAGCGAGGGCGACCAAGTGCTGATGGTCGGCTACCAGCGCCACCTCAATCAGGCGTTCGTCCAGGCGCGTGAGCGATGGCACGGGACTGACCTGACGCCGCGGTTCATCAGCGCCGAAATCACGCAGAACTGGATTTCGCGGTTCAAAGACACGTGGCGAACCAATCCTGACCTCTCGGGCGGTGGCAACCTCTACGACACCGGGAGTCACCTCATCGACGCCGTGCTCTGGACGACCGGCCTGACGCCGACCGCCGTGCAGGCGAACATGAAGTTCGCCGACGACGAGAACCGAGTGGACGAACGCGCGCAACTCACGGTCGAGTTCGAGGAAGGGTCGTCGGCCAGCATCTCGGTGTACAGCGACGCGCCCTGCGTCCGCGAGCACATCCACGTCTGGGACGACGAGGGGGCGCTCTACCTCGAAGGCCGACAGTGGGAACCGCGCCAGTTGACCGAAATCGAGGAGGACAGCACGACCGTCGTCCCGTACATGGACAACAGACGGCACGACAGCAAGGCGGGGACGTTCATCGACTGCATCGAGAGCGGCGAGGAACCGCCCGCAACCGCCCGCGACGCATTCGCTGTCACCGCACTGACCGAGGCGGCCTACGAGTCGGCGCGAACCGATCAGAAAGTCTCGATACATCTCGACTGACGAGAAGCGTGCCGACCGCGATTTGGTTCGGAACGTTGTTTAAGTGATTCTCGAAACAAGGAGAAGATACGAGGGACGTTCGCTGTCGGGTTGCTTTCACTCATTTTCTCCCTAGCCGCGACTGTTTCACCGCTTCCGCCCGCTTTTTATCGGTTGGACGAAGAACGACGAACGAATGACGACTGGCGTGGCGGAGCGGTTCGCTGGGGTTCGAAACTACGATACACTGCTGTTGACGGCGGGACTCTGGTTCCTCGCGAAGTTTCTCCGGTACGCATTTCCGGCGCTGTTTCCCGTGTTTCAGACGGAGTTCGGCATCTCGAACGCATTCCTCGGGACGGCGTTCACCGCGATGATGATAGGCTATTCGCTCATGCAGTTTCCCAGCGGGATTCTCTCCGATCGATTCGGTGCGGTACGGGTTATCGTCGTCGGCGCCGTAATTGCGGCCACTGGCGCGCTGGTGCTCGGCGTTACTGCGCCCCTCGTCGTGCTACTCGGTGGGATGCTCCTCGTCGGCCTCGGAACCGGCGTCCACAAGACGGTTTCCATCAGGTTGCTTTCGCGCGTCTATCCGAACAGAACCGGACGAGCACTCGGCGTGTTCGACACCCTCGGAGCCTTCGGCGGCGTCGCAGCACCGACCGCAGTCGTTCTCGCAACCGACGCCGGAGACTGGCACCTGCTCTTTCTGGTCGGGGCCGTTTCCGGCCTCGTGCTTGCCGGAGGTGTCTTCGCGTCGGTTCCGCGCCGAGCGTCGGATTCTGACGACACCGATTCGGGGAACGGCCTCGCGCTCCGACAGTATCTTTCGCTCTTCCGCAGTCGTCGGTTCGCGCTCTTCGTCGGCGTGACGCTCTGTTTCGGATTCGCGTACAACGGCGTCGTCGCGTTCCTTCCCCTCTATCTCACCGAACAGGGACTCACCGACGCAACCGCCTCCCTCGTCTACAGCGCACTGTTCGCCGTGAGTTTCGTCCAAATCGCCACGGGCGACCTCTCCGACCGAATCGGCCAGTTACCGCTCGCAATCGCCGTCCTCACCGTCTCCGCGGGAGCGCTCGGGGCGCTGTTCCTCGTCGGACGGACGAGCGCGCTCGTCTTCGGTGCGGTCGTCGTCGCGTTCGGACTCGGCAGTCACGGCTTTCGACCGATTCGCGGCGCGTACCTCTCGACGACGATACCGGGCGACGTGGCAGGTGGCGGTCTGGGACTCGTTCGCACCTTGCTGATGGGTGTCGGTGCGGTCGCACCAGCCATCGTCGGCCTCGTCGCAGACGCCGCCGGATTCGCGGTCGCGTTCGGCCTCCTCGCGGTCGTGATGGCGGGCGCAGTCGTTTTCGCTGTCGGTACCGCACTCGCGGCTTAGCACTCGACTGACCGGGGTACCCCGACTCGACCGTCAGACTATCTGACGTAATGTGCCGCAACCCACGTCAGCAGGCCGAGTAGGACGAAGGGAATAATCGTGAGACCGAGTCCGATAACGCTCATGAACGTGTTTCCGGGCCACGGCGAGAAGAACGCGAAGAGAACGATGAAGAATCCGAGGATAAACATCGGAATGACGTTCACCGTGATGTCGAGCAGGGTTTCGCGGTCGAAAACAGGGTCGGACTCCGCTTCGGCCATCAGTCGTCACCTCCGGATTCTCCGGTCGTCGGTTCGTTCTCGTCGCCACCGTCCGCCAATGCAGTCTCGCGTCTCGTCTCGAACCACGTCCACTCGGGCGAGCGCATTCCCTCGGCTTCGAGTTCCCACGGGTCGCCGCTTTCGACTACCGGCCCTTCGAGCCACGACTGGACGATGTTCCAGACGAAGATGAGTTGTCCCAGTGCGAGGATGAACGCACCGAGCGTTGCGACCTGCTGCCACGTCGTAAACTGCGGGAGGTAGGTCGCGTACCGGCGCGGCATACCGCCGTAGCCGAGGAACATCATGGCGAAGAACGTGATGTTCGAGCCAATCATCGTCAGCCAGAAGTGCCAGTGGGCGAGCGTCTTTTGGTACATTTTCCCGGTGTAAATCGGGAACCAGTAGTAGACACCTGCGAACAGTCCCACGGCGATGGCGCCCATGACGATGAAGTGGAAGTGGCCGACGACGTAGTAGGTGTCGTGGAG
>CAYNQM010000054.1:0-19563 GCA_964399275.1 uncultured Haladaptatus sp.
CGCCGTAGGTCGACTCGAGGACGAGCGTCTCCACGCGCGGGAAGTCGTTGACCGCGCCGTTGAACAGGCGGGTATCCGCGTAGTGGATGTCGCCCGAGAACGCGACGTTGTACAGACCGTCGCCGATGTGGAAGTGCGAAACCGCGGAACCGAGAATGTGACCCGCGTTGTGGAACGTGAGTTTCACGTCCGGGGCGATGTCGGTCACGTCACCGTATTCGAGCGGGATGGTGTGTTTGATGGCCTCTCTGACCATTTCGCTCTCGTAGGGCGGCACTCTGCCTTCCTTCGCGGCCACGTCCAAGTAGTCGAGTTGGAGTAGCCCCATCAGGTCTCTGCTCGGCTCGGTGGTGTAGATCGGTCCGTCGTAACCGTATTTGAACAGGAGGGGAAGGAGTGCCGAGTGGTCTAAGTGAGCGTGGGTCAGCACCACCGCGTCGATAGTGCTCGCACCCGCACCAAGCGCCTCCTCGACTTGGAGGTACGGCACGTCGTCGGAACCGGGTTTGTCGCCGCAGTCGATGAGAATTCGCGTTTCCGGGGTCGAGAGGATAAAACTCGCGCGACCGACCTCACGGCAACAGCCGAGGGTGGTGATTCGAACCCACTCCTCGTTGCTCATCTCCTCGCGGTGAATCTGCCGACCGACCTTCTCCAAAATGTCGCGTCGGTCTTCGCGCTCCTGTTTCAGGAAGTTCCGCACGTTCGACACCGTCGAAGATTCGATGGGCGGCGTGCGGACGACTTCGGGCGTCCAGCCAACTTCCTGCGTAATCTGTCGGAGCGTACTCCCGTGTTTGCCGATGACCATTCCGGGTTTCTCGGCTTCGATGACGACTTCGCCGGTATCGACGTGGAAGTCGAGGTCGGTGACGCCCGCTTCGTCCGGAATGACTTCGAGGATGTCCTTTTCCGCCCTGTCTGGGCGCGAGAGCACGTCGGGGTCGGGACGAACCGTGATTCGTTTGCGAAGTTGGCTCGCCAGTTTGCGAATGAGGTCGCCGTTCTGCGCGAACTTCTTCGGATCGCGCGTGTAGACGACGAGTTCGGGGCCTTCGTACTTGACGTCCGACACCGAAATGTCGCTGGGCAGTTCACTCGTAATCGTTGCTTTGAGGTCTTCGAGTTGTTGCTCTACTTTACTCATGGTGAAAACAGTCCGCTTCGTCCGTCGAGAGAGCGAGTGCTGTTCGTCCGATAACACGGATGCCGTGGTGGCTGGCGGATTCGACCACCGTAACCACTACGACTCATACAGCACAGCATAGATTGTCTCGCTTATTTTTGCGGGGTTTCGTTGGTGTACAGTGACACGCATAGTGTAGTCCCGGTCTCCGAAAGCCAACTGCTCATGGGGACACAGGAAAACCCGCTTATCACCCAGTAAACGGTGCGATTATAAAAGCCTTCTCAAAACTGCTAAATCAATCCTCACCGACGTGTTTCGCATGAAGCTTTCCAAATCCCGCGTCGCCGAGGAGCGCCAATGGGTGCGCGACCGACCCGAAGTCGTGACGCTCCTCAATCACGTTCGTGGGGAACTCGGCGACGCCTTCGAGACGAACGTCGCCGAAGTCTCGGAATCCGAATACCGCGAGGAAGTGGACGCCGTCTTCGCCGACGGCGACCTCGCGGTGAACGTCGCCGGACTCGTCGCCATTCTCCGAACCTTGGACGTGGAAGATGACTACCCCGGATTCGTCGTGGACGAACTCCTCGGCAGGGAACTCGCCGGAATGATCGCTGGCAATCAGCCCCTTCGTCTCCTCGGGGAAGCCACCTTCCACTTCGCGGACGTGCTGCATCACGAAGACGAGGAGGTGGCCGGAGTGGACGACTTGGACGCCGCGCTCGCCGCCGGATTTCAGACGCGACTGCCGGGGTGGGATTGGACAGAGAAGGAGAGTCCGTTTTCGGTGGAGTGACTTACAGAAACCGAATCAAGCGTCGAGGTCGATGTTGAAATGTCGCCCGCCCCGCGCGATGTCGAAGCCCATGAAGCCCAATGAGAGAGCGCCGACGGCCGTGATGGCAATCCACCACGGATCGGCTTGGTCGAAGAGATTGGCGAGCAGGTACGACGACGCCACGCAGAGGTAGCCGACTCCCGCCAGCCGGTACCCTTCGACATTCCATGGCAGTTCGAGGGTCGAAGCGACGAGCAACACGCCGCCGAGGACGCCGATGGCGATCTGTGCGAACCGACTTGGGTCGGTCAGCACGTCGAAGCCAAAGACGAACAGGAGACCGAGGTTGATAACGAGGATGAGTATCCCGAGGAAGCGAAGCCCTCGCTTGCCCATTCCCCCGGTCGGCGCTCGAATCTTCGGCGCTTTCATACGCTACTGTTGGCGGACTGACGGTAAAACTCTTGTCTTGCCGTCCGACACAATGCTCGTCTGGAATATCGTCTTGAACATTCGGAACACTGATACGAGTTCCGTGACCAGAAATCGGCATGCAACCCGCGACGCTCTGCTATCCCATTCGAAACCAGCGCGTCCTACTCATTCGCAAGAAACGCGGACTCGGCAAGGGAAAGTTCGTCGGCCCCGGCGGAAAAGTCGAGGAGGGCGAGACGCCCCGAAACGCCGCGGTTCGAGAGGTCGAGGAGGAAATCCGGGTGTCGGTAACAGCCCCGACCAAAGTCGGCGAGTTCGAGTTCGTCTTCGGAGACGACCCCCAGATGTTCGTCCACGTCTTCCGCGCCGAGGAGTTCGTTGGAACACCTTCCGAGACGCCGGAAGCCGACCCCCAGTGGTTCGACTTCGAGGACGTTCCTTACGGCCAGATGTGGGAGGACGACCGCCTCTGGATGCCGCATCTGTTTTCAGGCGAAACGTTTTCGGGTCGGTTCCGATTCGACGAGAATGGGGATGAGATGGTGGCGCACGAACTGGAGACCAGTGTGGAGTTTTGAAACGACTCTTGGAGTAGGCTATGAGCGAAAACTGGCGTCCGAACGCTATGGTCTCCGGTTGGTTCAGACTTCTCGATAGCAGTAGCCGACTCCGAATGACCGCCACCGCACCACCACTGCACCACACCCTCCCCAACCGACTCCCTCACTCGCGTTCGCTCGTTTCGGTCGTCCCTCGCGCGTTACTCGCGCGTCGATGAAAAGCGCCGATGAAAAGCGCCGATGAAAAGCGCCGACGAAAGGTAGGGATCAGTCACGAAAAACACGCTTCCTTCTCCAAACCGTCCGCCCGTTCACGACGCCGCCGACATCGAACACCGCGGGTTTATTATTCTCGTGACTTACCTCCCAGTATGAGTAACGACCAGGAACTCGGCATTACCGAGTCCAAATCACACAGTCCCGGCGACTGGTACGCCGAAGTGGTGCTGAAGGCTGGCCTCGCGGATTACGCCCCCATGGGTGGATTCATCGTCACCCGGCCTCGCGGGTACGCCCTCTGGGAGGGCCTTCAGGATCATCTCGACTCGTGGTTCAAAGACACGGGTGCACAGAACGCCTACTTCCCCGTGTTCATCCCAGAGTCGCTGCTCGAGCGCGAGAAGGAGGTCCTCGAGGGGTTCGACCCGGAGGTCGCGTGGGTGACCCACGGCGGCTACGAGGAGCTCGACGAGCCCCTCGCGGTGCGGCCCACCTCCGAGAGCATCATCGCGCCGTTCATGGCCAAGTGGGTACGCAGCCACCGCGACCTGCCGCTCCGGCTCAACCAGTGGAACAGCGTCGTGCGGTGGGAGGCCACCGAGACGAAGCCGTTCTTCCGCACGAAGGAGTTCCTCTGGCAGGAGGGTCACACCGCCCACGAGACCGAAGAGGAGGCGTGGGACGAGACGATGACCCGCCTCGGCCAGTACGAACGCGTCTTCGAGGAAGTGCTGGCGATTCCGGTCATGCGCGGACGAAAGCCCGAACACGACAAGTTCCCCGGCGCGGACACCACGACGACGGTCGAGGCCCTGATGCCCGACGGCAAGTCGGTACAGGGGGCGACCAGCCACTACCTCGGGCAGGGCTTCGCCGAGGCCTACGACCTCACGTTCACCGACGAGAACGAAGAGGAAAGTCCGGCGCACACCACATCGTGGGGTCTCTCGTGGCGTGCACTCGGTGCGCTCATCATGACCCACAGCGACGAGCAGGGATTCGTCTGCCCGCCCGCACTCGCGCCCGAGCAGGTCGTCATCGTCCCGATTTGGCAGGAGGACAACCGCGAAGAAGTGATCTCCTACGCCGAAGGCATCGCCGACGACCTCGAAGATGCGGGCGTCCGCGTCGAATTGGACGACCGCGACGAGCGCAACCCCGGGTTCAAATTCAATGAATGGGAACTGAAAGGTGTCCCCGTCCGGTTCGAAATCGGCCCCCACGAGGTCGAAGACGACGAAATCACGGTCGTCCACCGACCCGACGGCGAGAACGTCGTGGAAGACCGCGCCGAAATCGCCGATGCAATTCAAGACCACTTCGACGTGGTGTACGACAAACTGTACGAGTCGGCAGCGGAGACCCTCGAAGACAACGTCCGAGAAGCCGACTCCCGCGAGGACATCCTCGGCACAATCGGTCAGCACGGTGGCTACGTCAAAGCCCCGTGGTGCGGCGACGAGGAGTGTGAAACCGAAATCAAGGAGCCGATTTCCGCCGAAATCGTGATGGTGCCCCTCGACCGCGACGAGGAACCCTGCGGCGACGACTGTGCGATTTGTGGCGACGAGGCAGAAGAGACGGCGTACTTCGCCAAGTCGTACTGAGCGAAAATCGAATTTTTACGCGCTTTTTAGTCCCCGATATCGTGACGGATTTCTATCGTCGAACGCTTCGAGAACGCTCGCTGACGGATGATTATTCGCTTCCCACTGATGTATATAGACGTATTTACTACTCATGTTAATATTGATAAAAATTATAAACCGTTTATACGAATCCGTGGGTTGCCTCCAGCAAAGTGGCCGTTACCAGTGGTTTCCACGGCTTCTACACGAACAATGGTTTCAAACCCGATATTTGACGATTCGGTGCCACACCGACGAATCGACGCCGACGAGTGGGAGGACATCTACGTCGTCGGGGACGTTCACGGCTGTCGAACCGAACTCGAATCGCTTCTCGACACGCTCTCGGTGAGTGACGACGACCTCGTCGCGTTCGTGGGCGACTTGATTCGGAAAGGACCTGACAGCCTCGGCGTCCTCGAACTCGTGCAGGAGAGGGAGAATCTGCTTTCGGTTCGAGGGAACAACGAGGAGAAATATCTTCGTAGTGACGCCGTTCTTCCCGAATTCGGCCCTGCCGAGCGAGAGTTCGTGTCCTCGCTCCCGGTGGCGATTTCGTGGGAGGACGCGCTCGTCGTTCACGGCGGCGTTGACCCGCGAAAACCGCTGTCAGAGCACTCGATTGACGACCTCCAGACGATGCGCTCTCTGCACCCCGACGGGAGCTACGACCGCCCGTTCTGGTTCGAGCAGTACGACGGCCCTCGACGCGTTTTCTTCGGTCACACTGTGCTCGAACGCCCCGTCGAACGCGAGTCGGCGGTCGGTCTGGACACCGGGTGCGTCTACGGCGGATCGCTCACCGCTTACGATTACCGCCGCGACGAGTTCGTCGAGCAGTCCGCGATTCGAACGTGCAAGGAACGGAGCGACGACTCCATCGTCACTCCCCACTCCCCGTGAGGTCGCTCTCCGCGACGTAGTCATGTCAGAGAATTCAGTCTCGGCCGACGACGAACACGAGCGTCGGCAAGAAAGCGACGGCGAGAATCGACCGCAAACCGAGGACGAAGACCTGTCCGACCCGAAATACTACCTCAACCGCGAACTGAGCCAGTTGGAGTTTCAGAAACGAGTCCTTCACGAAGCGATGGACGACCGAAATCCCCTGCTGGAGCGCGTGAAGTTCCTCTCCATCTTTACGACGAACATGGACGAATTCTTCCGCAAGCGCGTCGGCGGACTGAAACAGCAGATGGCCGCGAACGTCACCGAGAAGACGCCAGACGGTCGGACGCCGTCGGAGCAGTGGGAAGAAATTCTCGAAATCACCCGCGAGATGTTCGCCCAACAGTCCGCGTGTTACCACGACGTGATTCACGATGCGCTCGCCGACGAAGGTATCGACATCGTTTCGCACGACGACTGTTCGCCGTCGGAACAGCAGGAACTACGGGAGTACTTCCAGAGTTCGGTACTTCCCACGCTCACTCCGCTCACCTTCGACCCGGCGCATCCGTTTCCGTTCATCTCCAATTTGAGCCTGTCGCTCGCGGTGCTGACCCGCGAAACCGAGGACGACGAACCGGTCTTCTCCCGCGTGAAAATTCCCGGTAATCGTCCTCGTCTCGTGCAGGTCGGCGACGATTCGACGTTCGTGCTATTGGAACAGGTCGTCGCGGAAAATCTCGACTTGCTCTTTCCGAACACCGAGATACTCGACTACTCCACGTTCAGAGTGACGCGCAACGCGGAAGTGCGCAAGAACGAGGAGGTCGCGGAAGACCTCATCGATATGATTGAGGAAGTACTCCGCGAGCGTCGATTTGCGACCGTAGTTCGCCTCGAAATCGAGGAGGACATGCCCGACAGAGTTCGTTCCCTCCTCGTCGAACAGCTCGACGTGGACGAGCGCGAGGTGTTCGAACAACCCTCTCCCATCGACTTTCGGGACTTCATGGACTTGGTCGAGTTGGACAAACCTGACTTAAAGCTCGATTCGTGGACGCCACAGCCACATCCACGGTTCACGCCGAGCGACGACGAACTCGACGTGTTCGAGGAAATTCGGTCGCGAGACGTGCTCGTCCATCATCCGTATCACTCGTTCGACGAGACGGTTCAGAAGTTTCTCGAACAGGCCGCAACCGACCCGGACGTGCTGGCCATCAAACTCTCGCTGTACCGGACCGCCAGCGACTCGAAAGTCGTTCAGAGTCTCATTGAAGCGGCGCAAAACGGCAAGCAGGTCGCGGTGATGGTCGAACTGAAGGCACGATTCGACGAGCAGAACAACTTGGAGTGGGGCAAACGCCTCGAAGAGGAAGGGATTCACGTCGCCTACGGAACCATCGGCTACAAGACGCACAGCAAGACGGCGCTTGTCGTCCGCGAAGAGTCGGACGCGGTACGACTCTACTCGCACGTCGCAACCGGAAACTACCACTCCGAAACCGCGAAGACGTACACCGACCTCGGTCTGCTGACCGCCGACCGCGGAATCGGACAGGATTTGATGGAACTGTTCAACTTCTTCACGGGCCACACGCACCACGAGGATTATCGGAAACTCCTCATCGCACCCGGAAATATGCGTCAGCGATTTACACGGATGATTCGCGACGAGGCCGAACGCGTCCGCGAGGGGAAAGACGCCAAAATCGTCGCCAAGATGAACGCGCTCGAAGATCCGAAGATGGTCGAAGAACTGTACAAAGCTGGAATGGCTGGCGTCGATATCGACCTCGTCGTCCGGGACATCTGTCGACTCCGACCCGGGTTGGAGGACATCAGCGAGACGATAAACGTCTACAGCGTCGTCGGTCGATTTCTGGAACATTCGCGCATCTACTACTTCCACAACGGCGGCGACCCGCGCTATTTCATCGGCTCTGCCGATTGGATGACGCGCAACTTGGACGACCGCGTTGAGACGATTGCCCCCGTCACCTGTCCGGAACTTCGATCGGAACTACAGACGGTACTCGACGTGATGCGCGCGGACAATCGCAAATGTTGGGAGATGCACGCCGATGGAAGTTATCGACAGCGCCAACCCGACGACGAACCGGTTCGAAACACACAGCAGATTCTCATGGCGCGCGCTCGGCATTCGACCGACGAATAGTCGGCAAAACTTCGGACGACTACTGACGTACTCCTCGAACCAGTATTAGAAAATGAAAATACCTGCCGTAATGTACGTAAATTTCGAATGCATTCTTGCGGTTTTCTGGAACAATACCCTCTACCAACACATGTTGAAATCTATTGCATCTAAATTTATCCAACCCACGAATCCTTAGCAAAGTTTTAGAAACCCGATTACGACTAGTTAGATATGGCAGACGTTAATCTCGACGAGAAGGACTTCAAAATCCTTCGCTGGCTCGACCGGGAGGGTGACATCGACGTGGACGAAGTGAGCGAGGAACTGGGAATCAGCACTTCGACGGTCTACTACCGACTCGACAAATACCGGAAACAAGGTATTCTGTCGGGGACGGTTTCGAAACTCGACGCGCGCGAACTCGGTCTCGAACTGACGGCGATTACCGAGATTCGAAGCGACTACGGTCCGGGCTACGAGCAAATCGGCGACGACCTCTGTGATATTTCCGGGGTTCAGACCGTTTACTTTATGCTCGGCGACAAATCGTTCACCATCATCGCTCACCTGCGCGACCACGACCATCTCCAGGACTACATCGACAGCATCATCAACACCGAGGGCGTCGAGCACTCCTCGACGCAGGTCGTGCTCCGGACGTTCAAAGACGAGTCTCGACTACTGGTCAACTACGACGACAACGACTTACAGAAACTCATAGAAAGCGAATAACGACTTACGACTGACCGTTCGTCCCGGCTTTATCGGATCTGAACGACGCTCGTTATCCTCTTCTAGAAATTTATTTCTATATCTTGATTTAGGGGGATAGAAACCAACCAAATGTCTAATATATAAGGTGCATATATTGACAATGATGTTCCCTTAGTCCTTCAGGAGAAACGTCTTATGCGACTTCGTCATGCCAATGCATATGACGGAACTCCTCGCCGACCCAACTGACAACCGGTCGAACTGCGGTGTCGGCGTCGTAATGAACCTCGACGCCGCCACCGACCACGAAATCGTGTCCGACGGTCTCTCACTCCTCGAAAATCTCGAACATCGCGGGACGACCGGCGCGGAGCAGAACACCGGTGACGGTGCCGGTATCCTCGTCCAACGACCGGACGACTTCTTCGCGGCGGAACTCGACTGCGACCTTCCCGAAACGTACGCAGTCGGCCAGTTGTTCCTCCTGCGCGACGACGACGCACGCCACGCACTCCAAGATACGGTCGAAGAGATTTTCGAATCGGAGGGACTGTCTATTTTCAACTGGCGCGCGGTTCCGACGAACAACACCGACCTCGGTAAAACTGCTCTCGACGCTGAACCTGCCGTCTACCAGTGTTTTGTCTCTCCGGCGTCCGGCCAGTCGCGCGAGGAGTTCGACCAAAAACTGTACGTCGCCCGTCGCGTGCTGGAGCAGGAAGTTGAGACGCACGACGACCTCTACGTCTGTTCGCTCGACCGCAAAACGCTCGTCTACAAGGGACTGTTGAAGGGCGAGCAGTTGCCGGGATACTTCCCCGACCTCACGGACGAGCGATTCAAATCGACGCTCGCCATGGTTCACGCCCGGTTCTCGACCAACACGCTCGGCGCGTGGCATCTCGCCCATCCGTACCGCCGAACCATCCACAACGGCGAAATCAACACGATTCGCGGGAACGTCAACTGGATGGCGGCGCGCGAAACCGACCTCGAAAGCGACCGACTCGGCGACGACATCGACCGAATCACGCCCGTCACGCACGCCGACCAAAGCGACACCGCGAGCCTCGACAACGTCCTCGAACTGCTCTTACAGGACGGCCGCGACCTGCCCCACGCACTCCGAATGCTCGTTCCCGAGGCGTGGCGCGCACGCACTGACGGCGACCGACAAGCGTGGTACGACTTCCACGCCTCGCTGGTCGAACCGTGGGACGGTCCTGCGCTCGTCGCCGCAACCGACGGGGAGCGCATCGGCGCGGTGCTCGACCGCAACGGACTGCGACCGTGTCGCTACGACGTGACCGCCGACGACCGCCTCGTCATGGCGAGCGAGGCCGGTGCTCTCGAACACTCGCCCGACGAAATCGTGGAACGCGGACGCCTCCAACCCGGACAGTTGTTCCTCGCAGATCCCGAGGAAGGCGTCGTCTCCGACGAGGACGTGTTCGACGAACTGACCGACGAGAAGTACGCCGACTGGGTGGAACAGGAGCAGATTCAACTCTCCGGTTCCGGTTCCGGTTCCGATTCCGCGTCAGCCGAATCGTCCCCTGCAAGCGACGAAACTCCCTCGCTCCGCGCTCGACAGGCCGTTTGGGGCTACACGGATGACGAACTGACCGAACTGATTGAGCCGATGGCGCGGGACGGCAAAGACCCAATCGGCTCGATGGGCGACGACACGCCCCTCTCGGTGCTCTCGGACTTCGACCGCCCGCTGTTTTCCTACTTCAAACAGCTGTTCGCGCAGGTGACGAACCCGCCGATAGATTACATTCGCGAGGAACTGGTGACGAGCCTCGAAACTCGACTTGGTCGCCAGAACAACCTCCTCGGGGAGTCGCCCGACCACGCCCGGCAACTGGTTCTCGATTCGCCAGTCGTCACCGACGCAGAGATGGCGGCGGTGAAAGAGATCGACCTTCCGACCGAAGTCGTGGATCTCACCTTCGGCCCCGAAACCGACCTCGAAGACGCGGTCGAGCGAGTGCGCGAGGAAGCCCAAACAGCAGTCGAATCGGGTACCGAAATCCTCGTGCTCTCAGACCGCAACACCGGGGAAGACCGCGTGCCGATTCCCTCCCTGCTGGCGACCGGAGCGGTTCACCACCACCTCATCCGCGCGGGCCTGCGAACTCGAACCGGTCTCGTGGTCGAATCCGGCGACCCTCGGACGGTTCACCACCTCGCCACGCTCGTCGGCTACGGTGCGGGCGCGGTCAATCCTTACCTCGCGTTCGAGACCATCACGGACTTGGTGGCCGGGCCAGAAGGCGCGAACGAGTCCGAGGCCGTCGAGGCCTACGTCTCCGCGCTGGAGACCGGCCTGCTGAAGACGATGGCGAAGATGGGTATCTCGACCGTCGAGAGCTACCGCGGTGCCCAGATTTTCGAGGCCGTCGGGTTGGACGGCAACCTCGTCGCGGAGTACTTCACCGGCACGGAGAACCGCACCGAGGGAATCGGCGTCGAAGAAATCGAGTCCGACCTGCGCGCGCGCCACGAAACCGCGTTCGGCGACGACCCCCAACTCGACCGACAGGGCGAGTACGAACATCGCTCGAACGGAATTCACCACCAGTGGAACCCGAAGACGGTCGGCGCGCTCCAGCGTGCGGTTCGACAGAAAGACGACGAGGAGTACGCGACGTTCGCCGAGGGTATCAACGACCAGAACGAGCGCCTCCAGACACTCCGCGGCCTGCTCGACTTCGATACCGACGGACGCGAGTCGATTCCAATCGAGGAGGTCGAACCGGTCGAAGACATCGTGCAACGATTCTCGACGGCGGCGATGAGCCTCGGATCGCTGTCGCCGGAAGCCCATGAGAACAACGCGATTGCGATGAACCGAATCGGCGCGAAATCGAACACGGGCGAGGGCGGCGAACCGCCGGAGCGGTTCGACACCAAGCGCGAATGTCCCGTGAAGCAAGTCGCCAGCGGGCGATTCGGCGTCACGAGTCGCTACCTCCAGTCCGCTGACGAACTCCAAATCAAGATGGCCCAAGGGTCGAAGCCCGGCGAAGGCGGTCACTTGCCGGGCGGAAAGGTGAACGAGGCGATAGCGCACGTCCGCCACGCTACTCCCGGTGTCGGTCTCATCTCGCCGCCGCCACAGCACGACATCTACAGCATCGAAGACCTGAAACAACTCATTTACGACCTGAAGACGGCCAGCGATGGAGCCGAGATTAACGTCAAACTCGTCTCGGAGGCGGGCATCGGCACCATCGCGGCCGGGGTCGCCAAGGCCAACGCCGACGTGGTTCACATCTCGGGGCACTCCGGCGGAACCGGCGCGAGTCCGCGCACGTCCATCAAGAACGCCGGTCTCCCGTGGGAACTCGGACTGGCCGAAGCGAACCAGATGCTCCGTCAGACCGGACTTCGATCGCGAATCCGGGTCGCCGTCGATGGCGGACTGAAAACGGGACGCGACGTTGCAGTCGCCGCGCTGCTCGGTGGCGAGGAGTACGTCTTCGGCACCGCCAGCCTCGTCACGAGTGGCTGTGTAATGGCGCGCCAGTGTCACAAAAACACCTGTCCTGTCGGCATTGCCACGCAAGACGAAGACCTTCGCGCGCGCTTCCCCGGCGAACCCGACCACGTCATCAACTACATGGCGTTCATCGCGCAGGAACTCCGGGAAATCATGGCCGACCTCGGCGTGCGAACCGTCGAGGAGATGGTCGGGCGCGTTGACCTGCTTCGCCAGCGCGAGACGAACCATCCGAAGGCGCGCCGACTCAACCTCTCGGCGGTGTTGGCCGAGCCTGTCGATGGCGGCGTGGGCGACGACAACCGAACCAAGACGCGCGAGCAAGACCACGAACTGGACGACCACCTCGACCACGTCCTACTGACGGCCGCCCAACCAGCAATCGAGGACGGCGATTCGGTCGAAATCGAGGGGTCGGTTTCGAACCGCGACCGAGCAGTCGGCGCGCTACTCTCGGGACGCATCTCCGAGAACCACGGCACTGCGGGGCTTCCCGATGGAAGCATCACCTGCCGATTCGAGGGCACTGCGGGCCAGAGCTTCGGCGCGTTCTGCCAGTCGGGCGTCGATCTGTTCCTGACCGGGGCCGCGAACGACTACGTCGGCAAGGGTCTCTCGGGCGGTCGAATCGTCGTGCAGACGCCCGATGACGCGGGCTACGACGCCGACGACGTCCTCGTGGGCAACGTCGCACTGTACGGCGCGACCGAGGGAGAAGCCTACGTCAACGGCGTCGCTGGCGAGCGATTCGGCGTTCGCAACAGCGGCGCGAAGGCAGTGGTCGAAGGCGTCGGCGACCACGGATGCGAGTACATGACGGGCGGCGTGGTGGCCGTTTTGGGCGAAACGGGCGAGAACTTCGCCGCCGGAATGACGGGCGGCGTGGCTTACGTGTTCGCGCCCGACGGAGTGGGTGAGTTCGCCGAGAACGTGAACGGCGGGACGGTGACGCTCTCCTCAGAACTGGAAGACCGAGACGAGCGAGTGCTCCGTCGCTTGGTCGAGAACCACGCCGTCGGTACCGGGAGCGAGAAAGCACGGTCGCTGTTGGAAAACTGGGAACAGGCCAAAACGCAGTTCGTGAAGGTCATGCCCGACGCCTACCAGCAAGCCATCGTGGAGGGCCGCGAAGACGTGCGCACCTCGCCACCGAATCCGGTGCTGTCGAATCGACAGTCGTCCGGATTCGAAGTCGTCTCGGACGATTGAGGGCGAAATCGTAGCATCCCTCATTTTTCACTCACTTGCCGGTGTCGTTCCAACTATGAATCGCAGACGGTTCGCATCGTCCGCCCCTCGACCTTCGGTATTTCGCCGACGAAAAACTGAGTAGCCTCAGTGTGATTTAGAGGTATGCCGCGTCCCACCGCACCGCCTTCCGCTTGTTCCCGCAGTCGTTGCATTCGATGCGCTCCATGCTGTCCATCGAGTTGTCGAACGACTCGCAGTTCGAACAGAAGTAGCCGTAGCGGTCTCCGCCCGTCTTGTCCGTAAACACGACGAAGAACGGCGCTTCCGACCCGCGACTGCTATCCGCGCGGTTGATGTACAGGGTTCGACCATCGACTTCGCGCGATTCGAGTACCGTTCGGTCGGTCTCCGTGTAGACGTTCTCGGTGTAGGTTTCGTCGCCGATTTTGGCGGTTCGCTCGCTTACCTTCTCGAAGCCGTGTTCGCGGTAGAACTCGTTGCCCTCCTCGTTGTCGGCGAGTACCAGTCCGGACAGCGTCTCGACCTCCTTCTCCTCTAACTCCTCCTGCGTGCGCCCGAGGAGGTTGGTTCCGATGCCCTCGCCGCGACGATCGGGGTCAACGTGCAACCAGAGGATGTTGCCTTCGGGCACGTCGGGGAGCATGTCGCTCTGCGTGAATCCGACCACGTCGCCGCCGTCGAGCGCGACGAAAAACAGGATGCCGCGACTCTGCATTTCAGATTCGAGATTGTCGTCCGAGTACCACTCCGAGACCGCGTGCTCGATAACGTCCTCGTCGAGAAAGTCGCTGTACGACGACGTGAGCGAGCGTGTTGCGACGTCCCTGATTCCTGCAATATCTTCAGTTCGTGCTTCGCGTACCTGCATATGTCTGCTACTCCCGCCTGAAAGATAAACATTCTATTGGCTAGTTCATCGCCTTCGGTAGCATTTTCTCACGCCACGCCCGTCTCCCAGTATGGCTACTGCACTCGTCATCGGTGGCACCCGATTTATCGGTCGCCACCTCGTGAACGACTTGCTGGACAACGGCTACGAGGTAACGATTTTCAACCGCGGCAACCACGACAACCCATTCGCGGACACCGAGAGCGTCGCCCAATTCGAAGGCGACCGAACCGACGACGCCGCGCTCGAACAGGCGCGGGACGAAGTCGCGCCCGACATCGTCATCGACTGCGTGGCCTACGAACCCCGCGAGGTGCGCGCCGCAACGGAAATTTTCGCGGACGTGGACGGCTACGTCTACATCTCCAGTGGAAGCGCCTACGGCAAGGAAGTCGTCCCGAAACGCGAGAACGAAACGGAACTCTGTGACTGCACGCCCGAGCAGGCGACCGACGACTCCGCCGACTCTTACGGCCCCCGAAAAGCCGAAGGCGACCGCGCCATTTTCGAGGCCGCGGAGCGCGGCGTCAACGCGATGAGCGTTCGGCCCTGCATCGTCTACGGACCGCACGACTACACCGAGCGCCTCGACTTCTGGCTTGACCGCGTGAACGACTACGACCGCCTGCTCGTCCCCGGCGACGGACAAAACCTCTGGCACCGCGCCTACGTCGAGGACGTGGCCAGCGCCCTCCGAATCGTGGCCGAGGAGGGCGAACCGGGCGAAGCGTACAACGTCGGCGACCGCCGACTCGTCACGATGGACGAGATGATTTCCCTCATCGCGGACGCCTTGGAGACCGACGTGAAACTCGTCCACGCCAGCGACCGCGAACTCTCGACTGGGGGTCTCTCGGTGGACGACTACATCCTCTACCGGGACTACCCGCACGTCCTCGATACGGGCAAACTGGCGGCACTTGGCTGGGAATCGACGCCGCTGGACGTGGCCATGAGACGAACTGTCGAGGAGCATCTGGACAGCGACCGCGACGGGAGCGAATACGACCCCGGACGCGACGCCGAGGAAAGGGTGTTGGGCGTTCTCGATACAATTTAAAATTCGAGAGATTCAAATTCGTGCTGTGGCGCGCGAGGGCTTCGTGACGCGAAGCGAGCGAAGGCTCGGAAGTCACACGCCCGCGGAGCGCCAGCGAGCAGGAACGTCTTCCGGTGGACGACCGCACGGTGTTCGCGTTCCCTCCGGTCACGCGAACCCGGCCGAGGTTCGCTCGGCCGGAGTGCGGGCGGAGGCTGGGGAGGAGAGGTGCGGTGCGGTATTTGGAGTCGGAAATAGCTAGCAACACTCTCGAAAAAGTCTGGTTTGATCCTCCCGCAGCAACACTCTCGAAAATAATCCCTTTTCAGCAACCGCGAACCGTCGCGGCGACGTTCGAGTCCGTCGAAATGCCGAGTGAAAACTGTTCGCTTTGAATTTAGTCCTCTGGCATCGTGATTTGTTTCTATATTACAACAGTAAACAGATTTAAGAAAAAGATAGGTTCGAGTAAGTAAATTGTTCACAATGTATGTCGGAGAAATCAACCATCCAAGCGTACTTGGCAGAGAATCCACGAATGACTGGCGTTCTGTTCAGCATCTGTCTGATACTAATGGAGGCTGGGAATGCGGCGGCAGCATCGTCAAATATGACAAATGGTCCGTAAACAGCTACAAACTCTCCACAGATAGCTCATCACTCCAACAGAGTTCGCCACCAATTTTGACGGGTAACAGTTCCAGACTCAGTGCCTCGTCAAATTCTTTCTCGGACAGATAGCATTTAGTCATCAGACCTGATATAAGATAACGTGTCGAATTTTCTTCAATAGTCGATGTACCCATTGACCCCAGGCCATAATGCGATGCTGGGTATGTATAATGCTCAAGGACAAACCCACCGTCATACCGGTGTACGCCGTACATCGTCGGTGCACCACTATCACTCTGACAGAGCGAAACGCTACCATCGCCGACGGTGACGTACTCGATGCCTCCCACGACCTCTTCTTTCGCAATGCTCAGCGCAGACCGCAGTGAAAATCCGGAGTTCAACAGTCGAGCGAGCGTTCGGCCGATTTTCGTCGCGGAACTGTTGATGACTTCCGCCAGCGTGACGACGCCGCCTTTGCTTCCTTTATCAACCAATGTCGTCCCCTGTTCGTACGAGCGACAAGCGTTCAGCAGGAAGGCGTCGATGTTCACCTCGCGGAGCGAATTAGCGTCGAGGTAGCCGTTCGCACAGCGGAATCCCGCGTCGTCCACGTGACCGATGTAGTGGATGAAGTCGGCGGTGGACTCGAACAGCGTGGCCAACTCCGCAGTCGTCGTCTCCTCGTGAATCGACACGTCGAACGTGACGAAGTCCCGGAGTCCGTAAAACTCGCTGACGACGTTCTCGTCGGCCATCCCCGGGTCGTTGCAGACGACGTGGATTTTCAGCGCAGAATCGTCCGGTGCGGTGCGGTCGAGTCGCTTCCGCAGTGATTCGAGCGTCACCTTGTTCGCCCCGATGGGATAGCCGTTGCCGACCCACGCGTGCTCGATGGTGTCGGCCGACTCGACTTGAAACAGTTCGTCGTCGCTCCAATCCCAACCATCGCCCGTACTTCTGGTGAACTCGCCCGCCGGAACCGCGTTTCGCGTGAAGTCGTCGAAAACTTTCGGCGTCGGCCTGACGGTGTACTCGTCCGGATTGCGCGGCGTTCGAAGGAGCGACAACTCGTTTGCGAAGTACGGAAGCGCGGGCAGGTTGTCCGCCGTCGGCACCACGTCGGTCGTCAGATGCCAATCGAGAATGTGCGGTTCGAGAACGTCGAACGGCACCGAGAGGTACTCGGGGAGTTGCTCGACCAGCGGACGCTCGTAGAGGTCGCCGAAGTCCAGGTCGACTAGCGGTTCGACTTGCGTTCGTTCGTGCAGTTCGACTTGGTAATAGCCCTCGGTACGAGTGAGACAGTCGAGGAAGAACACCTGCTGGAGAACCCGATTTATCGTGGCCTCGTATCCACCCGCCCCGTCGAGCGAGTGCTCGAACTCGTCGGCGACCAGTCGCGGCGCGCTTCCCGTGACGACTTCCGCACCGAGGTAGTAAGCCAGCGTCGCCGCCGGATAGACGTACTCTCGTTCCGGCGGGAGTACGAGTTCGACGCCGGTGTCGGGCGGTTTGAGGGTGCTCGGGACGGCGAACTCCTCGCCGAGCTCGACGAGCGGCGGGTGGCCCCGCAGGGTCGGAAACGAGCGTTCGCACGTCGTCGTCTTCAGCGCCGACCCGAGATGGGAGAGCGCAGCCATCGCGTCTTCCACGTCCTCGGTGACGGTTATCGTTCCTGCCGGGCGTTCGTGAAAGGAGCGCGCTCCGACGCGGATGCGGCGGCATCCGTCGAACTGAATCGTCACCGACGTTTCGTTGTAGGTCAAGCCGAGCGACCCCTCGACGGCGACGTAGAGTTTCATCGGCGTACTCTGCAGTTCGAGGAGATGGTTGCCGTCAGGGATGGACAAATCGTTCAGCGAAGTCGCGTCGGCGGTGATCTCGCCGTCCTGCGTTCGAACGACGACCGAGAGGTGATTTGGAATCTCGATAGCCGTGGCGTCGAACCCCGTGGCGACATCGACCGGGAAGTGGAAGTTGGCGGTCGAAGCAGGTTCGAGCGCGATGGAACCGTCAGTGTATAGTTCGAACCGAACGTTCTCGATGGGGTCGAAGATTCCGAGTCCCGAACGTCGGTCGAGTAATTCGAACTCCATTCGTTTTATCTCCGTGTCTCGCCGTATTTATAGTTCTACCCACACTGTCGTTTCTTCGAGGTCGGGGACGTGCCACCGTTGTTCGGGCTTCATTCCCGGTCTTCGGCGTAGTTCGATGCGAGCGTCGAATATTGGTGTAAGATCTTCCACAATTTCCACCTCGTCGGGAACGCGGAGGTGATAATGTGCCATGCCGCTGACGCCGCGGATCGTCGCAGTGAGTGTTCGGAGGCTTTGAATGGTCGCTGGAACGTTTCGCTGGACGAGTGGGTAGAGCGAATCCACGCCGACGCGCAGTTCCGCGGGGTCGAGCGCGCCGAAGTGCTCTTCGAAGAAACTGATAGCCGTCTGTACCTCGTCACGGAGTTGGTGGACGTTCTCCTGCTGCAGCGGTTCGAGATGGGACGTGACCTCTATCGCGGCGGGCGGAACCGACCGTTCGCCGTGTCGCTGGTCGATTACCCACGTCCGCGAGTCGTAGACGTCCGCGACCTCCGGCAGGCGGGATTCCGGGGCGGTAATCGTCCGGTCGATGAGGCCGAGAATGCGATAGCGCCGACCGTCTCCGAAGAGCGTTCGCGCCGCGTTCGCCGACACGAGGTCTGGAACGTCCCCGGTGACGAGGATGTTGCTTCCCTGCTGTTTCAACCCCTGAAGCCACGCCTGAAAACTGGCGTGGGTTTCGTCCCCGCGAAACCGGAGTTCGGTAGTCATACATTACTGAATGACATATTTTTAAATAAATATTCTGGATTGTGATAGAACGCACTACAGTACGGACGACGACTGGTCGAAAATATCATCGTTCGCTCGTCGATTCGTCTAGAACTGAGTACCCGGTCGTCCGACGGTCTGCTGGCGACGCGAGCATGTTACGGTCGAAAGACGAGTGGCCGAGACGGAGCAGGTGTTCGAGGTTCGATATGGGCGTGTTGCCACACCGATGGCGGCCACTCGCCTGTGATCAAGATATTTACTCGGTAAAGAATAAAAGTTTTGAATGCGGGCGCACAACGTTGAGGTATGCAGGCAGTCGCGCTCCGACGCGGGGCAAACAGCCCCGAGGTCATTGAGAAACCGCGTCCGACCCCCGACTCGGGTGAGGCGTTGGTGCGAACCCTTCGAGTCGGGATAGACGGCACCGACCACGAAATCCTCGCCGGACACCACGGCGAGTTCCCGGCGGACGACGACCACCTCGTCCTCGGGCACGAGGCCGTCGGCGTCGTCGAAGACCCGAACGGAACCGCCTTCGCGGAAGGCGACGTGGTCGTCCCGACCGTGCGCAGGCCACTCGCCGGTGGGCCGACGGGGTACTTCGAGCGCGGCGAACCCGACATGGCCCCCCCGGACGAGACGACAGAACGCGGGATTTCCGGCGAACACGGCTTCATGAGCGAGTATTTCACCAGCCCCGTAGAGAACCTCGTTCCGGTTCCCGACGAACTGGCTCGGTGGGGCTTTCTGGTCGAACCCATCAGTATCTCCGAAAAGGCAATCGAACACGCCCGCGCGTCGCGGTCGGCGTTCGACTGGCAACCGGAAAGCGCGCTCGTCCTCGGCAACGGGAGTCTCGGTCTGCTCACGGTCGCCATGCTCAATTCGGACTTCGAGCGAATCTACTGTCTCGGGCGCAGAGACCATCCCGACCCCACCATCGACATCATCGAGGAACTGGGTGCGACCTACGTC
>CAYNQM010000054.1:19573-20008 GCA_964399275.1 uncultured Haladaptatus sp.
ACGTCGATTCGCGCGTGACGCCGGTATCCGAGATCTCCGAGGCCTACGAACCGATGGACTTCGTCTACGAGGCGACTGGCTACGCGAAACACGCCTTCGAATCCATCGAAGCGCTGGCCCCGAACGGAGTCGCCGCACTGCTCGGCGTACCGGATTCGTGGTCGTTCGAAATCGACGGCGGGAAACTCCACCGGGAACTCGTCATGAACAACAAAGCGCTCGTCGGGAGCGTCAACTCCAACTACCGGCATTTCGAGTCGGCGGTCGAGACGCTCGCCGACCTGCCAGCGTGGTTGCTGGACGACCTCGTGACAGGCGTCTACGACGTGTCGAACTTCGAGTCGGCATTTGCGGACGACGAAACGACAATAAAGACGGCCGTTAAATTCCACACCCAATGAAGAACGTAGACGACTTGATAGAGAGTGCGGCGGA
>CAYNQM010000055.1:0-348 GCA_964399275.1 uncultured Haladaptatus sp.
GTCTTTCACCATCTCGTCGGAGGTGTAGCCACCGACTTCGGTGACGGAGACGTAGGAGTCGGTGCGCTCGGTGAAGTCGGCGAAACTGGTTCGCTCGAACGCTCGTTCGGCGGTGTCGAGGTCGGTCATCTCCGGACGGAAGTGGAGCACGAGCAGGTCGGCGTCGTGTCCCATGACGCTGAACACGGCGGAGGAACCGTCTTCCGCATCGGTAACGCTCTCGCGCGCTTGCAGGAACTTGGTACCGTCGGTCAGCGCGTTCTCGCGGACTCGCTCGGGGGCGTCTCGCCATGCGTTCCAATCGATGGTTCGGAAGTCGTGGAGTGCGTACCACCCTTCCGCTGTCTG
>CAYNQM010000055.1:358-19864 GCA_964399275.1 uncultured Haladaptatus sp.
TTTCTCGGCATACGCGACGGTTAGGAGTGACAGGACAAGGAACTTTTGAGTCGCTTCGGGATTTCGCTTTTCTCGCCGTTGATATTACTCCGGTGGATGTCGCTCCGACCGAAAGCCTTTCAAAAACACGACTTAAACCCCCTGTCAATGCGGAAAAGTGGCCCGCCGAAAGGCCTGATATCGTATCTCGTGCTCGAACTTCTAGATAAAAAACCGCGATACGGGTACGAAATACTCAAGGAGATACGAGATATTAGCGGGGGTCACTGGGAACCGTCCTACGGGTCTGTGTACCCCATCCTCTACAAGTTCGAGGAAAAAGGGTGGGCCGAACGAATCGAGCGCGAGGACGAACCCGACCGAAAGTACTTCGAACTCACCGACGCTGGCTACGAGGAACTCGAAGAGAAACGAAAGGAGAGCGGCACCAAAGCCCGCGAATTTGCGGATGTCATTCTCGGTTTTTATCACGTCTACGTCGCTTTCGCCACGGACGACCGATTCGAAGTCGAGAGTCCCGAAGGCGAGTGGCAGTTCGACGAGACGTTCAGTTCGTGGATACTCGAACAGATCATTCGACACCACGAACGCGATTTCGGCGACTTCGAGCGAATTCCGGATACGCCGGAAGAGTTCTACGACCGAATGGGAATCGAGCGCTGACCGCTCTCTATTTTCGCTCAGCAGGCCGACCATCGACAGCTATTTCCTGTCTGTTGGAAAACACGAATGCATGCCCTCCAGACGCCGATTGCTGGCCAGTCTCGGAACTGTGACCGTCGCGAGCCTCGCTGGCTGTAGCGGGTCGAACTCCGGCGGTTCGGACACGGTCGATTGCCACACGCACGCGCTTTCCCACGGCGACGGCGACGTTCTCGACAACGGTGCGCGGGGAACGGTCGAAGACGGCGACGTGAGGCTCGTAGTCCCGCTCTCCGTGGAAGACGTGAAAAAACAGAACGTCGATACGGTTCGAGTGTACGATACCGCGGGCGAATTGGCGTATTCGATACCCGTTTCGCCCAACGACGCCGACCGGATGGCGAACAAAGTCGGCGTCAATCAGGGACAACTCCGGTACGAACAGTATCTGGGCCACCGTCCGTTTCACGGCCAGTATCGCGTCGTCGCGGTCGATACCGGTGGAGATGCTGTCGATTCAGTGACTATCGAATTCAACTGTTTCACCGACCTCAAAGACGAGTCGTAGCCGACTCGTCGCGCTCGACTATCCCGCCAGCAGTCGCGGGCCGAATATCATCAGCATGAGGCTGGCGAGCATCGCCAGCCCGACCGTCGTCGTTATCATCGTGGTGACTTGGCGACCCTGGCTCGTCGGAAGCCGCGAGACGATGGCTTCGGAACCCATTCGAAGCAGGTGTCCGCCGTCCAGCGGGAACGCCGGAATGCAGTTGAAGAAGCCGAGGTTGAGGTTTATCCACCCCGTCCAGAACAGGGCGTTGGCTATCAGGAAGAGACCACCGCCGAGTCCCGACAGCGGCCCTTGCACCACGTAGAAGTTGGTGTTCCACCCCACGAATCCGGCGAAGTTGTAGCCCACCGGCATCGAGAGGCTGGCGAACGGAAGCAACAACGAACCGGCGACACCGAGCAGGAACGACGTGAGCGGCCCGTCGCCGCCACCGCCGAAGACCGAGAGGAACTGTCCTGCGGCGAGGTCGCGGAACGTCTTGGCCGGGTAGAGTTCCGTTCCGAACCCACTCGCCGTGATGCCCGACGTTCCGGGCGAGACGAGAATGCCCACGACGGCCTCGTCGTTGCTGTTCTTGCCGAGCGTCACGTCGTAGGTTCGGCGCTCGTAGCTCTCGCCATTTTTGACGAAGGCTTCGACGGTGACGGTCTGGTCCGCCTCGTAGCCGTTCAAGGTACTGCTCAGGTCGCTACTGTTGATAATTCGGTTTCCGTCGATGGACGTGATGACGAGCGTGTCGCCGGAACTGAGCCCATTTACGTCGCTCATCGGACCATCTCTCTGCACGGTCGAGAGCGCGCCGACAGGACCAGTCACGTTCGTCCCGTTCGCGGTCAGCGTGGCGACTTTTCTCTCTGCGAGTTCCCGATTCAGGGCTTTTTCGGTGTACACTGCAGTTCCGTTGACTGCGGTGATGTTCTCGCTCGTGTCGATGCCCGATTTCTCGGATTTGTCCTCGTCCGGCGCGAACGGCGAGGTTTTCGTAATCGCCGTCACGAGCAGAGAACGCTCAATCGTCGCATTCCGCTTGTCTTCGCCGTTTTTGACGGTGACGCGCACCGACCTGCTATCGATATTCGCGAGTTCGTCGTGGAGGTCGCCGTTGCTCTCGACGTCGGTTCCGTTCACCGCGACGATTTGGTCGCCGCGCTGGATTCCGGCGTCGTCCGCCGCAGAGCCGTCGAACACGCCGCCGACCGCCGCACCGGACGCGACGGTTATCGAACCCATAATCGGCCCGAACAGGAGCATGAACGCGATAATCGTCACCGCGAAGTTGTTCGTCACTCCGGCCGCGAACATTCGGCTCTGGCCGCCTCTGTCCGCCTTTCTTCGACTCTCTTCGTCGGGTTCGACGAACGCGCCGACCGGAAGCACTGCGAGCAGTGCGAGTCCCATCGACTGAATTTCGATGTCCTCGACGCGGCAGAAGATGCCGTGGCCTCCCTCGTGAACGACCAGTCCGACGAGGAGACCGAACAGGATTTCCGGCGCGACGGAGAGCGGGAGGAAGTCGTTGACGCCGGGAATGACGAGGACGTTTCGGGGTTGCGTGACTGCCGTCGGTTCGGGCGGGTTCTGTATGACCGTAATCGCCTGCACGACGAGGACGAGGAAGGTGCCGAACATCACGACCAGCGCGATGCCGAGACCGAAGTTCCCCCACGCTCGCCAGAACCGCTTCGGACGGGCGAGTCTATCGATAAGTTGCTTTCCTCTCTGGGTGTGTAGCGTCAGAATCGGCCCCTGCATACCGAGATACGGCGGTAGCATATCGTTCGCCCGAAGTCCGAGTAGAGCGAACCAGTAGGCTGTAATTCCGATAATCACCCACACAATCGTATCCATTGACGAAAGAAAAGGCCGCGTCGCTCAAAGGCGTTTGGGAACGAGTGTGAAAAACTGGCTAAATTATTCCGCAGTCTGCCAGTCTTCTTCCAGTTCCTGTTGCTGAGCGTCCTTTTTGCCCTTTCGACGCTGTTGGAACTTGCGCGCCGCGGCGAGTCCGGCGGCGGTGCCACCGAGCACTGCCGCGCGTCGGGCGAACGTTCGGGCTTTTCCGCGCCCTTTCGTTTCTTCTGCTTCCGCTTCGACTTCCGTTTCTTCTTCCGTCGTCTCGGTTTCCGATTCCGTCGTTTCGGTTTTTTGGGTTTCGGAGTCTTTGACGAGTTCGGTTCGCTTCAGTGCTGGTTTCTCTAGATTGAGTTCTATCAGGGCCATGATTATTTCCTGTTGAGTCGATGACGTATTGGTCGGTCAGACGGACTTTACACCTCTCTCTAGCATTAGTAGGTACTTTGTTATGTACCTATTATGCGGAGGTAGTAGATTTATATTTGCCAGCACCCTTAACTCTGCTGGTGGCCCAAATTCTCGCAGAATCGGTCTGGGTTAGCCTTCGCGCCGAAGCCGGCGGAGTACGAACTCCCTGTCCAAGTTCGAGAGGAACGGGCCGAGTTTCGGTCCCTGTTCGTCGTCGAAAAAGAGCCGGTAGCCCGTGCTGAAGAAGTCGCCGATGTCGATGTCGTGGCGCTTGGCGCTTTCGTAAATCTCGCCCTGAATCTCCTCGCCGTCGTGACCTTCCTCGATGAAGTCCGCGAGTTCGTCCAGCGCAGTCGCGGTTTCGGTGTCGATGTCCGCCTCGGGCATCTCGGTTCGTTTCAGGTCGTAGTCGTACTCGTTGCCCGTGCGCTGTGCCCACGCCTGTGCACGTTCGACGCGGACGAGTGCGTTCTCGACTGCCCAGTCGGGCGCGTCATCGGGGATGTGACCCTCCCGTCGCGCGATTTTCTCGCGGAGGTCGGGGTCGTCGGTCATTCCCAAGATGGCGGCGAAGGTGTACGGAATCCGGATTCGCTCGGAGCGAATCTCGCTCACGGTCATCGGGTAAACTCGCTCAGCGAGGGCGCGCTCTTTTTCGTCGCCCTCCTCTTCGCCGAAGTAGATTCGCTCGAATCGGTCGAACTCGTCCACGAGCAGGTCGAGTCGGCCGATGTCGAAGTCGCGTGCCTTGTTCGGGTCTTTCGTGAAGAAGTACCGGAGCACTTCGGGTTCCAGCAGTTCCAGCACCTCCGAAACCAGCACGATGTTCCCTTCCGAGGAGGAAAACGGCTTCCCATTGAGCGTGAACCACTCGTAGGTCATCGGCTCGGGGGGTTCGAAGTCCATGACGCTCCGGGCGATGTCCTCGCCGCTCGGCCACGACCCTTCCGCGTGGTCTTTGCCGAACGGTTCGAAGTCCACGCCGAGCGTCTTCCACTGGGCGGGCCACTCGAACCGCCACGGCAGTTTGCCCTCGCGCAGGGTCGCAGTCCCTTCGTGGCCACAACCGTCGATGGTGTTGTTGCCCGCCTTCAGGTCGGTGCAGACGTACTCGACGGTTCTCGAATCGCTGTCGAACGCCGTGACGGTCTCCGTAATCTTTCCGCACTCCTCGCAGATGGGGTTGAACGGGACGTACTCCTGATCAACCTTATCCTGATACTCGGCCAGCACCTCGCGGGCTCGCTTCGAGTTGTCGAGAATTTCGGCAGTCACGTCCTCCAACCTGCCGGATTCGTACATCTCGGTGTTCGACATCACGTCGATGGGCACGCCGAGCAAGTCCGCACTCTGTTGGATGAGGTTCGAGAAGTGCTCCCCGTAGGAGTCACAGCAGTCGAAGGGGTCGGGAATGTCGGTGTAGGGTTTGCCGAGGTTGCGCCCCAACGCGCCGGCGTTCACGTCCCCCAAATCGACGATGTTGCCGTCCAAATCCGCGAGCTTTCGCGGTAGTTTTCGGAGCGGGTCGCGGTCGTCGGCGGTGAACACCTGCCGGACTTCGTGACCCCTCTCGCGCAGTGCTTCCGCAACGAAGTAGCCGCGCATGATTTCGTTGACGTTGCCGAGGTGCGGAACCCCGGACGGCGAGATTCCGCCTTTGATGATGATGGGGTCGTCCGGGTTGCGCGCTTCGATTCGGTCTGCTACCTCGTCGGCCCAGAAGACGTGGTGGTCGTCGCCGCCCTCGTCGCGGTCGTCGCCCGGTGCGGAATCGACGCTCATCCTTGTACCCAGTACGTCATCTCGTCGTCCGTGCCCTCCGGGATGATGTCGGTTCCGCTGTGCTCGCCGGAGAGAACGGCGTCGGCGATTCGTTCCGGTTCGGTTCCGTCGAGGACGATGGTGCGAACCCCCGACCGCTCGATGAGTTTCGCGGCCACGAAGTCCACGGGTGCGGAACTGCCCGCCGTCATTTCGAGGTCGGTGACGATGTCCACCAGTTCGCCCGCCGAGAGTTCGTCGTACTTCGTCGCGTCGTCCACTTCGTTCGGGTCGTCGCTGAACACGCCGTTGACGCTCGTCGCGTAGACGAGCAGGTCGGCGTTCGTGTACTCGGCCAGCGCCGCGCTCACGGCGTCGGTCGTCTGACCGGGCATCACGCCGCCCATCACCGCGATGTCGCCCCGATGCATCGCGGTTCCTGCTTTTTCGTAGGTTTCGGCCGGACTCGGTGCGGCCTGCTCTCCGAGCGCCGCGATGAGCAGTCGGGCGTTGAGCCGCGTCACGTCGATACCGATGTCGTCCAGTTCGATTTCGTTTGCGCCGAGGTTCCGGGCGGCACCGATGTACTCGCGTGCGACGCCGCCACCGCCGACGACCGCGCCGATGGTACACCCCTCTCTGTCTAGCGATTCGATGACTTCAGCGTGACCACGGACGCGCTGGGATTCCAAGTCCGGCGCGAGGACACTCCCGCCGATAGAAACGACCACCTTCATACTACCGCCGTCTTACCCGGACGCGCCCTTAAGCGTTCTCAACTTCCGACCGAAGGCTAAAAGCGCCTCGCCGCCTGCGATACGTGCATGAAGGTACTCGGTGTCGTCGGCGAGGGCTCGGAGACCGTCGCCGACCAACTTGCCGACCGACTCGGGGAACGCGGCAGAGTCGGCGTCGTCACCTCGGGGTCGCCGACGCCTGCGGATTCGACCACGGTCGAACTCGGCGAACGTGGCTGGCACGCCCGCGGTACGAATCGCTCGCTCTCCGATGTCCTCGACGGTTTTGCGCCGGATCACGACTTCGCCGTCGTCGCTGGATTTCCGGAGGCGAAGATTTCGACTATTTCGCTCGGCAACGCCGACCACGCAGGTGAAACCGTCGTTCGCGCGGCGGACGCTGACGATCTCGACTTCGAGGCCGTCAGCGACGAACTCGCGGACGTAGAACCCTACGAAACGCTCGAATCGCTCGTCTCCCGCGCGAAACGTTCTCCGGACGCGGAGCGCTCGGGCGCGATTGCGACGTTCACGGGGCGCGTCAGAGCGAAAGACAGCGACGACGACGCGCCGACGGAATTTCTCGATTTCGAGATGTACGAAGGGGTCGCACGGTCGAAATTGGAAGCCATCCGCGCAGACCTCGAAGCGCGCGAAGGCGTCTTCGAGGTGCTGATGCACCATCGAACCGGCGTCATTGAGTACGGAGAAGACATCGTCTTCGTCGTCGTGCTGGCTGGCCACCGGGAAGAGGCGTTTCGAACCGTCGAGGACGGTATCAACCGGTTGAAAGCGGAGGTACCGATTTTCAAAAAAGAGGTGACGACCGACGAGCAGTTCTGGGTTCACGAGCGATAGCCCGAAGTTATCGATGTGATTTGCGACGGTTTTCGAGCCGATCTGGAATCGAACCTCCTTCACCGAAATAAAAGCCGAGAGGTGCTTTTAAACTTTCTAAGGCCTGCAAAAGAGGTTGTAAAACGTCACTTTCACCCGCTTTCACGTTGATTTCCGCTCAAATGGACTGAAGATTCCCGAAACTACCCTAAGATTCCTTTCTTTATAACATCCCTCCCCTCCATGCAGAAACTGGAGTCAGCACATGAGCGCTACCACCCACACTGCCCCTGAAAGCCCCGAACCGGAATCCAAAGAAGACCGACTCAAGCAGTACCTGTGCGAGAAGGCAAGCGACGGAGAGATGTACTTCAAGAGCAAGTTCATCGCGGACGAAGTCGACCTCTCCGCGAAGGAAATCGGTGCGCTGATGGTGAAACTGACCGACTGCGCCGAACTCGAAGTCGAGAAGTGGTCGTACACGAGCGCGACCACGTGGCGCGTTGCTCCCGCGTAAACTTCCGGCCCTCGGCCCGCTCCCCACACGCCCTTCAGACGCCCGCCGCACCCGAATCCCCCGTAAAACCCCTTGAACGCCTTCACGCCCCACCCTGAAACCCTCACGAATCCGCGAACACCCCTCCACGACTGTCACGCCATCAACTCCCCTGAAACGCCCGCCTCCCCAGAATCGAAATCCAGCCCCCCAACCGAAATTCCCAATCGCCCCAACCGAAGTCCCTGACCTCCCCGAAACGACCGCCTTCCAGCCACCTCCCCTTCACGTCACCCCTTTTCCGCCTTCGACGCTTTTGTAGTCTCCCACCGTTTTCGTTCGACCAGTGTCACTCCTCTCCGCGTTGACGTCCGCCATTCTCCCTGTCCTCTCGGTGGCCGCCGTCGGCTTTCTCCTCGGCACGCTCCGCGACATCGATGTGGACGCGCTCGGCACCGTCACGATCTACGTCCTGACTCCGGCGCTCGTCTTTCACAGTCTCACCACGTCGTCGCTCGGCGGCCAAACCGCGCTAACGCTCGCTGGCGGCGTCCTCGCGTTCACGCTCGGGATGGTGCTGTTGGCGGAGTTCGTCGGACGCGCACTCGGCGAGTCCGAACCTATCCTCAGTGCGCTTGTGCTGACCAGTTCGTTCCCGAACGCGGGCAACTACGGCATTCCTCTCTCGCAGTTCGCGTTCGGCGGAGTCGGCCGGAGTACCGCGATTCTCTACATCGCCGCTCAGTCCGTTCTCACCTACACCGTCGGCGTCTATCTCGCCTCGCGGGGCGACGACACGTCGAACGTCACGGCGCTCCGCGAAGTGTTCAAACTCCCGCTGGTGTACGCCGTCGTCGCCGCCGGATTCGCTCGCGCACTCGACGTCGCTCCTCCCGTCGATTCGGCGACGATGGAAACGCTGAAACTGACCGGTGACGCGGCGATTCCGGTGATGTTGCTCATGCTTGGAATCCAATTGGCAAATACGGATTCGGGGGCCGCTGTCGCCCGCGTCGGCGTCTCGAACGCGATGAAACTCCTCGTCGCGCCGATCGTCGCCGTCGGGGTCGTCTTCCTTCTCGGATTCGAAGACGCGACCGTCGCACGAGTGTTCGTCCTCGAATGTGCGATGCCTGCGGCCATCACCCCACTCATCCTCACTATCGAGTACGACGACGGTAACGCAGGTCTCTCCGCGCCTGAGTACGTCAGCACGGCTATCTTCGTTAGCACGCTCGTGAGCGTACCAGTACTCACGCTCCTCATCGCCGTCTTGCAATCCGGTGCCGTCGTCTAGGGGTTTATACGGTTTCGGTTCGTATTGTTGATGAATGGCTTCGACCGAGCCGCCCGAGAATGGTCCTCCGCTAGAGCGACTTCGCTCAGTATTTCGCGTGTACGACATTCGCAGAGACGGCGACCAGTTGGTTTACTACGGCGAACCGCTGGTTCCACAAGACCGGTTGATGAGGACGGTGTGGCCACTATTTCGAGAACAGGGTTACGAAGTCACGCTTTCGACGCGGATGGGCGAGTACGTTCTCGTCGCCGAACCTATCAAACTCGGCCCCGACGGCATTCCGTGGAAGAACGTCTTTCTGTTCGTCGCGACGGTGCTCTCGACGCTGTGGGCTGGCGCGTCGTGGTACCACGTCAATCCCCTTTCACAGCCGATTGACGCGCTGCTGACGGCGTGGCCGTTTACGCTGGCCGTGATGGGCGTCCTCGGAACGCACGAACTCGGTCACTACGTGATGAGTCGGTATCACGGCGTGGACGCCACGCTTCCCTACTTCATCCCGATGCCGACCCTCATCGGGACGATGGGTGCGGTCATCCGGATGAGAGGCCAGATGCCAGACCGTGAGGCGTTGTTCGACATCGGCGTCGCCGGCCCGCTCGCCGGCCTCGTCGCGACGGTCGTCGTCACGGCAATTGGATTGACCCTCGACCCCGTGCAGGTAGACCCGGCGACGTTGAACAGCGCCTCGACGATACAGGTGCAGTTCGGCTACCCGCCGCTCCTGCGGGGTATCGCCGCCGTGGTCGGCGAACCGCTCACGTACGACGACCCGACGAAGAACATCAATCCGGTCGTCATCGGCGGTTGGGTCGGCATGTTCGTCACGTTTCTCAACCTCATTCCGGTCGGCCAACTCGACGGTGGTCACATCGTTCGGGCGATAATCGGCGAGCGCCAAGAGAGCGTCGCGGCGCTCGTTCCCGCGGTGTTGTTCGGACTGGCGGCCTACGTCTTCTACGTCCTCAACGTGAGCAACGCGACGGTGCTCTGGGTCATCTGGGGTTTCCTCTCGATGTTCTTCGCCTACGTCGGTCCCGCGACGCCCATCGACGACGCCGACCTCGACCCGCGGAGAAAACTGCTCGGGGTGCTGACGTTCGTGCTCGGCCTACTCTGTTTCACGCCGACGCCGATTCAAATCATCTCCTGACCGTGGGTGTACCCGCGGTCGGGAAGCGGTTTCCCGTCCATTTTCACGTCCGAGTCGGTGACGCTCCCGACGACAGAAATCGGCGTCGGTGATGCCGTTCGAACTGCCTCGACGTGCGCTTCGGGGAGCGTGGCGACCAACTCGAAGTCCTCGCCGAAAAAGAGGCTCAGTTCGCGTTCGTCTTCGGCGTCCTCGGTCACATCTCTGACGCTCTCGGCGACCGGAACCGCATCATTGTCGAGCTCGAACCCGCAGTCGCTTGCCTCCGCCAGTTGGTGGAGCGAGCGGGCGAGGCCGTCGCTGGAATCCATCATCGCGGTCGCGTGTGGGGCGAGTGTGCGTCCCGCGGCGACTCGTGGCTCGAATCGAAAGAGGTCGTTCGCGCGGTCGATTTCTCCTCGGTTGAAAAGGCGCAGCGCCGCGCCGCTCCGCCCGAGGGTTCCGGTGACGCAGAGCACGTCGCCGGGTCGCGCTCCCGACCGAAGCACGGGATTGTCGGTTCGTCCAAGTGCCGTCGTCGTCGCCGTGAACTCGTCGGAGGTGTCCAAGTCGCCGCCGACGTAGCGCGCATCGACCGACTCGCAGACGTCGCTCGCGCCTGCGACGAACGATTCGAGTTCGTCGCGGTCGAACTCGGGAGCGGCGTAGACCGCGACCGCGGCGACTGCCTCCGCTCCCATCGCCGCGACGTCCGAGAGCGAGGCACCGACCGCGCGCCATCCGGCGGTGTATTTCGTCGTCCCTGTGGGGAAGTCCGTCGTCTCGTGGAGCATGTCCGTTGTCAACACGAGTCCGTCCACGATCGCCGCGTCGTCGCCCGCGTCGGAAAGTTCTCCCGCCAACAGTCTGAGCGCGGCCCGTTCGTCCATATCAGTCGTTCTGTCGCGCCGAGAAAAAAGCCGAACGGTCTTCGCTGGCTTCAAGCAGTGTCACTGATAGGTGCGAACTGATAACCGATGCGTCTCGACTTGGGCGACGTGCGGACGATAGCTGTGGGGTTCGTAGCCGCAATCGCCATTCTGCTCGTCGTTTTCTCGGTCGTCGGTATCGACCACGTGATAGCCGCACTGTCGGTGGCCAACGCGCGCGTCGTCGCCCTCGTTGCGGTCGTCGCACTCTGTTGGCTCTTCTCGTGGGCGATGTCACTGCGCACCGTCCTCGGCGTCCTCGGCGTTCACGTTTCGACGCTTAGAGCGTTCTTCCTCTACGCGGGCGCGACGTTCGCCAACAACGTGACTCCCTTCGGGCAGGCGGGTGGAGAACCGTTCACTGCCCTCCTCATCTCGCGGGTGACGGACGCGGAGTACGAAACCAGTCTCGGCGCTATCGCAACCGTCGATTCCATTAACTTCGTTCCCTCCATCTCGTTCGCACTGGTAGGAATCGCCTACTACGCGACCGTGCTCACGCTCGGCGACACGATAGAGTTGGTTGCGTTCACCATCGTCGCAGTGGCAATCGCGGTTCCGTTCGTCGTAGTCGTCGGTTGGCACAACCGCGAACGAGTTGGCGGGTATATCGCGCGCACCGTCGTCACCGTCGTCGGTGCCGTCTCCCGTGTCGTTCCGCGTGTAGAGCCGACGACTCGCCCCGCAGTCGAGCGCCGAGTGCAGGGCTTTTTCGGCGCTATCGAGCGCATCGCTAGCGACCCTCGTGGTCTCCTGCTCGCGCTCTTTTTTTCCTCGCTCGGGTGGCTTCTCTCGTCGGTGTCGCTGTGGCTCTCTCTCTACTCGCTCGGTCATCCCGTGCCGTTCGCGGCGGTGCTGTTCATCGTCCCGATTGGTAGTATGGCGGGTGTCGCCCCACTTCCGGGCGGTTTCGGCGGGGTCGAACTGGCGCTGGTGCTCCTGCTGGTACCGATTACGGGCGTCACTGCGGCTACGGCGGGCGCGGCGGCGGTCATCCACCGCGGTGCGACCTACCTGCTTCCCACGATAGTCGGGGGCGTGACGACGGCGATGTTGGAAGCCGACAACGCCAACGGTGGCTGACGCCCGGCGATTTCGGTCGCGTCGGAACTCCGTAACGATGGCTTTAAACGCCGCCGAAGGGAACGGAATCGTATGACGACGCTCTACGACGTTCCGGCGGACGCGCTCATCGAGGCGCTCGCCGACGAGCTTGCAGATAGAATCGAGCAACCCGACTGGTTCGAGTTCGCCAAAACCGGTGCACAGCGCGAACTCCCTCCCGAGCAGGACGACTTCTGGTACGTCCGTGCCGGTAGCCTCCTGCGGAAGGTTGCTATCAACGGCCCAATCGGTGTCGAGCGCCTCTCGACCGAGTACGGCGGTAGCAAGTCGGGTTCGAACCGCTACGTCGTCGCGCCCGCCCACCGCGAAGACGGAAGCAAGAAGGTCATCCGAACCATCCTCCAACAACTCGAAGACGATGACCTCATCCAGTCCAGCGAATCCCGTGGCCGCGAAGTGACCGCCGAGGGTCGCAGTTTCCTCGACGACACAGCTGGTGAAGTCATGGCCGACCTCGACCGCCCGGAACTCGAACGCTACGCGTAAGAACGCGATTTTGGATTTTCCGTTTCGTTTTTCGTCCCTCGTGAGCCTCGGCTCTGTCGTGACTCCGATTTGCTGGTTCTGACTGGTGCTTCTGGGAATGCTGGTTTCGTAGGTGTCTCTCTTTCTCCTGCAAATGCTGGTTTCGTAGGTGTCTCTCTTTTTCCTGTAAATGCTGGTTCGAATACCGCAACCGCATGCGGGCGGGTGGCCCGAACCGCAGGCCCACCCGCCCTTGGCGTCCCCGTACCTCCCCGCATGGATGGGTTCTTCGCGGTGCGCTCAGCGCCCATCCGGCGCGTCCTGTCGTTAGTCAACCTGCCGATTCACGAAACCGACACGGCCAGTCTGGAGAGGGCGTCTGAGCCAGCGGTCGACGCACTCACTCGTACGGTATTCGAACCAGCATCATCTGCGATGTGCTCTCCTCTCAGAAACACTGTGGTCGCTGACTTCGCACTCACGACTCGTCACCGAAACCACCATCACCCGACCAGTCTCGGCGCAGTTTCGAAAATCCGGATTTCGACCGGACTTTCGACTGCGTTTCGAAATCGTGGGAGCGTCACTCTCCGTAATTGTTTTTGGTTGGGCGCAGTAAACGATAGGCAAGGCATGAGTGGAAGTCCCGACGACGAACGATTGGAAGAGCTTCGAAAGAAGAAGATGGAGGAGATGCAGAACCAAAAACAGCAGGAGGAGGCCCAGCAACAGGCCCAACAGCAGGCCGACGCGCAGAAACAGGCCCTGCTCCGGCAGTACCTCACCGACGGCGCTCGAAAACGTCTGAACTCGGTTCGGATGAGCAAGCCGCAGTTCGCCGAGCAGGTCGAACAGCAAATCCTCGCAATCGCCCAGAGCGGGCGAATCAGCGGAAAAATCGACGACCAGAAGATGAAAGAACTGCTCCGCGAGATGAAGCCCGACAAAAAGAGCTTCAACATCAAACGCCGCTGAGATGGAACTCGGACTCCTCTACAGCGGGGGAAAGGACTCGACGCTCGCCGCCCTCCTCCTGAACGATTTCTACGACGTAACGCTCGTCACCGCTCACTTCGGCGTCACGGACGACTGGAAGTACGCCCGCGACACCGCCGAAGCCACGGATTTCGACTTCGAGACCGCGGAACTCGAACGCGACACCGCGATGACCGCCGTCGAGCAGATGGTCGAAGACGGCTACCCGCGGAACGGTATCCAGCAGGTGCACCTCCACGCCTTGGAAACCGTGGCTGGCATGCGATTCGACGCGGTCGCCGACGGAACGCGCCGGGACGACCGCGTTCCGACCGTCTCTCGCGCGCAAGCCCAAAGTCTCGAAGACCGCCACGGAATCGATTACATCGTTCCTCTCTCCGGTTTCGGTCGCAACGCGGTTGACCGTCTCGTCACGGCCAACCTCGACGTGGAATCCGGCCCGAGCGAGGAGATTCGAAAGGCCGACTACGAGGCGGAACTGCGCGCCCTAGTCGCGGATGAACACGGCGTAGACGCGGTGGACGAGGTGTTCCCTGACCACCACCAGACCTACGTTACGGGATTCGTCACGCCCGAGTAACGCATCACCTGACAGTGGTTTGGGTCGGTGTTCTCGGCTGAACTCGGTTCGTACCGTTCGGTAACGTCCGGTAACGACGCCGAGTCGCCTCAGTAGCAACCAACGAACTAAAAGCACCCCGCGTGTAGCGGTAGGGAGATGCGCGCCTTTCGAGTCGCCTACGATGGCAGTCCGTTCTACGGATTTCAACGCCAACCGGACGTTCCGACCGTCGAGGACGCGATGTTCGACGCACTCCGTGCTCTCGGCGTCGCGGACACCGTGCCGGAGGGATACGCCGCCGCCGGGCGAACCGACGCGGGCGTATCGGCTCTCGCCCAAACGGTCGCGTTCGAGTGCCCCGACTGGCTCACCCCCTCGGCGTTCAACAGCGAACTACCGGGGTCGATTCGCGCGTGGGCTAGCACCGAGGTCGTTCCGGAGTTTCACGCGACCCACGACGCCTACTACCGAGAGTATGTCTACCACTGCCACGCACCAAAAGCGAACCTCGCGCTGGCGAAAGACGCCGCCAGTCGACTTACCGGCGAACACGACTTCCACAATCTGACGCCCGACGACGAGGGCACCGTCCGCGATTTGAACATTCGCGTTCTTCAGGATGGCGACTATCTCGTCTTTACGCTCCGCGCTGGCGGTTTCGCCCGGAACCTCGTGCGCCGGGTCGTCTCGCTCGCTCACGCCATCGCGACCGGCGACGCCCCGATGGCGAAAATCGACCGCGCGCTCGCGCCGGAACCGCTGGACGGGCCGGACGGCGTTTCTCCTGCCCCAGCACATCCGCTCTTGCTCGCTGACGTGGGGTACGACTACGAGTTCGGGGTGGACGAGGACGCCGCGGAGAGCGCGAGGTCCGTCTTCCGCGAGCGACGAGTTGAGCGCCGAACGCGGTCGCGGGTGGCCCGCGACATCGTCGCGTCCCTCGAATAGATTTATACCTGTCAGTTGCGAAGATTTCTCATGGTCAATCAAGGACTCGTACTGGAAGTAACGAGGGACGTAGTGATCGGCATACTCGCGTTTTCGCTCATTCGCTGGTTCGGTGCCGCGATTGCCGACCCGTTTGGTTTCTTCGGCACGTTCCTGTTCTTTCCCTTCTACGTCGCCGCGCTCGTGGTCGGCGTCTACTTCGTCGTCCGCGGTCTCGGCAATCTAATCGAGGATATCGTTCGGCAGGAAATCACGCACCGAAGCTGAGTTCCGCTTTCAGGATATTAGTCCCACTCTTCGGGCCAGATACCGGCGGCCCGCATTCCCTCTTCGTAGTCGTCTTCGCGGAGATCTTTCGCCACGTCGTCAGCGTCCCGGCGGGGAATCTCCTCTTGCGAGGCGACTTCCCGAACCAGAAGCGCGGCCAGCATGGCGTGTTCTCGCAGGTTCCGGTCGTCCACCTTGTCCCGCGTGTCGGCGTGCGTGTGACCCCAACCGCGTCCCCGACTGCCCGGCGCACTGTGGTCTTGCTCGCTGTGTAGTTGGAGCGCGGGAACGCCCCGTTTCAAGAACGGCCAGTGGTCGCTGAAGGGGTGGACTCCGGTCTGTCGTTTGATTGGTTGGTTCGCCTCCGACGAAACCTGTTGTACTATCGATTCCATCGTCTCCGAACCGTGGGTGAACGCTCGCATGTTGCGGAATCGGCCAGCACCATCGACGTTGACGACCGCTCGCACGTTCGAGGTATCGATCGAGTCGGCGAGCGCCTCGCTTCCGAGGAGGCCGATTTCCTCACAGCCGACGCCAGCGATTCTGACGCGCGTGTCGAGGTTCATCTTTGCGAGGAGGTGTGCCGCCGTGACGACGACGGTGATGCCACAACCGTTGTCCAGTGCCCCTTCCGCGATGTCGTGGGCGTCGTGATGGGCGACGACAACGACTTCCTCCTCGGTGTCCGGGCCGAGTTCCGCGACGGCGTTGTGGCTCGTCCCCGATTCGGTTTGGGCATCGACCACGAGCCTCGCAGTCGCACCCCGGTCGGCGTAGTCGGTCAGCCACGCGCCCGTCTCCTTGCTCACGCCGACGCCCGGTATCGCGGTTTCGTCGCTGAAAGTGAGCGACCCGGTAGGCGGTAGCTGTCCCGAGATGTGGTTGTGGAAGACGAACCCGTCCGCACCCGCGGCGGCGGCGTAGCCGAACTTTTCCATTCGGTGGATGAATCGGCTTCCGGGAGGCGTCGTCGTACTGGCGACTGCGATTTTTCCGGCGACGTTCTTCTCGTCGATTTCGTCGGGCATGCCGTGTCCGACGTCCACCAACTCGCCGTGGGCGTCCCCGGCGGGCGAGTACGGAAGCGCGATGGTTTCGAACGAGCGCTCGGTCGGGTCGGTGACAGCGAGTTTCGCCGAACCGCGCGTCCAGCAGTCCATCTCGAACGATTCAGTGTGGGCGTCTCGTGCGCCAGCGTGCTCGAACCCCTCGGCGACGAGTTCGGCGGCTCGTCGCTCACCCGGATGGCCGCCCATCCGGCTTTCCAGTTCGGTTAGCTTCGACAGAAACGTCCACGGGTAGTCGTCCCGCCACATCTCGGCGAGTGCGACCTGTGTCTCGTCGGCCATACCCCCACTGAGTCGTCATCCGGTAAAAACTTCTCTGGCGGCGAAACCACATTCTGGAATATCAACGTTTACGGTGGGGCTGGCCTTACGCTCGTGGTATGAGCTCTGTTCCCGAACGGAATGACATCGATACCCAATATAAGTGGGATTTAGAGAGCATCTACGCAACCGACGAGGACTGGGAGGAGGCCTACGAGGCAATCGTCGGCCGACTGGAGGAACTCGAAGCGTACGAAGCCCGGGCGACCGAGGACGGTGAAACGCTCCTCGAAGTGCTCGAACTGTCGGACGAAATCGGGCGCGAAGTGTCGATGGTCTCGTCCTACGCGCAGATGCGAAGCGACGAGGATACGTCTAACCAGCAGTATCAGGCGCTTTCGACTCGCGCTCAGTCGCTCGCTTCCCGCGCCCAGAGCGCCAGTAGCTTCATCGAGCCGGAAGTGCAGTCGCTCGACCGCGACGAACTCGATAGGATGGTCGAAGAGACCGACGGTCTCGAACGGTACGACCACTATTTGGAGGACGTGATGCGGATGAAAGAGCACACGCGCTCCGCCGAAATCGAGAACTTGCTCGCGGAATTCGGCGAGGTGACGGGTGCCTCCGGCGAGATTTACAGCATGCTCTCGAACGCGGACATGTCGTTCCCGACCGTCGAGAAGCCCGACGGCGACGCGGTCGAAATCACCCAGAGCAACTTCACCAACCTGCTCAAAAATCCCGACCGCGAGTTCCGTCAGTCGGTGTACGAAGGCTACTTCGACGAGTGGCACGACGTGCGCAATTCGGTCGGTGCGGCGTACAAAAACAGCGTCAAATCGGACGTGAAGTACGCACAAGCCCGGAACTACGAAACCGCACGCGAGGCCGCCCTCGACGGGCCGAACGTCCCGACCGAGGTGTACGACAACCTGCTCGACACCGTGCGCGACAATCTGGACAAACTCCACAAGCACGCGGAACTCAAGCGCCAGAGTCTCGGCGTGGACGAACTTCAGATGTGGGACGTGTATATGCCGATGACCGACACCGAAAGCCCCGACTTGGATTACGACCAAGCGGTCGAATACGTCGTCGAGGCCGTCGGTGCCCTCGGCGAGGACTACCAGTCGCGAGTCGCTGACGGCATCGAATCGCGCTGGATTGACGTGTACGAGACCCAAGACAAGCGGGCGGGTGCGTACAGCAGTGGAACCTACGATACCCAACCGTTCATCCTGATGAACTATCAGGACGACATCTCCTCGATGTACACGCTGGCGCACGAACTCGGCCACTCGCTCCACTCGCAGTTGACGAGCGAGACCCAGCCCTACGCCTACAGCGGCTACGAAATCTTCGTCGCCGAGGTGGCCAGCACCGTCAACGAGGCACTGCTGACTCACCACCTGCTGGAAACCGTGGACGACCCCGAGTTCCGCCAGCACGTCCTGAACGAGTATCTGGAGCGGTTCCGCTCGACGCTCTACCGACAGACGCTCTTCGCCGACTTCGAGTATCGTACACACCAAGTCGTAGAGAACGACGAGGCGCTCACGCCCGACCGACTGGACGACATCTACGGCGACCTCAAACGCGAGTTCTACGAACCCGCCGTCGTGGACGACCGAATCGAGCGCGAGTGGATGCGCATTCCACACTTCTACCGCGCGTACTACGTCTACCAGTACAGCACGGGTATCAGCGCCGCCGTCGCACTGGCCGACAAGATTCTGAAGGAGGGCGAACCCGCCGCAGAACGCTATCTCGACTTCCTGAGCAGTGGGTCGCGCGAGTACCCACTCGAACTGCTTCGCGGTGCGGGCGTCGATATGGCCTCGCCCGAACCGATTCAGCGCGCGCTCGACGTGTACGGCGAGCACCTGGACGAGATGGAAGACCTCATCTGAGCCGCTGAAGACGAGCTTTTCTCGTAATGTTGGCAATTTCTAGTTGCTTCGTTTTCGCTAACTACCGCCGATTCCTAATTACTGCACCCCCTTCGTCCTCCCCACTCTCCTCTTCCTCCGGACGAGCGAATCTCGTCCGGGTTCGCGTTCGCTCACCAAGACCTTGCACGTCGTTCACTGGCGTTCACTTCCGCGCGCCGGGGTGGTCTGTGAAATTTCACGAAACCCAAACTTTTCCACCCCGGCGCGCGCTGGCGCAGGGCTGAGGCGTTCACCGCCGAAGTCCCGTGCTGACAGCGTGCGAGGGACGACTGAGCGACGAAGGAGCGAAGGAGTCGGTTGGGGAGGGAGTGGCGCGGTTGCGGGTGGCGGTCTGCGGTATTAGGAGTCGGCAGTAGCTAGCGTAACCGAAACAGTTCGATAATCTCCGTGTCACGGTGGCGGTTTGAGAGGAATCGGCAATAGCTAGCGTTACCAGAAAAACGTAGAATGAATCCGTATGACAGCGTTTAGCGCGTAGCCAGAATCATCCACTAGCGTCCAAAACAGTACCCGAGAGGGCAATTACTAGAGCCATCCGCGACCCAAAGGCACTTTTAATGTGGCGACATAGGAACGAATAACAAATGTCGCGCAGTCCATCTGTCCCTGATAGACCAACGCTCGAACTCGACCCTGAGATGTCCGATGCGGAGCGTTTGGCGGCGCTCCGCGAGCATTTCACGGATATCGTTAAGGTCAACAACAAACTGCGCGAGCGTGTCGAGGCCGCCGGTGAGCGTCGCGAAAATCTCTCCGACGAAGTAGACCGCCTTCAGCGCGAGAACGAGACGCTGAAAACGACTTCGCTGTACGTCGCCACGGTCGAAGATATCACCGACGACGGCGTCATCATCAAGCAACACGGCAACAACCAGGAGGTGCTAACCGACGTCGCGATGCAACTCCGCGAGGACATCGAGGCTGGCGACCGAGTGGCCGTCAACGACTCATTTACTATCGAACGACTGCTGGACTCCGAGACGGACGCGCGAGCGCAGGCGATGGAAGTGGACGCCTCGCCGGAAGTCACCTACGAGGACATCGGCGGCATCGAAGACCAGATTCGAGAAGTCAGAGAAGCAGTCGAGGAACCCCTCGTCAACGTCGAGCAGTTCGAAGCCGCTGGCATCGAACCACCGAGCGGCGTGCTCCTCCACGGACCGCCCGGAACCGGAAAGACGATGCTGGCGAAA
>CAYNQM010000056.1:0-19365 GCA_964399275.1 uncultured Haladaptatus sp.
GTCTCGCGGACACCGACCCGGAGGACGCGATGAGCGCCCTCGACTTTCCGTTCGTCGTCAAACCCGCGCTCAAACGCGAGTTCGAGGAGGCGGTCGGAACCAACGTCATCGAAGTTGCCGACGAGGCGGAGTTTCTGGACGTGGTGGCGATGGCCGAAGACGCCGGAATCAACGTCATGGCCCAAGAGAAGGTGGATATCGCAACCGGGCGGGACTGCTCGCTCGCCTCCTACGTCCCGCAGTCGGGCGACCCTGTGACCTTCGTCGGCAACGCCCGCGTCCGCTTCCCGCAGGCGTTCGGCACCTCCTGTCTGGTTCGGCGGGCCGACCAGCCGGAAATCGAGGAGCGCGCCCTGTCGATTCTCCAAGAAGCGGGCTACTACGGCATCAGCGAAGCCGAGTTCGTCTACGACAAATCGCGCGAGGAGTACGTTCTCTTGGACATCAACACCCGCCCGTGGAAGTGGATTAGCCTGCCCGTGCAGGCCGGGGCTGACCTGCCGGGAACCGCCTACGCCGAGGCAGTTGACGAGCAAGTCGAACTGACGGTCGAAGCGGGTGCAACGCGCGACGCGACGTGGGTCTATTTGGCGGACTACCTGACACTGCTCGCAAGCGATGCCGGTTTCTCGGACGTGCTCGGAGAATCGCAGTGGCAGTCGTTGTTGTCCGGTGGCTTTGCCGAGTCGGACGACCTGACGACCGGAGTGTATCGACCCGGCGACGTTGGCCCAGCGTACCGGTTGTTGGAGACCGAGTTCGGGACGTCCGAGTACTACTGTTCCTGTTAAACTGAATTCCTCGGACGTCGTGTTGGTTTGGACTACTCACGACAAAATGGGCGACGTGGTGCGTGATTCCTCGCTGGTCGGTTGCTAGGTGCGTGAGTATTTGCTGGTTAGTCGTTCGGTGGCGCTGATTCTCATACCGCAACCGTCCTCCCCACCCTCCTCGCTCCGGACGAGGTTCGCTCGTCCGGCGGGAAAGCCAGCCAATCCCGATAGCAACGCCCGATGGAGGCAGTCGTCGAAACGTTCATCACTTTTCGGACGATTACAACAGTTGCACCGAAACTGTCGCCAGCTATCGCTCCATTCTCCGTTTCCAGCCGTCTCGTGCCCGTTTCCGGCTGAACGATGGGTTTCGTTTATCGCCGCTCACGGTCTACTCCCTTCGGGGGAAATACGATGAGTATCAAAACAGCAGATAACGAAGCGGTCGTCGTCCGCGAAGTAAGAGAAGTATGGAACAGCGACGGCAACCTCGACGTCATCGAAGACGTCGTCGCGGAGGACGTCGTCTATCACACCTCGATGATGGACATGAACAGTCGGGACGAGTACCGGCAGATGGCCGAGGAAGTTCGGGATGGGTTCACCGACCTCGAAATGGAAATCGAGGACGTGGTTCCGTCGGACGACAAGGTCGCGGTTCGGTACACCGTACGCGGCACTCACAGCGGCGAGATGATGGGCATCGAGCCGACTGACGAGCGAATCGAGATGATGGGCATCCTCATCGACCGCGTGGAAGATGGGAAGATACGGGAGCGCTACGATATCTCCGACGAACTGGGAATGCTCGTGCAACTCGGTGTCGTGGAACTGCCCGAGATGGAAGAGTTCGAACAATAGCCGAACGAACGGTTATTTTTATCTCCTTTTTCGACGGAGCGAGCACGGTTCGACGAGATGTTCGATTGTTCGACGATGTCTCCCAACGGCACCGTTCGGCGTCTCACACCTTTCATACCGTTTCCACCATCCAGCTGAAAACAGCACCTTCTCGTCGAAACCAGTCCCCCTGCCGAACCGTCCTGCGTTTCATCCCTTTGGAGTTCGTTTTCGGGTGAACAGGAGCACGAACGCAACAGACAACGGAGCGGTCGCGCTGACGCATCCGACCAAACGAACCTCTTTTGGGCGAACCTCGCCAATCCGGATGCAATGAACGTACTCGTCGTTGGTGCGGGCGCGATGGGTCGCTGGTTCGGCGAGTCGGTGGACTGCGACCTCGCATTCGCCGACGCAGACCCGACAGTCGCGGAAACCGCCGCGGAGGAACTCGGCGGACGAGCAGTCGCACTGGACGCAACCGAAAAGTTCGACGCGGTCTGTCTCGCCGTGCCGATTCCAGCAGTCGCGGACGCAATCAGGGAACACGCCTCGAAAGCGGAGCGAGCAGTGCTCGACCTGACCGGCGTGATGGCGGAGCCAGTGTCGGCGATGGCCGAGCACGCACCCGAAACGGAGCGCGTGAGCCTCCATCCGCTGTTCGGCCCCGACAGCGCACCGGGCAACGTCGCGGTCGTGGCGGACGAACCCGGGCCAGTGACCGACGAACTGCTCGCCAGTCTTGAATCGCGTGGCAACGCGCTGGTCGAGACGACGCCGGAGGAGCACGACGAAGCGATGAAAACCGTACAGGCGGGCGCACACACCGCAGTTCTCGCGTTCGCTCTCTCGTCAGCGTCGGTTCCCGAGGGGCTTCGAACCCCCATCTTCGACGGCCTCGCCGATCTCGCGGAGCAGGTGACGGGCGGCGATTCGCGCGTCTACGCGGACATTCAGGCGGCGTTCGACGGGACAGAGGGCGTCGCAACCGCGGCCCACCGACTCGCGGACGCCGACCCCGCCGAGTTCGAGCGACTGTATCGCGAAGCGAGCGAGAAATGGGACAGCGAGGGAGACGAACGATGAAGCCCGACCAACGAGAACAGGTGCGCTCGAACGCGCTGTATCTCCGCGACGTGCGCCCCATCGACCCGGACGAAATCGCGGAGTACGTCGAAGGCCAACCGCATCCGGCGGTGGTTCGACAGGTGCTCCGCGAGCAGTCGTTCGACCTCGGACTGGTGGAACGCGACGACGGCACCTTCGAACCGGTGTCCGACGAGCCGGTTGCCTCCGACTTCCGCGGCGTCGAGTCGTTCCCCGAGGAGTACGGCAGAAAACTCGAAGACCTGCTGGTCAAGGAGTTCGGCCTCGGATGGCCGGACGGCGACTCCGGCGCGGAACTGCGCGAAACGATTCGCCGCCTCAAGGAGGAGTACTTCGCGCAGAATCCGGTCGAGTACGACTATCGCGTTGCGCTTGGTTACGCCGTCTATCACCTGCCTGACTACTACGCCGTGGTACAGTACGTCCTCTCGGAACTCGCGGAGCGCGGTCTGCTGTCCCGCGACGTTCGGATTTTGGACGTTGGGGCTGGCGTCGGTGGCCCGGCGCTCGGTCTGCACGACTTCTTCCCGGACGACAGTTTGGTCGAGTATCACGCCGTCGAACCGAGCGAGGCGACGGACGTGCTCGACACGATGCTCGAAGAAACGCGGGAGGGTTTTCGATCGACGATACACAGAGAGACCGCCGAGGAGTTCGACCCGGACGGTGAGTTCGACCTCGTTCTGTTTGCCAATGTGCTGAGCGAGGTGGACGACCCCGAGGCGGTGGTTCGGAAGTATCTCGACTCTCTCGCTGACGACGGATCGATGGTAGCCATCGCTCCGGCGGACAAGAACGCCAGCATCGGCCTTCGGGAGGTCGAGCGAAACGTCACCGACCGAACGACGGTCTACTCGCCGACGCTTCGGCTCTGGCCCGGCGAAGAACCGAGCGACCGCGGGTGGTCGTTCGACGTGAAACCCGACTTGGAAGTGCCGCCCTTCCAACGTCGGTTGGATGAGAGCGCCGACAGAGCAGAGGACGGGCGAGGCGACGGCGAGTTCGTCAACGCCGACGTGCAGTATTCGCACGTCATCCTCCGAACCGACGGGCTTCGGCGCCGGGAGTTCACCGCCGATCCCTCGCAGTCGGCGAAGATGGCCGAGATGGAGCGCCACGTCACCGAGCGCGTGAATCTCGTTGCTGTGAAACTCAGTCACTCGCTGTCCGAGGAGGGAAACGACGTGTTCAAAATCGGCGACGGGAGCGAACAGGTCGGTCAGTTCGCGGTGTTGACGAAGGAAACGGCGCTTAACCGCGCGCTCAGGGAGGCAAACTACGGCGACCTCCTATCGTTCGAAGAGGTGCTCGTGCTCTGGAACGAAGACGAAAAATCGTATAACCTCGTCGTCGATGAAACGACCGTCGTAGACCGGTTTTAGTTCGTTTCGACGACTTCCCGGACGTAGTTGTAGTACGACCCGAACTTCCCCTCGTCGTTCGGCGACAGCGGGATGTCGTTCTCCGCGAGCAGTTCGACCGTCTTTCGTGGTTTGCACTCGAACCAGATTGACAGCACGTCTACGTTGCGTTGAGCGTATTCGTAGTTGAGTTCGAGCGTCCGCGCGTCAGTGACGTTTCCCTCCGCCATGGCCATCTAGACAGAGCGAGTGTCTGGCCATAAATCCATGTGATTTATTAATTACTAATCACGGTTTGGAACATCTACCTGAAACACTGAAACGGGCGAAAGCGTCTGTTTTTTGATTTCGTCTCGGTGCGTTTACCATCGTCCGAACGGTGCACTTTTGCGCCCGCGTTCCGACCTCGTTCGCATGAGCGATTCGCCGGAAATTCTTCTGACGAACGACGACGGCATCGACAGTCCCGGAATCCACGCGCTGTACGACGCGCTTCAGGAGGTCGGGAACGTCACGACGGTCGCACCCGCAACCGACCAAAGCGCAGTCGGGCGAGCGATGTCCTACGAGGTAGAAGTCGAAGAACACGAAATCGGCTACGCCGTCACCGGCACCCCGACCGACTGCGTCGTCGCGGGATTGACCGAACTCGGTCCCTACCCGGACATCGTCGTCTCGGGCTGTAACAACGGGGCGAACCTCGGAGCCTACGTCCTCGGGCGCTCGGGGACAGTCAGTGCCGCGGTCGAAGCCGCGTTCTTCGACGTCCCTGCCATCGCCGTCTCGCTCCACGTCCCGAACCACATGTGGCCCCACGACACGACGAAAGACGAGTACGACGAGGCGGCGCGCGCGACGACCTATCTCACCGAACGCTCGCTCGGCGCGGGCGTCTTCGAACAGGCCGAATATCTGAACGTCAACGCCCCGATGCCGAGCGACGAACCTGCCCCGATGGAAGTGACGCAACCGTCGCACGTCTACGACATGAACGCGACGAACGACGACGGCGTCGTCACCCTGCACGACCTGACGTGGGAACAGATGGACAGCGAGACGCTTCCCGACCCCGACGGAACCGACCGCAGAGCGGTGTACGAAGGTCGGATTAGCGTTTCGCCGCTGACCGCACCGCACACGACCGAACACCACGAATCACTGGACGAACTGGCTTCGGCGTACTGCGAATCGTAGCCTGTCCGGTCGCTACCGTTTTAGCCGTCGATGCCCAACCGTCTCTGATGGATTGGGGGGAGAGGACGATGTGGGGAGAGAAATCGTGAGTCGTACCGACATCGACTTACTCGCACTCGACGCGCTCCCGGTGAACGTCGCCGTTCTCGACGACCACGGCGTCGTCGTCACGACGAACCGAGCGTGGGAAGAGTTCGGTCGAGACAACGGTCTTGTGGCGACGACGCTCGGCGACAGTTACCTCGACGTCTGCGAGACTGCCGACGAACCCTCCGCGGACGAGGCCGCGGACGGAATCCGGAACATCCTCGCTGGAGAACAGGCGGAGTTCGCGCTCGAATATCCGTGTCACTCACCCACCGAACGACGCTGGTTCCTGATGCACGCAAAACGGATGACGGACGGCGATACCGACTTCGTCGTCGTCGCACATCTGAACATCACGGAGCGCAAAGAACGTGAGTTCCAGATAGAGCAATACGAAGCCATCATCCACAACGTTCCGCTCGTGCTGTTCATCCTCGACAGCGATGGCTCGTTCGTCCTCTCGGAAGGGCAGGGGTTGACGACGCTCGGACTCGACGACGGCGAGGTCGTCGGCGAGTCGGTGTTCGACCGCTACGAGGCGTTTCCCGACGTCATCGCGGACTGCAAACGCGCGCTCTCCGGCGAACGAGTTCGCTCGACGACCGAAGTCGGCGACCGCGTCTTCGAAGTCGCCTACCAACCCGTACTGGACAGCGACGGCGACGTAGACCGCGTCATCGGCGTTGCGGTAGACGTGACCAAACGAATGCGGCACGAACAGGTTCTCGCCGACCTCTCCGACCTCACGCGCGTCCTCATGGAGGCGGAATCGTTCGACGTAGTGTGTACGCTCGCCGTCGAAGGTGCCGAGCAGTTGCTCGACCTCCCGGAGACGGTCATCGCCCTGTACGACGAATCCGAGGCCGCGCTCCAAGTTCGAGCGGGAACATGGCGTGACGGGATGGAAGAATTGCAGGACGTCAACGCTCTCGCCTGGGAAGCGTTCACCGAGAACGAACCGCGCTTCGAGGACGGAACTGCCATCCTCCCGCTCGGCAACCACGGCGTTTTCGTTACCGAGGTTCCCGACGACGCGACGCTCGACGTCGCGGAACTCTGCTCTGCGGCGGTCGAATCCGCCCTCAGTCGGGCGAAGCGCGAGCGAATGCTTCGGGAGCAGGAAGCAACGCTCCGTCGGCAGAACGCGGCGCTCGAACGACTCAACGAACTGAACGACGGTATCCGTCGTGTCAACCGAGCACTCGTGGAGGCGCGAAGCCGCGACGAAATCGATCGCGCGGTCTGTACGCGACTCGCGGGGGGCAATCCGTACCGGTTCGCGTGGATCGGCGAGGACGACCCGGCGACGAAGACCGTCGTTCCGCGCGAGTCCGCGGGCATCGGTCGCGGATTTCTCGACGCCGTCTCGGTCACTCCCGAGGACGCGAACGCGACCGACCCGACCGGAATCGCACTCAGGACGGGGCGTGCACAGGTCGTCCAAGACGTTCTCCGCGACCCGCCGTCGGAACCGTGGCGAAGTGAGGCGCTGAAACGCGGCTTCCGGTCGGTCTGCGCACTCCCGCTTCGCTACGGTGATGCCCTGTACGGCGTGCTCACGGTCTACTCCGACAAAGCCGGGACGTTCGACGAACTGGAACGCGCGGTTCTGGACGACGTGAGTCAGACCGTCGCCTACGCCATCAACGCCGTGGAGAGCAAGAAAGCGCTGGCGAGCAGTGAGGTAGTCGAACTCCGCTTCGACGTTCGGAGCCGAGACGTGTTCTTCGTGTCGCTGGCCACCGAGACGGGTGGCAGTGTCGAGTTTACGGGCGTGGTTTCCGAAGGAGAAGGAACCCCGAAGACGTTTTTCGTCGCCCGCGACGTCTCGGTCGAGGACGTTCGACAAGTCGCATCGCGCTCGCTCGAAGTCATCGATATCGAACACATGAGCGAGCGCGGCGGCGTCTCTCTGTTCGCGGTGACGCTGACCGACTCCAGTTTCGTCGGGACGCTCCTCGACCACGGTGTGGTGCCGGAGTCGTTCGTCGTGGACGGCCTTCCCGGCCAGGCCGTCGTTCAGTTGCCAGCGAACGCCGACATCCGGACGTTCGTGGAGGTGCTCCAACGGCGATTTCCCGAAACCGAACTTCGAGGCCGCCGCCAGCGAGAGCGACCGTTGGGTTCGAACGGGATCGACGTCGAACTCACCAAGACGTTGACAGACAGACAGCGCGAAACGCTGGAGACGGCGTACTACAGCGGTTTCTTCGACTCGCCGCGCAAGAGTACGGGCGAGGAGGTCGGACGCTCGCTCGGCATCTCACAGCCGACGTTCCAACACCACTTGCGAACCGCCGAGCGAAAACTCCTGCACCAACTGCTCGACGGGAGTATCTAGATGGATAGCCACCGGCTTTCGGAAGGGCAGTCAACCTAGCTGGAAGGGACTTTGCCCCGCATTTCTAGAGTACTCACATGAGAACAGATATTCGACGACGGTGGGACGGACGAGGAACCGACCGTCCCAGTTTGGCGGTTCTCGCGGCGATAATGGACGCCAAAGGGTACGAAGATGCGACGGAGTTCGATACGTGCCTCTACGACGTAATCGACCCGGATGCGCTCGACGCGATATTCCACCGACGGTCGAAGAGCGGTCACGTCGAGTTTTCGCTCGACGGATACGCAGTACGCGTACACAGCAATGGAACGGTAGATGTCTTCGAAGAGTGACGATGGTCGAACAACGCATGGACGGGCGCGTCCCCGATTCCGACGACGAGCGACTCTGTGCGAACTGCGGCCGTACCATCGAAATCGAGGTGTGGCATCCCGTGCTGGCCGACACGGACGCGAAAGGAGCAGTTCGTCTCCTTCCGTTCTGTAGCACCGACTGTCGAGACCTGTGGTGTCGCGAGCAAACGACCGAACCCCAAGAATGAGCGAAAAACAGAACACTATCGAATACAGCGAATACGAGGATGAATTCGGCGTCGTAGCGATGTTTTACGACCCCGACAACCATCGGGCGTGGATTCGCGCCAGTACGACGGTGCCAGTACGGCGATAAACGGTACGCGCTCGGATCGAGACATCGCCGCACGTAGTGCCGTTACTTCTGGCGAGAGACTAATTTGCAGAAGCGGCTCCGGGAACCGTCCTTGGTTTCGTCCTCATAAACGAAGGCGAGAGCTTCGTTTTCGAACCGCTCGAAAAACTCTTCCCACGAGATCTGTTCTAACGGGTCGTCGTGAGTGTCCCCTTCCTCGAAGCCGATGCGGAGGAGACCACCGTCGTTGTCGGTACCCTGTACCATCGCCGGGTCACCGTTTCGGCGTTCGACCCAGTTTCGAATCGTCTCGTGATCCGTCGTTTGTTTCGTCTCTTTTTCGGGTATCGTCCATTCCTCCGGAAACGAGTCGCGAGTCGCGCACTTAGCAGTAGTGGCTTCGAGGTGTCGAACTCGACGGCTCAAGCGCGTCCTCGCCGAGCCAACCGTTTCATCGCCGGAGTTGCGAGCGTCCCGTGGACGATGACCGAGACGGCCACGAGGAACCCGATGAGCGACCACAGCAGCCTCGGCTCGGCGAAGTTCGCTTCGTTGAGGGCGTAAGCGAGGTAGAAAAACGATCCGACGCCGCGAATACCGAAGAAGGAAATCACCGCCTGCTCGTCCAAATCGATACCCGAACCGAGGAGGCCGAGGAATCCGGCGAGCGGCCTGAGCGCAAAGACGAAGCCGAGCCCGACGACGGCGGCCGGTACGGTGAGGTGATCGAGAAGACCGGTAGCGATTGCGCCGCCGAACAGCACCAACAAGACCGCCATCGTCAGACGCTCGACTACTTCCGCGAAATCGTGGAGTGCACGATTGTACTCGTGCGTTCGTTCGCGGTGACGGATGAACAGCGCGGCGACGAAAACGGCGATGAATCCGTACCCCTGCACCAGTTCCGTCGCGCCGTAGACGAAGACGGTTCCGGCCAGCGCTTCCGTTCCCTCCACAGTACTCGCGAGTTGCGTCGTCGGCGAGAACCGAAACAGCAGTTCGGCCAACATCCATCCGAGCAACAGTCCCGCGATGACGCCGACGCCGATCCGATACAGCACATCCACAAGGAACCAATCGCCCGCCCATTGCGCCGGTGCGAGTCCAGCCGTGGCGACCGCAATGGCGAGGTACGTGAACGGAAAGGCGAGACCGTCGTTCAATCCGGCCTCGGAGGTGAGCGTGAAACGAACCTCGTGCTCGTGTGCTTCCTCGTTGGGCTGTTCCGTCGCCACCTCTTCGCCTTCCCCGGGGGGACCGACCTGCACGTCGGACGCGAGAACCGGGTCGGTCGGGGCGACGACTGCGCCGAGGAGCACCGCCGTCGCGGGAACGAACCCGAGAATCGACCAACCGGCTACTGCCGCTCCCGCAATCGTCAGGGGCATCGTCACCGCGAGCAGACGCCACGTCGATGACCACGTGCTGACCGAAAACGGACGGTCGATTTTTAACCCGGCGCTCATCAACGAGACGATGACGACGAACTCGGTCAGTCGCTCGGCGAGATAGCTGTGCGCCAGCGGGTCGGGTCGGGGTAATCCGAGCGGGAGCCAGAACGCGACCATTCCGATGCCCACGTAAGCGATGGGTACCGAGATCGCATACCCTCTGAGCAGCTCCGGCAGTACGCTAGCCGCGAGGATGACGATGCCGAACAAGGTAAGCGCGACTACGTACGTTTCGACCATACGGTGCTTTTGACATCGGCGGATAAAATCCGTCTGGCGGCGTTCGTTTTTCGACCACGACCGTTCGCGGACGTGCCCCCGACGGTCTGCGCGTCGAGGACAGAACCGAGGAATCAATTTACCGGGGCGTTTCAGTGCACGCATGAACCAGACGCTCATCGAGTTGCTGGAAGATAACGCGAAACACGCGGCCGAGTTCCAATCGCGATTCGACGACGTACAGGAGTCACAGCGTCCGGACGTGGTTTCGGTCTGTTGCTCTGACTCCCGCGTTCTGCAAGACCACCTCTGGGGGAACGACCGACCGGGGCAAATTTTCACCTGCGGCAACATCGGCAACCGCGTCGTCCAGCGAACCGACTCCGGTGACGTGGTCTCGGGAGACGTTCTCTACCCGGTCGCGCACACTGAAACGAACACCGTCGTCGTCGTCGGCCACACCGGTTGTGGCGCGGTCACGGCGACCTACGACGATTTGACTGACGGCATTTCCGAACCCGCCGGTATCGAACACTGTCTCGAACTGCTGAAGCCGCATCTCGAATCCGGTGTCGAATCGCTTCCCGACGGAGTCGGCCGAACCGAAGCCATCAATCGACTGGTGGAGTACAACGTCGATAGGCAAGTCGAGTTCCTCATCGAGAGCGACGAGATTCCGCAGGACGTGATCGTCGTCGGCGTCGTGTACGACTTTCAGGACGTGTACTCCGACCGCCGCGGTGAGGTACAGGTCATCAACGTCGATGGCGAGACGGATGTCGGACAACTGCGAGCGGAGCATCCGGAAATCGAAGAGCGCGTCCAGCGACTGTGGGAGTACTGAGACGAAGAGGACACGTTTCCGATCGATTTTCAATCCCGGCGCGTGCGAGCAACGCGTGCGAGGGACGACCGGAGGGAGGAGGCTGGGGAGGACGAGGTGCGGTATTTGGAGTCGGGAGCAGCTAGCAACACATCGACAACCATCTCTATGCTGAACCCGGACTTTGGCTCTCGATGAGTCGCAAAACGCCACGTCCAGTTAGAAATCCTATCACTCTCCCAAGCCCGCTAAGCAGACCACCGCCACGGAGCGTGCTCACCATGGAACGTACTCACGGCGGAGACGACCGGCGGTGGGGACAACGGTGCTACGAGGAGCAAGACGTTCGACGCGCTCGTTACAATGACGTTCTCAAACCGACGGCAGTCGAACTCCTCTTTCGTCCGAGGCACGTGGTATGAGCAAGCACGACGCTTTTGCGCTTCTCGGTATGGTTTTCCTGTATGAGTGACCACGAGGAGAGTTGGCTCGGTCTTCAGGAACGCGCGAAGCCGCTCGTTCGTGCTGGAGTCGTCCTCGGATTGGGGCTCGGCGGTTTCTTCGACGGAATCGTCGTCCACCAAATCCTTCAGTGGCATCACATGCTCAGCTCTCACCACAACCCGAGCGTCGCGGGTGATCTGCGGCTGAACGTGATGGCGGACGGCTTCTTCCATGCCGCAACGTATCTCCTCACCGTCCTCGGCATCGTCCTCCTCTGGCGTGCGTGGCGAAGTCCAGCAGTTCCTCGGTCGGGTCGAACGCTCTTCGGCTCGGTCGTCCTCGGTTGGGGAGTGTTCAACGTCGTCGAAGGAGTGATAAACCATCACCTTCTCGGCATCCACCACGTTTGGCCCGCTGGCCCCGGTTCCGTCCTTCTGTGGGACGTCGCGTTTCTGGTGTTAGGCGTCCTGTTCATCGTCGGCGGATACGCCATCGTTCTGTGCGACGAAGTCGCCTCGACAACGTCCGCAGTGGACACTACACCGGAGTAGACACGTCGCTCGATACCGCGAGAGTCGGCGCTATTCGAGTACCGACGCAATCGACTCGCTCGGGGAGACGCCGCATGCGACACCGAAAGAGACGATGAACGAACTCAGCGAAAGCAGAGAAACGCGGGAAATCGGTGAGCGTGACGTACGCCATCCGGTTACAGTCCGACGAGTAGATTCGTATCGTGTGTTACCGGCTCTCGCGCTGTTCGACCTTGTTTAACTCGATGAAATCCACCATGCGAGACTGCACACTTTTCCAGTTCTTGCTGTTTCCAGAGTTAAGAAGTCACATTGTCTCGAATGATTCGATTACTTTGCTGGTAGTGAGTACCCGCACGAGATCTTGTTCATCGAAATCAGAGTCGTCGCTCCACACACAGGCATCACGAGCGAGCGCACAAGCCACGTACAGCACGTCGTCTGGGTCAGTATCGCCTATCGTCTCATCCGCCTCCTCGATGTGCGGGTAGAACTCGCTAGCAGGCACTGTCTCGATATACTGGAACAAGAGGTCGATAAACTGTTGAACCCTGTCCGAACTCATTCCCGATTTCTCGACGATGAGGTCTTCGTAGTTCCCGATTTCATCGTGGACGAATTTGGGAGTCAGGAGTTCTGGTTCGAGCGTGACGATGAGTTCCTGTGTTTTCGAGTTAGCGATAAGCGCGGAGATGACGACGTTCGCATCGACAACCAACTTCATTCGTCAGGATTACTCCGACTCTTCTTCGACGCGCTTTCGCGCGCTTTCGTTGATTTTGGCGGCGATTTCGTCTACGTCTTTGTCGGTGAGTTCGCTGTCGGCGGTGAGTTCGTCCATCAGTTCGAGGTTCTCGATTTTATTTCGGATGGCTTGTCGAGTGACTTCGCTCCAGTTGATTTCCGGGTGCTTCTCCATCCGTTCCTTGAGGTCATCTTCCACGTTGACCGTGATGGTGGGCATACAGAAAGCTATGGATACACAGAATACTATGCTTTTGGGTGCCATCGAATTCAAACAAGAACGTATTCAACCGTGGAAGGACGAACGCTACCAGATGTCAAAGACACTTAATGAGCTTCAGAAGGAGTACGTTGAGTTTCTCGAAGAGCGCGAGTGGGAGCAGTTTCACACCCCACAGAACGTCGCCCAAGCCATCTCAGTCGAGGCAGGCGAACTACTTGAACTATTTCTCTGGCACGATAACCTTGGAAACGAGCGAATCACCAACGATGATGACTTCGTATCTGAGGTACGGATGGAACTCGCAGACATCCTCATCTACAGTATGAGCATGGCTCATCAGCTCGATATGGATTTAACCAAGGCAGTTGATGAGAAACTTGAACGAAACCACGACAGATTCGACGATGAACGGACTGAGGAGATTAATCGAGAAACACGTCGGTGGCAACGCTAACAACGCTCTCAGCCCGAGAGGCAAGAACGTTAAACAACGACCAGAATGGTTAATGGCAACACATATATCAAAATATGTCTGGAATAATTGAATTATCTCTTGTCTCTCTGCTCCACCTTGTTCAACTCGATGAGCAGTCTGAAAACCGCCTTCACCAGATTCGAATCCACGTCGAATCGTTCGGCGTTCTCCCCGGCCCGATCCATCACTTTTTGCTCTTGGCCTTCGTCCGTCGTCGGGATGTCCTCGGCGGATTTCACTTGCGCGACGGTTTCGGCGACGTAGGTTCGCCGCGCGATGAGTTCTACGATTTCGCGGTCGATGGACTCGATTTCCTCTCGGAGTTCCGAGAGCGTCATATCGTTCGGGTTCCGTCTATTTGTGTCGTCGTTAGCCACGTCGTGCCCTCCAGTGACTCCCACCTTTCTTGCACGCCCTCTAAAACCCCTCGCCCGCCGACGGCGACGAAACTGGGTCCGGTTCCGGAGAGGGAGACGCCCGTCACGTCCGGCAGGGCATCCACCATGGGGTCGGTCGGAAAGCCGAGCGCGCCGCAGAACGCGAAACCGTTGACCGTCATCGCTCGTCCATACTCCCCGTCGAGCGCGAGGTCGGCCACCAGGTCGGCCATCGGTGCGACGCGCCGACAGCGCGACACGTCGGCGTCCGCGGAGAACGCGCGTTCCGGCGGCGTCCAGACCAGCACGTCCCACGAAACCTCGTCGCGGGCGAGCAGTTCGTCGCGGTCGTTGTCGGTGACGGTGACGCCGCCGAGCATGCTCGCGCTGGCGTCGTCGAACGCGCCCGTCGCCGTCACGCCCACATCGCGGGCCGCCTGCACGCCGAGTCGGCAGGCGTCTTCTCTGTCCATTTCCGCGTCGAGAGCGGCGAGGGTCGCCGCGACGGTGGCGTTCGCCGCGGCGCTCGAACTCTTCAACCCGGAAGCCATCGGAACGTCGCTCTCGGTGCGAACCGTCGCGCCGAGCGACGACGGTTCGCCAACGGACGAATCGTCGCCGACGGATTCGAGAACCAGTTCGGCGCATCGCTCCACGAGTCGGGTGTCGGCGTCCGGTGCGTCCTCGATTTCGCCGCGAATCTCGCCCGAGTCGGAGAGCGTCACCTCGGCGGTGGTGTAGGCGTCGATGGCAAACGCCGACCCGACACCGGTGGCGAGCGCATTGAGTATCGTCCCGGCGGCAGGCGCTTTGGCGCGTCCGTGCATGGTCGCGCTTCGTCGGGTTCCCTTTTCAGGATAGCGATAGACGCAATACTGTTCGGTCAGGGCTGTGCGGCCGATTCGGGTCGGTCGGTCGGGTCGCGAAGGTCGCCGATGACCTCTTCGAGCGCGTCCGTCGCGGTGACGAGGCCGACGACTTCACCGTCTTCCATCACCAGCGCCAGTTCCTGACTTTCTATCTGTAGTAGGTCGAGCGCGTCGCTGATGGTTGTGTTGGCCGCAATCGTCATCGGTGGGTGTGCGACATCTTCGAGCGTCAGTTCACCCGCTTCGAGCGCGTCGTGTTCGCGGTACAGCGCGGGCATGTAGACGTTTCCTCGGTAATCGTCCAACGACTCCCCGATGAGCGGGAAACGAGTGTGCGGATGGTTTCGAACGCGCTCCAAATTTTCGTCGAGGGGGTCTTCCGTCGAAACCGCCATGATGTCCTCGCTCGGAACCATGATGCTTCGAATCGGCGTCTCGCCGATTTTGAGCGCGTTCATCACTTCGTCGTGGCGCTCCTCGGGAAGATTCCCACGTTCGAGAACGGAACCGAGTTCCTTGTGCAAGTCGGCGCGCGACTCGATGGCGTCGGTTTCGGCGTCCTTCCACGCGCCCGTGATTTCGACGCCGAACAGTCGAAGCGTCCACTTCGCAACACCGTCACCGAGCGTGATTATCGGGGCGATAGCGCGGTAGAACCAGTACAGGGGCGTCGCTCCGTATCGGCAGACGAACTTCGTGCGCTCCACGCCGAGATACGTCGGCGTCTGCTCCCCGTGCGTCAGGTGGACGAGGTTGATGATGAGAAAGCCGAGGAGCGCTCCCGCACCGATCGATGCGAGTCCCGTATTTGCGAACATCGGTTCGAAGATAGCCGCGAGGGCGGGTTCGGCGACGATACCGACCGCGATGCTCGACGCGGTAATTCCGACCTGACAGCTAGTGAGATAGAGTTCGAGGTTTTCGGTCATCTCCCACGCTCGCCGCAGACCGGGCGTGTCGAACTCGGATTCCGAATACTGGCGTACACGAGTGAGCGCGAACTCGATGGCGACGAAGTAGCCATTCGCCAGTATCAACAGTAGTCCGGCGGCCAGTCGCGTCGCTATGACGGGTGTTTCCATCGTCCGAAAGGAGAGGTTCCAGTTATTTCATTCCTGTGGATGATTTCGAATTCGGATGGGTTCGGATAGAGCGAAATTCGAACATTTTCCAATTCTAGGGGGATTATATTCGCAAATATAAATTTCTTTGGGTCGGTGTCCCGATTGGCGAACGCGTGGTTCGGAACGCGGCTCTTTTCCCTTTCCCCCGCTAATCGACCGGTATGAGCCTCAGAAGCGACGTGTCTCCGGACACGCTCGGCGTCGAACTCACCGAGGACGGAATCATCGTCGAGTACTCCGACGGGCGAGAGGCGTTCTACAACGGGATTCCGAACAAGGTGCAGGACACCCTCCGAACCCAACCCGGCAAACTCGTGCAGGTGCTCGTCACCGACCCGACCGAAACCGAGGGCGTGATGACCTACATCAACGACCGCAAGACCCACGACGAAATTCTGAAATCGACCGGCGTCGGCCGAATCATCGTCGAACCGGGGGAAGAAGAAGAGCTATTTCCCGGCGTCACGGTTCGCGCGGACGGGCACGCCGTCGAAATCGATGCCGACCCCGAAGTCGCCCGCGGACGAGTGTTCGTCTTCGAGGAGGACGAACTGGCCGAACGTTCGTTCGAGTTCGTGAACGAGTCCGACAAGACCGACGACTGATGCCTCTCCGAAAACGCTGGCAGTCGCTCGACAGAGCGACGGTCGGAAGCGCACCTCAGCGATGGGGGATGTACGAACTCGGCTCGGACGGCGAGATAGAGAAGGTTGGCACCGGTGTCCTGCGCGACGAACTGAAGACCGAACTGACCTACAGCAGGGCCGAGCAGATTCGCTGGGAAGCCTGCCAGTCGCGGGAACACGCCGAAAAACTGGCCGAGGAACACCGCGAACGAGCGGGGTTAGGCTGACCGTCGAGTCGTTTCAGACGACTTCTCGTTCACTCGCCACTATACTCATCTTTCCTCAATATCTCGTGAGAAAACTTTTACCACCCATGGTCGCAGATAGAGTATGGATTGGAACTTCCTCGCTCGGTACGGCGGCCTGTACACGGTGCTGTTCGGAGGTGGCACCGTGGCGGTCGCGTACGTCCTCCCACCGTCGGTTCGCGGCTACGCGCTCTTGGGAACCATCGCGGTCGGGATGCTCCTCCTGGCTCGCGCGGCAACCAGTGGAGATGACACGGGGACGATAAGCGGCGGCGACCCCGTAGGAGCGGCGGCGGCGCTCAGTGCCCGAGGGTCGAACGACGTGTTCGATTCGCCAACCCGCGAGTACTCCGGTGCGGGAATGGTGTTCTACGGCGTCGGACTGCTGGTGTTCGGGATCGTCGCAGTCGCCACGCTTCTCTGACCCGTCCCGAAATCAGTTCGCAGGTGACGAAAGTCGCCCTTCTTCCGCATCTTTCCACTCGCCCATTCCTGCCGGGTCGAGATGAATGTGAACGTCGCCGACCTCCTCGCGCGATAGGAGCGCGTTCCGGAGGTCGGTTTCGATGTCGTGGGCTTCCACGAGCGTGTAATCTGCCGACACTTCGGCGTGAAACTCGACTTCCAAGACGGTTCCCGCGTGATACGCGGTGAAATCGTGGACGCCGTGAACGTCGTCGTGGGAGAGGATTTCGTCCTTGAGTTCTTCGCGGACGTGGCCGGGTGCGGCGGAGTCCACGAGGTAGCTGACGTTTTCGCGCGAAACCTCGATTCCTTGGTGGATGACGAGCAGACTGACCAGTCCACCCGCGATCGGGTCTAAGATTGGGTACCCACCGGCCATTCCCGCCACGCCGACGACCGCCGCCCCAGTCGTGTAGAGGTCGTTTTTGCTGTCGGCGACGAGCGCGGCCAGCCCCGGCGACTGCACGGTGCTGTTGACGCGCTTGGTGTACCAGTAACAGAAGTAGCGGTCAACGAATGCGAATCCGAGCGCCGCCACGAGGTAGATGCTGTAGTGGGATTCGGGAGTGGACAGAACCGACTGCCACGCATCGTACAGCAATTTTACGCCGAGAAGCACGAGCGTTCCGCCGACGAACAGGGCGGTCAGGGGTTCGACTCGTTCGTGCCCGTGAGGGTGATCTTTGTCCGGCCCTTCGAACGAAAGACGACCCCAGACGAGCACCACCGCGCTGGCGAGGAGGTCGGCCACGGAGTGGGCGGCGTCGGCCACGAGCGCGAGGCTTCCGAACGCCAACCCGAGTCCGCCCTCCACCACGATTTTGAGAACGTTCGTGACGACGTTGACCCACGACGCTCTGAGAAATTCGGTGCGGTGGTCGGCCATTCGTCCACTACTGGGACAGGCAGTATTATGAAGATATTCATTAGATTTAACAAATGGGTTTTTAGATATCGTCTAAAACGAAGTTTCGTCCCGGTGAAACGGACTGTGCCTCTCACTCGCCGTTTCGCTCGAATCGCTTGGGCTACAGGATTCGCCGCGACATGATGAGGAATCCGACGACGAGCAGTCCGATACCCCAGTAGAGCGAGTCGTACGGGAGCCATTTGAGAAGGAGCGTGACAACGCCGGACGTGAACAGCGACCAGCCGATAGTCGTATCGTATCCCATACCAACAAGACGCTGGCAAGCCCCTTCAGTACTCTGCCTGCGTGAGCCGAAATAATTCCCCGAATCTCACTGAATGTACGAGGGCTCTTCCGCGTCGCAGTTTGTTTCGTGCTGTTTGGCGTCCTCCTGGTCGTCGAACATCAGCCCGCACTGCTCGCACTGGTACCACGTGATGTCGTCGCGCTCGGTTTGAGCAACCATAATTGAAGGAAGGTTCGCATCGGACAAATGCATTTCTGCGGGAAACCCTGAAGACAATCGGGCGACGAGTAGGCGATATGACTGAAAAACCGACGGTGACGCTCACCGTTCGGGGCGCGGAAAAGCGCGACGGCGGACGTGGTATCGCCCGCATTCCGGATACAGCGCGACAGCAACTCAGCGTTCTCAGTGGTGACACCATTGCCCTCTCCGGCGACCAAACCACGGTCGTCAAGGTGTGGCCTGCGGCAAGTACGGTTCCCGAAAACACGATTCAAATCGACGCCGAAACCCGTACAAACGCGGGGGTTAAAATCGGTGACGATGTCTCGATTCGGCCCATCTCGGTTTCGGACGCGGATTCAGTGACGGTCGTGCCGAAGGCGAAATTCTCGCTGGACGACGTGGAGACGCTGGAATCCGCCACGAAGCGCGAACTGCTCGACCGACCCGTGAGCACCGGAGAACGCGCCCGAATCGAGCGGTTGGGCGATGCGGGCCTGTTCGTCGTCTCGAAGACCGACCCGGCCGGAACCGTTCGAGTGACGAACGAAACCGACGTGAAGGTCTCCCTGTCGAACCTCGCGGATACGGTGACGCCCTCCAGCAATAGCCAAACGACCGACACGACCGAGGTGACGGGCGCGACCTACGAGGACATCGGCGGCATGGACGACGAACTCCGCCGGGTTCGTGAGATGGTCGAACTCCCGCTCTCCAATCCCGCGCTGTTCCGCCGACTGGGAATCGACCCGCCGAAAGGCGTCCTGCTCTACGGTCCACCCGGAACCGGGAAGACCCTCATCGCCAAGGCGGTGGCGAACGAGGTGGACGCCCACTTCGTCTCCGTCTCCGGCCCGGAAGTGATGAGCAAGTACAAGGGCGAGAGCGAGGAGCGCCTCCGCGAAATCTTCGAGGAGGCGAGCGAGAACGCGCCGTCCATCATCTTCTTCGACGAGGTGGACAGCCTCGGCGGGAAGCGAGACGACGAGAGCGACATGGAAAACCGACTCG
>CAYNQM010000057.1:0-19209 GCA_964399275.1 uncultured Haladaptatus sp.
GTCTCAGTCACGGTATTTCAATTTGTCCCACGAAGCGTGATAAGGGACTTTATCTGCATGATTAGTACTTCCCTATCGCCCCGAAACCACGAATATCGTCCAAACTAGTACTGCCCCTGCCACCTTATCAGTACCATATTAGACGATATTATCTTTCGCCTCGGTTCAGAAAATGATTGATAATCTACAATTCCAACAGAGGAAAATTCTCGCCGGGTCGATTTTGCTCGACTTCTTCTCGGACTGGTCGCTCAGGTCGAGTCGTAACTTTCCGTTCGAAGTCGGACTTTCCCTTATTTCCACGCCGAGGCGACACTCGCTCAGGAACCAGAGCAACCGACGATGATAGCTGTTCTACTGACGGGGTCTGCCGTCGTCCCTTCCTTTCTCGCTGGAGACCGCTGTAATGGTTTTCGTCCCTGAAGGCGGACTTCCACTTGACCACGGCACGCCGCTAAACGAACGCTCTCAGCCGTCATTTCGCCTGGTACTCCGCTGTGACGGTCTCTATCCGATTTTTCACCGACCGTCATCGGCTAGCTGAATAAATCACATGTCGCTATACTATTCACTTTGAGGGATGGCTTCGCAGAATCATCGTCGGAAAATAGCGTCACGTGCAGTGTGATCGGACTGGTTCATAACCCTTCCTCTCCCGTCTCCGGCACGTAGCCGTGCAAAAACGGAAGTTTCGTGTCGACGGTGCTCTCCACGAAATCGACGACCACCTTGTCTTCCGGTTGGAGGCAGTTCGTCGCCGAAACGACGACGAGCGTCGCGGCCGCGGCTACTATCAGCGCGATTGGGAGCGTGAACACGGTCAACGAGACGACCTGCGAGACGACCAGCGTCGGCGGCAACAGGAGGAGTGGAAGCCACGCCATCGTTCGAACCGTCCACTGGGAGAACGGCGAAATCCCGAACTTCGACCACAGCACGGCGAACATGAAGGCGTTGAGCGTGACGTTCGAGACTGCGGAGGCGACCGCCGCCCCGACGAACCCGTGGGTGGGAATCAACACGAGATTCAGCACGAGATTGAGACCGAAAGCGACCGCGTTGCCCGCGAGTATCAGTTTCGTGTGGCCGAGCGCGGAGAGCGTTTCCCGGTTTCGTCCGCCTGCGGCGTTCGTGAAGAAGCCGACCGAGAGCACCACGAGCGCCAGTGCGCCGCCGGCGTATCGCTCGCCGAAGAAGACGGTCAGAATGTCGGCGGGGAACGCGACGAACAGGAGGAATGCCGGAAACGTCACGACGAAAATCCACTTCGTCGTGAGCTGGTAAATCGACGTTATCTCGTCTCTCTCGCCGCTCGCGTCGAGGCGCGAAGCCAGTGGTAGGTACAAAAATCCAAACGACGAGAGGGCGATGAGCAGGCTGTTGGCGAGCGGATACGCCGCGGCGTACAACCCGACTTGGTGAGAGCTCTTGAAAAAGCCGAGCATCACCGTGTCGGTTCGCGTGAGCAGATCGGCGAGAACCGACGAGAGGACGAGCGGCGCGGAAAACAGCGCCATCTCGCGCGCGTGCAAACGAAACTCCCCGATGAGGGGAAGCAAGCGGTTCAGCAGGTAGTGAGCGGCGATCAACGCCACGCCAGCACTCAGGAGGTACGCGTATCCCGCCGACACCGGCCCGAATCCGAGTGACAGCAGTCCGCCGAGGAGAAGCAGTCTCCCGAACGGATACAGCAGATCGCCGACGTACGTCTTGTAGATGGTGTTTTCGAACCCGCGAATCGCGCCGATTCCGACCTGATAGCCGACGACGAGGGGAATCGCGAGAACGAATACGGAAACGAGGCGACCGTCCCCGCCGTGGTCGAATAGATTCGACGTGATGAAGTCGGCGTTGAAGTACAGCAGGCCCGCCAGCGACACGCCGACGACGCCCGTGAAGAGGACGCCGGTCAGCCACGCGCCGCGCACGTCTCGCTCGTCGTCGAACCGGGAGACGTAGCGCGGAATTCCTTGTCCGAAGCCGACGAGGGCCAAGGTGACGCCGAGCGACATTGTCGTGAGTGCGATGTTCACCTCGCCGAACGCCGCCGTCGGGAGGCTTCGACCGAGGATGATTCGCTCTAAGAGTTTCGCCACAGACGCGATGCCAGCCCCGACGAATACGAGGCTCGCACTCGAAAGCAGGTTTCGAAGTTCTCCCTTCGTGCTCATGGATTACAGATAGCCGAGGTCTTCGAGCCTCGATTCGACCGCCCCCTCGTCGCCGACTGTTCCCCCGGAACCGTACTCGACGCCGGAGTACGCGCGTCTTTCGACCGGCCCATCCAGCAGGCTGTCCGGAACGGTTCCGGTCATCGCTTCGGGAACCGGAAGCCCGGCAGACGCCATGGCGATTGGTGCCACGTCGGTCAGCGAGAGCTCCGCTACGGTCGCGGTTCCGTCGAACGACGGGCCGTGACCGATGAATACTCCGTCTTGCTTGTGGTTGTACTCCGAAACCGGGAGAAATCGCTGGCCGATGAGACTCGGAAGCACGAGGTGGTTCATCTCGCTCGGTACGAACTCCACGTCCGGGCCACTCGAATCGGAATCGATTCCGGCCGATTCCGCCCGCCTTACGGTCTCGAACGCCGGGCTTCCGTCGGGAGTTTCGAGCGCCGAGAGAATTTCGATGAGTTCCGACCGGACGGCTTCGTACTCGGATTTGGGCACCACTCCGTTCGGATCGCGCCCTTCGAGATTGATGCGGACGCCGAGTTCGCCGAGCGCGCGACAGTAGGCTTTTGACTGCCGCCAATCGACACTTCGCTCCGCGGCGGCCAGCACGTCCTGTGGAATCGCACGCTTCAACGTCCCGCCGAGACCGACGCGCTGGGCGGTCGCGTACACCTTGCCCGGCGTCACTCCAACCGCGTTGAGTCCGGACATTCCCCACGAGAGGGCGGTCTGCGTGAGCGTTTGTTTCGACTCGTCCGGGCGTTCGCTGGGGCGAACCAACGAGGATTTCACCCGGGAGAGACCGGTTCCGTGGTCGGTTCCGGTCGCGGTGCTCTCCACGAATCCGTGTTCTCGGAGCACTTCGTTGACGAACAGTTTGTAGCCGTCGACGACGCCCATTCCGTGGTCGGAGCAGACCACGACGTTCGCGTCCGGTGCGGTCTCTAACACGGTTCCGACGAGGTCGTCCGCCGCCCGGTAGACGCGCCGGAACGCCGTGGCGTCGTCGAAGTTGTGGAAGACGGCGTCGGTCTTCTGCACCTGCACGATGGCGACGCGCCAGTCCCAGTTCTGCAGAAGGTACTTCGCGGCGCGCGCGCGAAGGCCGACCAGTTCGACGTAGCCGTCGAGTTTTTCGGCCGAATCGCTCGACATCTCCGCTTTAGAGTAGATGGTGTACTCCTCTCCGAGCGCATCGGACAGTTCGTCCCTGATACCTTCCGGGTAGCCGTCGGTGTCTTCGGGTGCGAGATAGCCCGGAACGAGGACGCCCGCGAGCGGTTCCGCAGGGTGTGTGACGGGGACATTGAGAACGATAGCCGGTTCGTCTATCGCCGTGAGGTAATTCCAGATGGCTGGCGCGTTGATGCTGTTTCGCGTGATGACGCTTGCCTCATCGGGATAGGCGTCGTCGTAGTCGAAGAACCCGAACGCGTTGTGCCGACCGGGGTCGGTTCCCGTGTACATCGACGGCCACGCGCTTCCCGTCCACGGCGGATGCGTCGAGCGGAGTGGCGCGGTGACGCCCTCGGAACGCAGCCGGTCGAAGTGAGGGAGTTCCTCGTCGAACGCGTCGAGGTATTCGAATGCGAGCGCGTCGAATCCCAAGACGACGGTTCGGTTCCCGTCGGAACTCATCGTTTCGACCTCAGGCACGAACCGCGGGCGGGCGCTCTTCTCCCCGCGAGTCCCCTCCGCCTCTCGTTGAAACTCGCTTCGAGCATCTCTCCGGGTACACCCTTCATGTCATTTACAGTCCCCTTCCGAGGAACTTTGTTATACTCCGTGGTCGGAATGCGGTAGGATCATCTTATCCGCGGCCGCTGACGGAAGTTTGTGGAAGCGGTTCGCTGACGCGACCGGCCGAACCCGGCGAGTCGATTGTCTCTCGTCACCGGTTGGCGGCGGGCGGTATGGTTCCAGTAACCGGTGGATAATTGCCCTCACTGGAGAACGATGCACCGTTATTGTGGCGTTGTCTCACGTTCTCAGCAGGCTTGACGACGATCTCTCTATCGGGTAAATACGGGCGTATCGAGGCTGATGCAGGTGGCACTTATAAATTGTTAGTATTACATTGAAGCAAAATCGGTGCCCTTATGAGTTACTAACCTCACGTTGAACCTGCATGGCACGCGACTACGAGAACGAAAAGACGCACAATGAATCGTTACTCGACCGACGCTCGTATCTGAAACTCGCTGGCACCGCGATTGCCGCAGGCGGTGCGGCGGGCGTGGGTACCGTTGCGAGCGCAAAGGAGTACGAAACCATTACCGTCTCCGCTGGCAGTCAGGAGTCTATTCAGGTCGGCGACGGCGAAACGTTCGAAAACAAACTCATCGACCTCAGCGCCGAGGGCGCTGGTGTCGCGTTCACCACCAGCGGCAGCGGGTGGACTATCCGGAACGTCGGCATTAAGGGTCAACACAGCGGCGAGAGTTTCATCATGATGCCCGGCGTCGAATCCCCCGACGGAGAGGGTCTCATCGAGAACGTCTACATGGGTGACGGCATCAAGGCAAAAGAAAGCGGTGGCGGTGTCTGGGTGAACGCCAATCTGCCGCATCAGGGCGTCATCACCATCCGAAATATGCACCTCGCCAACGCGGTCAACAACGGTCTGTACGCCTCCGGCCCCGGCAGCCAAGGGGCAGAGGGGATTACGAACGTTGAGGACTCGTACTTCCGCTCGAACAACATCGCCAACATCCGACTGAACGCGAAAGGAGACCGAACTCCTCACGTGAAAAATACCGTGGTGGAGGTAGACGAGAGCACGCCTCCGTGCGGCGAGAACTGTTCGAGTCCCGGCGCAGTCAACAACCGCGGCGTCTGGTCGTGGTACGGCACGACGAAAGTCATCAACTCCGACATTCAGGGAGGATTCGATACGACGGAAGGTGGCGAAATCGAGACCAAGAACACCCGAACCGGCGAACAGGCGAAGACGAAGCCCCCGAAGGGCGTCCCGATGTCCGCTGAAGAAGCGGCCAAGGGCGGCAAGTAGTCTCCACGTTTCGGCTCTCCTCTTTTCGACCGACGAATCGTCGCATTTCTTCGCGGTAACGAGTCATTGACCGGTGTAATCCGACCATACTCCGAGTATCGATTCGATTCGAACGACGGTGATTCGACAGTTTTTGCCCCACAATGACATATGTTACCATGATTCTCGGCTCTGGTTTTGGTGTCGGCTATCGCTCGAATAAATCATATTTCGCTATATTAATCCTACTCGGCTCGGATACCCTGTCGATTAAATCCGAGAGACGACTACAAACGCGAAAATCGGGCGGAACAGTTGCTGACGCCTTCGGCAGGTCGAAAAACGAGACGGTAGATAAGACTACCCGAGATTCATTCGAATCGAGTTCGCGACGGCGTCCATCGCCTCGTCCGCGGTCGAAACCGCGTCGGTGAGGCTCAGAAACCCGTGCGCTACGTCGGGATAGTGGTCGTGCCGAACCGATACGCCCGCCTCGGCGAGTCGGTCGGCGTAGGCGATTCCTTCGTCACGAAGGGGGTCGTAACCGCAGGTGACGACGGTTGCCGGGGGCAATCCCGAGAGGTTGTTCGCACGAAGCGGCGATGCGTAGGGGTTCGCCCCATCGACCGAACTTCGAAGGTAGTGGTTCCAAAACCACTCCATGTCCGCTCGACTGAGCAGTGGGCCGTCTTCGTTCTCGGCGTAGGAGTCCGTATCGAAGTCGTAGTTGGTGACGGGATACAGCAGACTCTGGTGCGAGAGCGTCGGGCCGTCGAACTCCCGCGCACGGAGTGCGGTGACTGCCGCGAGGTTTCCGCCTGCGCTCGTCCCAGCGACGCCGAGTTTTGTCGGGTCGCCGCCGAACGACTCGGCGTGTTCCGCGACCCATTCGAGCGCGGCGTATGCGTCGTCCGCGCCTGCGGGGAACGGATACTCGGGCGCGAGTCGATAATCCACCGAGACGACGACGCATTCGGTTCGGTTCGCCAGTTCTCGGCAGACGCCATCGATGGAGTCGAGGGTACCCAGAACCCAGCCGCCGCCGTGGTAGAACACGACGACGGGAACGTCCTGCACGTCGGGTCGATACACGCGAATCGGAATGTCGCCCCTCGGTCCCGGAATCGAGAGGTTCCGAACGAACTGAATCGTCTCCGTCTCGTCCGCGGTGAACACACCGTCTTCGACTTGACGGGCGCTCTCGACCGACATCGCGTGCCACGGCGGAATCCCCATCGCTTCGATGTCCTCGATAGCGTCGGCCATTTCCTCGTCCATACTCACTGCTCGCAGGGGGACGTGTTAAAATTTCAGCAGGCGGTGCCGACAGGCGGACAGTCAAGTGATCACGGCCTGAACGACCGATATGAACGCCGACGAAGCAAGCGCCAGACGGCGGGACGAAGACGACCTGCTTTCTCGGTTCCGCGAGCGATTTCACGTTCCGGGCGGCGAACTGTACATGGACGGCAACTCCCTCGGTCCGTTTTCGGAGGACGCCGACCGAGCACTGTCGAATGCGGTCGAGGAGTGGCGCGAACTGGGCATCCGTGGCTGGACGGACGCCGACCCCGACTGGTTCCACTACGGCGAGCGTCTCGGCGACCGACTCGCGCCGCTCGTCGGTGCGAGCGAGGAGGAGATCGTCGTCGGCAACTCCACGACGGTCAACATTCACGCGCTGTTTTCGACCTTCTACGACGGCGGCGAGGTCGTCGTCAACGAACTCGACTTTCCGACCGACCATTACGCGATCCGCGCACAGATGCGCCAACGGGGGGTCAATCCTGACGACAAACTCGTCGTCGTCGAGAGTCGAGATGGCCGCACCATCAAGGAAGACGACGTCATCGACGCTCTTTCAGATGACACTGCAATCCTGTTCATGCCCTCAGTTCTCTACCGGAGCGGCCAGTTGTTCGATATCGAGCGACTCGCGGACGCGGCGCACGACCACGGCGCACTGGCTGGCTTCGACCTCGCACACTCGGTCGGCGTGGTGCCACACGAACTGTCGAACTGGAACGTGGATTTCGCGGTCTGGTGTAGCTACAAATATCTGAACGCCGGGCCGGGCGCAATTGCTGGTCTGTACGTCAACGAGCGCCACTTCGGCGAAACGCCCGGATTGGCCGGTTGGTGGGGCCACGACAAGGAGACACAGTTCGAAATGAACACGATGTTTACGCCCGCTGAAAGCGCAGGCGGGTGGCAAATCGGGACGATTCCGGTGTTCAGCGCGGCACCGCTCTGGGGGTCGCTCGAACCGTTCGAAGAAGTCGGTATCGAAGCAGTGCGCGAGAAATCGCTCGCGCTCACGGAGTATCTGATGGAACTGGTCGCCGAAATTCCGGACTGCCGAATCGGAACGCCCCGCGACCCGGAGCGCCGAGGTGGCCACGTCGCCGTCGAGCACGAGGAGGCGTACCGAATCGGCGAGGCGCTGAAAGCCCGTGGCGTCGTCGTGGATTTTCGCCCGCCGAACGTGGTTCGGGTGTGCCCGGCTCCGCTCTACGTCGGCTTTCACGATGTGTGGCAAGTCGGCAATCGACTGCGCGAAGTCGTCACGACGAGCGAGTACGAGTCGTTCGACCCCCGAGGTGGAGGGGTGACGTAGCCATAGCATGTATCACCCCTGATGATCTTTGGACTCGTATGAGCACCATCGCGGAAGTAGAGCTTCCGGCACAAGAGTTTGCGTTGAGAACGACGCTGGAAAACGTCCCCGGCGTCGAATTCGACGTCGTTCGGGTCGCCGCCCACGGCAACGACCACGTTCTTCCATATCTCTGGGTGACGGCGGACGATTTCGATGGACTGGACGAGACATTAGAAAGCGACCCGAGCGTTGACGACATCAATCTGCTCGAAGACCTCGGTGACAAACGTCTATACCGAATGAACTGGATAGACCAGATTCGCGTCGTCATTCACATCCTCATCGAAGAGGAGGCGACGATACTGAATCTCCGCGGGAAGGAAGACCGCTGGAGACTCCGCATCCTCTTCCCGAGCCGCGACGCGCTGTCGGCAACCTACGAGTTCTGCGAAGAGTCGGGGCTGTCGCTCGACATTCGAAACATCTACGAGATGAGCGACCAGCGCCACGGACTGTTCGGTCTGACGGAAGAACAGCACGAAACGCTCCTCATGGCGCTGGAATTGGGTTACTACGACATCCCGCGCGATGCGACGGCGGACGACCTCGCCGACGACCTACACATCTCGCACCAAGCGGTTTCGGAGCGACTTCGACGGGGACACCGCAGCCTCGTGAAAAACGCGCTCGCAGTCGGTCCCGGCGACGGTCCGGAATAACCTCAACAGGCTCGTTCGCCGCGACCGTCGCAGGTGCTGATTCGATACGATTCCCGCGAAAATGGCACCGTTTTTCGAACGTTCCCTCTTCAATTCGACGGCGTGAGACGCTTCGCCCGCCGCTGCCACGACTTCGTCGCGTCCACGCTCTGCGTGCTCCCGACTACGCCTCTCCTTCGGACGACCACAGCGTGGTCGAAGGGTCGAACTGCGGAACTTCGAGACACAGAAGTTCAAAATCGTCCAGCGACTCGCTTGTCTCGTGCTGTGGCGTGCCGTATAGCGTCTCGTCCGGAGCGTCGTCGGTGACCTCGTGCTGTGGCGCACCGTACAGATGGCACTTGTCGTCCGAATCGCCATCCGAATCGCTCGCAGACTGTCGTGTCATGGGTGTTTCCCTCGTACTAGCATCAAGCGTATCCGGAGTAAGGTCAGGCATGCCTGCGCCCGCAAGTGAATAAAAAGGGGTTAGTTACCGCCGAAGACGGAGCCGAGTTGGTCGCGCCATTCGCGAAATTCGTCCAGTTCGGCTTCGATGTCGTCGATGTCCGATTGAAGCGTCTCCACCTCGTCCAGTTCGCTCTCGGTGTCGGCGAGGTCTGCACGGATCGTCTCTATCTTCTCGTCCAGTCGCGATTCCGTCGCTTCCACCGTTTCGGAGAGGTCGGCGACCGTTTCCGACAGCGTCTCGATTTCCGAGACGGTTTCCGAGACGGTTTCCAGCCTGGTTTCGAGCGTCTTCACCTGCTGGAAGTCGTCCCGGAGGTCTTCGATTTCGTCGTCCAGCGCGGACACCTCTTGCGTGTTGGTCGCGACGAGGTCTTCTAAATCGTTCAGTTGCGATTCGAGGGTTTCGAGATTCTCACCGAGGTCGTCCACGCCGTCGAGTTTCGATTCGAGGTCGGAGAGGTTGGTTTCGAGGTCGGCGACGCGGGCACGTGCCTGTGCGCCCTCGTCTTTCGCGCTCTCGACTTCGTCGTCCATCTCGCCGAGTTCGTCGCGGAGGGATTCCACCTCACTCTCGAAATCATCGATGACGGTTTGAGCAGAGCCGTTGTCGTCGATGAACTCTTCGAGTGCTTCGGTGTATGCCGAAAGGTCATCGACGCGCGATTGGAGGTGTCGGATGCGAACGTTCGTGCTCTCCGGCGTTTCGAAGTCGAGTTCTCGCTGGATGAGTTTGAGATCGGCGTCGTTGATCTCTCCGGCACGAATCTCGTCAGCGAGTGCGGCGGCGACGCTTCCGGGTCGTGGCGGTGAGGCTGGCTGTTCCGCGGTGTCTATCTCGTCCTCAGCAGACGGTTCGAGAACGTCTTCCTCTGGTTCGTTGAGCACGCTGTCAGTCCGCTCTTCGACGTCGTCGCTTTCGGAGTCGGGTTCATCGGTCGCCTCGGCGAGCGGGTCGTCGTTCGTCCCCCCGAGCGGGTCGGGATCTGCTTCCGCAAGCGGGTCATCGGTTGCCTCGGCCAGTGGGTCGTCGGAGGTTTCGGCGAGGGGGTCGGTTTCTTCGGTGTCGTCCAACCCCGGCAGGCCGCTGTCGCCAGCGATTACGTCGCGGACGACCTGACTGCTGTCTTCGGAGACGATGTCGGTGATAGTATGCTCTTCTACCTGTTCTTCCGCCTCGCCGTCGCTCTCGGCAGTGACGGGCGTGACTTCTTCGAGTTCGGGTTCGGTGAGGAACGCCTCCGCCTCCTGCCAGTCCGAGAGGCGGATGCCGTAGACGGTCGTCAATTGCTCGCCGGGTTCGAGCGTTCGTTCGAATCGGACGCGGTGGTCTTTGTACGCCGTCCAGTTTTCGTTCTCGTACTCGGGATGAAAGCCCACATTGTCCATCGGGAACTCGTTGGGGATTCGGTCGGTCAGTCGGACGGTGACGGGGTCGTCGCAGTCTGACTGGAGTTCGAACCGAATCGCGGGGACAGCGAACTCATCGCCGTCGAACGATTTTTCTATCGTAATCCCGTGCTCGGAACTCATTATCACTTCATTTCCGTCGCTGAAATCACTCATACAGTTCACATCTGAGAAGGGATATATAAAACATGCGCCGTCATGTTCACTTCGAATAAGAAATAACATAATAGTTCTATTAACGGCAGTGGGTTCCAACGTAACATCGATACTGGACGTAAATCACGGGAATTCGACCGTCGGTCAGGTTGCTGACGTCGAACGTCAATTGTCGGACGAGATACGTATGCGAATTTCATCCGGATCGGTCACTTCGAATCCGCGTTCAGTCGGCGACGTGGCGGCTCCGTGTGCGGTCAGTCGCCTTCGAATCGCGTCTAGCGAGTCCGCGGGGACGAGGAGTTCGAACCACTCTAACCCCCGGCCCGCCGCCGGTTTCGTGCGATGATTCCAGACGTTCAGACCGACGTGATGGTGGTAGTCGTCGGCCGCGAGAAAAAGTGCCGATGATCCGTACTCCTGTCGTACAGTCAACCCGAGTCCGTCGGCATAAAACTCGCGTGTCGCGGGTATCGACGACGCTTCGAGGTGGACGTGACCGACTGTCGTTTCCGGTGGAACCGTGTTTGCGCCCGTACTCCGACTGCGAAGTTCGTCGGTGTCGAGCGGTAGCGTGTCCATTTGAACGCGCCCGTCGTCGGTAACCGGCCACGAGTCGCGCGGTCGGTCGCAGTACACTTCGATACCGTTTCCCTCCGGGTCGGAGAGATACAACGCCTCGCTCACACGATGGTCGGATGCACCGCTCAACGTCCATTTGTCCTCGATGCGCGCGAGTGCGTCCCCCAGCGCACTCCGCGAGGGAACGAGAAACGCCACGTGAAAGAGGCCAGTTTCGCTCTGCTTTCGTTCCGGCGCGTCCGCGTCGGCGACGAGTTCGAGTAGCGACCGCCCCCCCCCCTGCACCGAGGACGGCTTTATCGTCGCCTTTCCGTTGTCGTTCGAGACCGACGACCGCTTCGTAGAAGTCGCTCATTCGTTCGATGTCGTTCACTCGAAGGGCCACCCGCCCGACGACTGTCTCGTCCGGAAGAGTCGCGTCCGTCATCGTTCGATAGTCGTGACCGAGGACGGTGTGTTTTGCCCTGCGACGAACGAAAACGCCGTCGCTCGCGGTTCCGACCTGAATTACTCTTCGTCCGATTCGCCTTCGTCTGCGTCGGATTCGTCGCCAGTCATGTCGTCCGAGATGTCTTCGACTTCGATGCTGACTGGTTCTGTCTGCAACTCCTCGTCATTGAGGTGGCTATCGAGGTTGAACACCGTGTTCAGTTCGCCCTGCACTTGGTCAACGATGCTTCCGACGAGTTCGCTCGGCGCGATGGCTGTGTACTCGTAGGGATTGTTTCCGGCCCCAGCACTTTCCCGTTTCTCGCGCGTGACTTTCTCTTCCTCGTGGAGTTCGGCCAGCGATTCACGAACCGTGCTCGGATACAGGCCGGTTTCTTCCGCAATCTCCTCGCTCGTGCTTCCCGGCTGTTTGCGGAGGTAGACGTAGATGCGGGCACGCGTCTCGGTGTCGAGCACCCACGAGAGCAAATCGACGATTCCTTGGTCGAACCCTTCGACCGCCTTGTCAGCCTCCTCTTCGAGTCGCTTTCGTCCCCGTGAAAGCGGCTTCTCTCCTTCCTGTTCCTCGGCGTCACCCGTATCGACGGGTACCTCGTCCCCAACGTCCTCGGCGTCGTTTCGCTCGTCTTCGATGTCATCCCCAGACATGTCGTTCCCAGAAGGACAAAAGCCCGTGGCGGGTAAAAAACTTGCTTACAGCAGAAGTGACTCGCAGAGTGCCTTGAAACCGTCTTCCTCGCGGACGCGTCGCTGGCAGGCCGCACCGCTCTCGCCGTCGTAGATGTCGCCGATGCCGGAAACGCCGAGTCGGTCGCATTCGCGTTCGACTACTTCGCCGAGCTCGATTTCGCCGTCGCAGTCCCGGCGGATGAACGACGCTTCGTGGCCGTACCGCATCGCCCGCCACTTGTTTTCGTCCAGCAGTTCTCGTCGGTGTCGATAGCCCGTTTCGCCGTCCTCGTACCGCTCGGTGAGATCCGTGACGAGCGCGTGAGCGTACTCTACGAACGCCAAGACGCGCTCCGGGTCTGCTTGCCCGTCCGGGGTTCGAACTTCGACGGTTCCGTGTTCGGAGTGGGGTCGAACGTCGTACCAGAGTTCGCCGCGGTCGTTTATCGACCCGCTTTCGACCATCGTTCGCTCGAACTGCGCGAACTCCTCGTAGGAGTCGAAGTCGGTCGGCATCCCGGTGTTCGGAAGCCCCTCAAAAATCTTCGCGCGGGCGGACTGCAAGCCGGTGTCGTAGCCGTCCCAGAACGGCGAGTTAACCGACAGCGCCAGCATGACCGGGAGGTACCAACGAATCTCGTTGGCCACCCAGACGGCGGCATCCGCGTCGTCCACGCCGACGTGAACGTGCAGTCCGGCGGTAGTGTTTCGGTGTTGGGGATACTGAATCCGGTCGAGTTGCGCTCGGTAGCGCTCCTTTTCGGCGTGTTTCAGTTCACGCCACTTCGCTCCCGGATGGAGACCCGCTCCCGCGATGCCGAATCCGTGCGCCCCTGCGTGTTCGACGAGGGCTTCCCGGACGGCGCGTACTTGTTCGTCTACGTCCGACACCGTCGTCTTCGGTGTCTGTGTCTCGATGACACATTTAAACAGTTCGTGGTCGAGACGGTCTTCGAGGATGGTTGGTGGGTCGGTCTCGTAGACGAGTTCGTCAGTGCCTGCTGTTGGAACACCTCGGGCATCGACGACGAAAAATTCCTCTTCGACGCCGAGGGTTCCCATCTCGGTGAAATTCTCTGCCGAACCCAAGTCCATTTTTTGGGACTATGCAACCGGGCACGTAAATACTTCCGGAGACGGCGACCGCTACCGGGGAACTGCGACGACGCCGAGATGGTCGGCATGAAACGGTTCGAGTCGTTGGGTTCCCACGATTTCGTACGCCTCTCGCAGGGAATTTTTTGCGTGGTCGAACACGTCTTCGGGGTCGCTGGCGACGTCCTCGCTTCGGGCTTTGATTGCGAGCAGGAGGTGTCCGTCCTCCCGGAGGAATCGGCGGTTCTCGCAGGCCACCCGCGCCTGCCCGCGAGTCGCCACGTCCTGCACGATGACGTCCACCTCGGACTCGACCACGTGTGCGTAGGTCGCTGGCTTCCGGGCGTCCTTCAGCAGAGGAAAGAGATTGTCGCGGGATTCTGCCACGTCGAGCAAGTCGCGGGTCGGGCGCGGCGCGAACTCGACTGCGTACGTCGCCCCCGAGAAGTCGGCGACGTGGCTCACAGTCGTTCCGCTGGCTGCCCCGAGATAGAGCACCGTCTCGCCGCCCCGAAGGCCGGTGTCTATTTCGTGTTCCAACATCGCGGCCAACTTCGAGCGCCGGGGGTTCCATCCTCGCCAGTCGCCGTCGGTTGGTTCGCCGTAGACGGGCGACCCGCGCGTCGCCAACCGATTTTCGCCGCCGAAACCTCTGCGCTCGACGCCCGACGGGAGCGAATCGCTCATTCGCTCTCACCCCGCGATTGGATGCTTGCCATCCGGCGGTCGAGTTCTTCTTTCAGTTCGGGATTGTGCTCGCCAGAGTAATGGTCGATTCTGGCGGCGATGACGAGTTTTCCGGAGAGGGTTCGGGCCGCCGACCCCCGCTCGCCGTGGGGTGCGGTTCGGACGTACTCGTGCGTGTAGATGATACCGTGTTTCGGGGACGACGCTCGGCCACGGAGATGGGCGAACAGGGCATTTTCGGCTCCGAGCACCTGTACCGTCCCGCCGGGCATCTTCGCCAGCGATTCGAGTCCCCCCGCAACCGCGATGAGTCGCGCGGCCAACACCGCCCCGGCGAGATCTGAGAGGTTCGGCGCGACTGTCGGGGCCTGTTGCTCCACGAACATCCGGAGGTCGTCGCGCTCGTCGGCGAGGTCTGCGACGCGCCGGGCCAGCGAGACGAGGCGCGTTTCCACCTGCGTCTCCGGGTCGCTCTCGGCGAGTTCGCGGGCGTACTCCACCCCAGTTTCGGCGTCGGGATAAAGGGTTCCGGCCCACTCTGCAACTCGCTCGGCGAGTTCGTTGGCCTCCGACTCGCAGTCGTCCATCGCCCGGACTGCGTGGACGAGTTGGCGGTCGTCCGCGCGTTCGCGCTCCGTCACTGCGTCGCGAGTCGCCCGGATGCTGGCTTTTCGGAGTTTCGCGTAGTAGTCCGACTCGCCCTCCGCGAATCCGGCGTCGATGGCGTGCCGGGGCCAGTCCGCCGGGGCGTCAGCGTTCCCCTCTCGGATGGCTTGCGCGCCCGCCGCCTCGTCGTCCGGTGAGACGCCCGCGAACCATCCCTCGGCGTCCGATTCGGTCATGCCCGTGGCTTGTGCGGCTTCTCGTTTAAACCTACGTTTACGACTTCTTCGGCGAGTCGGTGTTGGTTCCTCTCGATATCGTACTGCAACCTATTTTCCAGTGTTGCTAGCTATTGCCGACTCCTGCTCACTGCCATCGTGACGATTCGACTTCCACCAGTACAGCGAGACGATTTGTGTCGTGTTCGTGGTAGCAGTTGCCGACTCCTAATACCGCAACCGCCCTCGTCCTCCCCAACCTCCTCCCTCGTTTCGGACGAGGTTCGCTCGTCCGAGTTCTCGTTCACTCCCTTCGGTCGTTCACGAGAACACCACTCGGTCGTCCCTCGCACGCATTTCTCGCGCGCGCCGGAGTGGGTCGTAAAAACCCACACAATTTGACTGTTCTTCCCGGCGCGCGCTGGCCCGAGCTGGAGGGCACACCGCCCGGAGGCTCGGACTGACAGCGTGCGAGGGATGACTGAGCGAAGCGAAGGAATCGGTTGGGGAGGCGTGTGGGCGGTTGCGGCGCGGTGGCGGTCTGCGGTATTTGGAGTCGGCAACAGTTAGAAACACCAGAAAAACAGGAGAGAAACGAATTGTAATAGAAAGTAAAGCGAGCTGTTCCACAAGCTTCTCCAGCAAAAACGAACCATCGAAGTAGCTCATCCAACCGTTCCTTCCGCGATGGTAGTCATTAAGACCCGTCCCCAGAGTTGGCACCTATGGCCGGTCTCTACGCGCATCCTGACTACTACGAAATTGCCTTCGATTTCCGCGATGTCGCACCCGAAGTGGATTTCTTCGAAACCTGTATCGACCGATTTGGAAACGGAGCGACCGACACGAACTCGGTGCTCGAAGTCGCCTGCGGTCCTTCGCCGTACCTGCTCGAATTCGACGCCCGCGGCTACGAGTACACCGGACTCGACAACGCCTCGGAGATGGTGTCTCACTCCATCGAGAAGGCGCGAAAACACGACATCGAGGCAACCTTCCTCCGCAGAGATATGGCCGACTTCTATCTCCCCGAGCGCGTGGATTTCGCCTTTTGCACCCTCAGCTCGCTGTATCTCGACTCGAACGAGGCTCTTCGGTCGCATCTCGATTCGGTCGCCGACGCGCTGACTCCGGGGTCGCTGTACTGCATCGACGGTTCTATCGACTTTCCGGGCGGCACGTCCTCGGAACACGAGTGGGAGACGACGCGGGGAGACACGACGGTTCGGTTCAGCATCGAACAGCAACCGACGAACCCGGCGGAGCAGTTGGCCCGCCAGACGATTACGACGAGCGTGGACGACGGCGAGTGCACGCATCGATTCCGCGACGAGTATGAGATTAAGACCTTCGCGCCCCAAGAGTTCCGCATGATTACCGAGGACACTGACTTCGAACACGTCGACTGGTTCGACAGTTTCGACCTCTCAAAGCCACTCGCGGAGTGCGAACCGGGGACGCTGCACCGTCCCGTTACAATCCTCCGGAGGCAGTGATGCAGACCGAACTCTGGAACTGGCAGGTCGAAATCGACGACTCGCTCGTTTCGGCCTCGTCCGACGAAATCCGCGACCAGATCGCCGAGTACGAACGTGGCGACCGCGAGGAGTTCGACCTCGAAGTCGAATATCCGGAGTCGTTCACCGGGCGGGTCATGGCCGCGATGGCCGACGTTCCGCGCGGCGAGACGCGAACCTACGGCGACATCGCCGACGTGCTCGACACCGCCCCAATCGCGGTCGGACAGGCCTGTGGTCGCAATCCGGTTCCAATCGTCGTTCCCTGCCACCGCGTCGTCGCGTCGAACGGGCTCGGCGGCTACTCTGGCGGCACGGGAGACCGACTTGCGCTGAAAAAACGACTGCTCGACCTCGAATCGCGGTAGTCGCTTCGCGACTGAGTCGCGGAATTACTCAGCGACGACGCTTTTCACCCGGCCGGTGATACCCGATTCCAACTCGACTTTTACGCCGCTGGGGTCGGTGTCTCCTTCGGAGAGGATTTTGGCGATGTCCCCCCGAAGCGGCTCGGCTTCGTCCGCGTTCTCGGCGTTCGTCTGCTCGATTTCGACGGTCATTCCCCGGCGCAGTTCCTCTTTCGTCGGTCGATTTGCGGACATACACCAAAATACGCGATTCGTCCCAATGAACGTGATGGCCTTTCGGGATGGTGGTCTTCAACTATGATTTATCACACCATACCAAAGTATTAATTCTTCTGATTAAATGTTATAACAAAGTAGTATGTAGGAAGAACTGCGGCGCCATCAATCCCCCTTTCCCGCTGATACCGAAAATCGAGCGACGTTATTCGAACTTTTCGAACGGCTGTTCACAGCCGTTACAGAAGTGCATCGACCGACAGAGCGACGGCCCTTTCGGGTGTTCGCGCTGGGTGTCCGTCGAACCGCAGTAGGGACACTCCGCGCCCGAATCTTCGCCGCTCGTCGTCACACTGGGATCGAGTCGTCTCATATGCTCAGTCCGAACTCCCGCAGGTCGTCTTTTCCTTGTTCCGTTACCATCTCGATAGACCACTCCGGACTCCAGACGAGACGGAGGTCTACCGACTCGACGCCCTCGGTATCGGCGACCGCTTGCTCGATTTCTTCGGTGAGCATCTTGCGGGCGGGACAGCCGGTGTACGTAAGCGTCATTTCGACCGTTGCGTGTCCATCTCCGTCTACTTCGGCGCCGTAAATCAGTCCCAAATCCACGATGCTGATGGGCATCTCCGGGTCGTCGATGTCGTAGAGCGCATCCCAGATGCGCCGCTCGACGCCCGACGCCCCATCTCCCGTGGCAGGGAGGTCTTCGGGGTCTTTTCCGGTAGACGAGTAGTCGGTGTACGCGCAGGCCGACGGTTCGTCCATCGGGTCGATGTCCGCCACGTCAGTGCAGTTCTCCGCCTCCGGTTCGAGGCTGGGGTCGAAATCTGCGTCAAAACTCATGATGTTCTATGCGTCGTCCGGGTCTGGCATTATCTTGTGCGCCTCGCTCCGACCCAACTCCCGGTAGGTGTGGGTCATGTCGTCGTACAGGTCGAACCACGCCGCTGTGTGGTCTCCGTCGCGGCCAACCTCGTCGGGCAGAAAGCTCTCGGTGTCCTCGCGCAGACCCTCGGGTGTGTCGAGGCCGAGCGTGCGCAGGAACGGAACGACGGTGTCGAGCCACTGTTCACGCATCGAATCGAGCGATTCGGTTCGAATGCCGAGTTCCTCGACACGTCCCTCCATCTCGTCGTCACCTTCGAACAGCGTCAGCGCGGCCGGAAGCAGTCGGTTCACGGAGTCCTGCAACTTCGCGTGACTCTCCTCGTCGTTGGCGAGCCGTTCCAGCCAGCTCTGGGCGTGTTCGCGGTGGTAGTCCTCCTCGCCCAGAACCTTGCCGATGCGGTCGGCGATGCGGGGGTAGGAGGTGTCTTCGAGCGCCCGAAGCCGCAGATGTTCGGCCACGTCGTAGAGGTACGACCGGACGATTGCGTCGGCCCAGTCGCCGGAGTCGAACGGGAGTTCTACGAACGTCGCGTGCCGGAAGTCGGCCGGTTCGCGTTCGAAGATGAGGTCGGCCTCGGTGTAGTCGAAGTCCTCCAGCAGGTCGTACCAAAGGCGTGCGTGGCCGAACTCGTCTTGGGCGATGTTCGCCAGCGCGAGGTCGGATTCTAGCGTCGGCGACCGAACCTGCCACTCGGTGTAGCGCTCGCCGACGACCAGTTCGTCGTCCGCGAGTCGGTAGAGGAGATATTCGACCGCTTCGCGCTCCTCCTCGTCCAATTCGTTCGGACCTCCGAGTTGTGGCTGTTCGACCGCCATCAGTCGTCACTCTCCTGTGCGGCCTTGCGCCGAGCGTCCGCTTCCTGTTCGCTCTCCGAATCCGCGATCTCCTGTGCGAATGCGGCGTCCAGATCTTTGTATCCCATCACCCAGCGGTAGGACTTGTCGGTCGTACCGCCGAATTTCGCATCGTCGGTATCGACTTCGCCGATTTCGTCTTTCGGGACGACCCAGATGCTGTTGGTCGGTTTTCGGCGTCCGTGCTGAATCTGGGCGAACATCTTCGCCATCTCGCGGTCGGGTGCGTGGACGTTCCCGCAGTGGGTGTGGTACTTGCCCGTTTCTTCCTGTCGAAACACTTCCCAAATCATGGTTAGTCGGCCGCCTGCGGGGTCGTGCCCGCGCCTTTCGATTCCCAGTCGTTCAGGCTCTCACGAACCCACTCGACCGCTTCCTGCGTGCGTTCGCGCTTGCCGATCTGTTCGTGGCTCCCCGGCGCGTCGTTCTTGGCGATGGTGAAGAACTCGTCCCAGTTCAAGTCCTCTTCCACGACCTCGTAGGTGCCGTCGTCGTTCTCGGAGATACGCGGCGTGTCCGGAATCTCCAGTCCGTACTTCTTCGCCTTCGGGATGTAGG
>CAYNQM010000058.1:0-12768 GCA_964399275.1 uncultured Haladaptatus sp.
CCGATTCCATATGAATCTCGTAATGCCGGGTGCCTACGTCGCGCTGGAGGGTGGCCATGTGGTGGAAGCCCGTGGTCGCGCTCCGGGAACGGCTTGCGGAGAACTGGTCTTTACAACAGCGTATACGGGATACGAAGAGAGTCTCACCGACCCATCCTACGAGGAACAGGTGCTGACCTTCTCGTACCCGCTCATCGGAAACTACGGCGTGCGCGAGGAACGATTCGAGAGCGACCGAGTCCATCCCCGCGCCGTCGTCGCGCGCGAACTGACCGAGGACGTCGCGGAATGGCTCGAAGCAGAGGGCGTTCCCGCGGTCGACCACCTCGACACGCGCGACCTCGTCGGCGGAATTCGAGAAGAGGGCGCGATGAAGTGCGGAATCGCGGTCGGCGAGAACGCCACGCCCGAGGACGCGCTCGCGGAACTCGAACGCTGTCCGGGCATGAGCGACCACGAGAACATCGGCGCACAGGTCAGCGTCCACGAACGAGAGATCCACTGCGGCGAGAACGCGGGAGACGAGACAGCCGTCGCGCTCGTCGACTGTGGCGCGAAAGGAAGCATCATCGACGCGCTGGTCGAACGCGGCGCGGACGTGCACGTGCTCCCCTACGACGCGACCGAAGACGACGTGGAGGACGTTGACCCCGACGTGCTGTTCGTGTCGAACGGTCCGGGCGACCCTGCGAACTTCGAAGCGGCGCAGGAACTGGTCGAAGCCTACGCTGGCGAACTCCCCCTCGCGGGCATCTGCCTCGGCCAGCAAATCATCGCCCGCGCGCTCGGTGGCACGACCGAAAAGATGGACTTCGGCCACCGCGGCGTCAACCAGCCGGTTCGCGACCTCGAATCCGAACAGGTCGTCATGACCACGCAGAACCACGGCTACACCGTCGCCGACCCCGGCAACCTCGACGTGACGCAAATCAACGTCAACGACGACACGCCGGAAGGGCTGGAGAGCGACAAACTGAACGTCATCACGCGCCAGTATCACCCCGAGGCCAACCCAGGTCCGAACGACACCCTCGGCTTCTTCGACGACGTGCTTTCGATGGCACCCCGAAAGCGGCTCGTCGTCGCAGACTAACTCCCCACCGACTCGGTGACGCGCCGCCGAGTCAGCGCTGATTCGCCCGCAGTCGAGCGATACGACGTTATTTTCGGAGACGCGTTCACGACTGGAGTCACAACTAGTCGGCGACAGGAGTCACGCTTCGAACGCCAACTACTACTCCTCGATTCCAATTTCCTCTTCGCCCGGAACCTGCCAGTCGAGTTCGACCAGTCCGCGAGCAGTCCCGCGCAGACCGTCTCGACTGACGACTTCGAAGGTTCGGTTTTCTGCCGAGGGCGTGAACGGCGCGGCGACCATCAACCGAGCCACGTCGGCGCGCGGAATTCGACCGGACACCGTCTCGCCGCCTTCGCCGACCAACACGTCCCCGGTTGCGGGCGCGTTCGTCAGCCCGCCGGGACGGACGATGGTGTGGGACAGGTGCGACGTTCGGAGCACCGCTTCGGCGTGATTTTTCGCATGCAAGGTGCGCCCGATGAGTGCGCGAAACGGCGCTGGCATCCCCTCGCGGGAGTCGCCGACGCCGATGGCACTCTCGAAGACGAAGTGGTCGATATCCCCGGCGACCGACGCGTAGACGAGGTTTTCGACGCCTGCGCCATCGACGAGTTCACTGCCGAAGACGGCGCGGAGTCCGGGTCTGGTACCGACGGCACAGAGCACGATGTCGCAGTCGGCGACTGCGCGGGAGGCGTCCGCCGGGTCGAAGAGGTCGCCGACGACGACCTCGTCCGCACCCAGATCCGAGAGTTCGCGCTCCTTGTCGGGCGAGCGCGTCATCGCCCTAACCGTCAGGTCGGTGTATTCGAGTTGCATCAGTATCTCGCGTCCAGTCCCACCACTGGCACCCGCGACGAGGAGTCGGAGACTGTCGGAATCCATGTTTCACACGAGACGCTCGGAAGGTGCAAAGTTCTCGTGGCCGACACCGCCAGCCAACCACTCGAGCGACCGATTTCAGGAGCGTTGAATTCGTACCGAATTCGGAACAAAAAAGAACCCCTAAAATGAGGGTCGAATATGGGAAAGTCAGTCATTGGCACGGAGAACAGCGTCACGTATGCCGAGGTGCACGCCACAATTCTCGGCGGCGTCGTCGGGACGCTCGTCGGATACGTCAGCGGAATTGGATTCGAGAGCGTTGCCCTCGGCGTCGGCGTCGTCTTCGTCGGCATCGCGCTCGGCGTCGGCGTTCGCGGTAACGTGCCGATGGCACAGCAAACGATTCGGCGCGAACCGTGGTACGCGCTCGCGGCGTTCTTACTCGGCGGTGCGGTCGGGACTCTGGTCTGAGTTTCGTCTCCGTGATTTTGTCGCTTCGTTGCTATCTCTGTGATTTTATCGGCTTCATTGTCTCTCTGACTTCTCCAACTTTGTCGCTATCTCTGTGACTTCTTCAGTTATCGTTGCCATCTCTGTGACTTCTCCAACTTTGTCGCTAGGTGATGCTGGTTCGAATGACCGCCACCGCACCACACCCTCCCCAACCGACTCCCGCACTCCGGACGAGCGAACCTCGTCCGGGTTCTCGTTCGCTCCCGTTGGTCGCTCACGAGAACATCGTGCGGTCGTCCACCGGAAGACGTTCCTGCTCGCTGGCGCTCCGCGGGCGTGCGACTTCCGAGCCTTCGCTCGCTTCGCGTCACGAAGACCTCGCGCGCGTTGCTCGCACGCGCCGGAGATGGTGGTGACAATTCGAGTTGTCACTATTTTTACACGTGGCGAGCGCTGGCACAGGGCTGAGGCGTTCACCGCCGAAACCCTGTACTGAAGCCGCGCGAGGGATGAGTATCGCAACGCAGTTCTCGTGAGCGTCAGCGAGCGAGAGCACGGAAGAGCTTGCTCTTCCGGAGTGAGAAACGCAGTCGGTTGGGGAGGGTGTGGCTGATGCGGTGCGGTGTGAGGAGTCGGAAATAGCTAGTCCGAATCGCGTCACCAGCACTGAATGAGTACTCGTTTTCTCCTAAGTTGCATGATTAGGAGCCAACAATAGCTAGCAACACCCAACGTTCCAGCAAACACCTCGATAACGAGTTCGAAGAAACTGAAGGACAAACATCCCAAAGGCAAAGAAGCCGTCCGTGTCCGATCCTACTCCGCCTGTAAATCGAAGTAGAGGCTCGTTTCCTCGTCCGGAGCGGGCGAGGTCATCGCCGACACCGAAACCGTCAGCACCAGACCGAGAACCATTCCGACGACCGAGGCCAACCACCCGCCGTAGTCACTCGGCACGAAGGGCAGGAAGACGCTTGCGAGATAAAACAACTGACTGCCGACGATGCCGAAGTACATCCCGACTCGCGTCACCCGCGACCAGTAGAGCGCGACGATGACGGGAAGCGCGAGTTGGGCGAACCCGCCGAAGGCAGTCGAACCGATTGTGACGATACCTTGGGGCGAGTAGAGACTGGCGACGAAGGCGGCGATGGCGAAGACTGCGACGCCGAGTCGCCCGAGGGTGTCCTCCCAACTGTCGCTCGCGTTCGGATTGACGAACGGGCGGTAGAGGTCGCGGGTGAAATAGGACGACCCCGAGAGGAGCATCGAGTCCGAGGAGGACATCATCGCGGCCATCGCGCCCGCAATGACCAGCGCGGCGAACCACGCCGGGGCGTATTCCGCGAGCAGGATTGAGAGGACGTTGCCGTTCTCGGGCACGTCGATTGGCAGGCCGCGCGCCCACGCGCCGAGCATGAACGCCGGGACGAACAGCAGGACGACCATAATCGGCCACAGCGAGAAGGTTCGCTTGAGCACCTTCTTCGACCCGGCGACGAAGAATCGCTGGTTGACCTGCGGGAACATCGCCACGCCGAAGGCGATGCCGATGGCCTGCGAAAGCATCCACTGCGGGGTGTAGTTCCCGCCGCCGAGCGAGAGGAACTCGGGGTTCGATTCGGCGAGCATTGCGGTCGCAGAACTCATTCCGCCCAGTTCGGCGAGTACCCAGAGCACGGCGGCCCAGACCATCACGAGCATGAACGCACCCTGCAGGGTGTCGGTCCACGCGATGCCCCGCATTCCGGCGAGGACGACGTAGGCTATCATGAACACCGTCACGAGACCGGCACCCATCGCGTAGGAGATTTCGCCGCCGGTCAGGGCCTCCAGCGCGGTTCCGGCCCCGACCTGCTGGAGCATCACGTAGGGAAAGAGCCAGAACAGGCTGATTGCGGCGACGAAGCCACGGAGGATTGGCGATCCGAATCGGTCGCCGAGCATCTCGCCAAGGGTAACGTAACCGTGTTCGCGCCCGAGAAGCCACTGTTTGTAGCCGACGACGTACCAGAGGATGGCGAATAGGACGCCGTCCATCAGTCCCATCACGAGAATCCATTCCGGCCCGGCACTGTAGACGAGGTTCGGCCCGCCGAAGAACGTGAACGCCGAAAGCAGGGTCGCAAACGTCGTGAACAGCAAGACGACAGTTCCGAGGGTTCGACTGGCGAGGTAGTAATCTTCGGCGGTTCGGTCGGTCAGCCGATACGCCAACAGACCCACGAGCAGTGAGAGGAGGAGGTAGCCGCCGACGATTCCCAACTGAAGACCAGTCTCGCTCATGCTCCCTCCTCGATGCCGAGTCCCCACGCTCGGTTGGCGAACCTCCGGAAGACGAGCGCCACGACGCCCATCCAACCGATGTGCCACCAGAGCCACACCGGAAGGCCGTACAGCACTTGTCCGTCACCCCAGAGGAACCACGGTATCGTCAGCGCGATGAGCACCGCGAAGACGACTATCCAGCCGATTCGTGTGGAGTCGCTCATTGTCCAAACCTGTGACCGCGAAGTGATAAGATTTATCAATCTTGTTCGAACACGCCTTTCGAAGAGGATTTGTCTTCAAAATGACGAAGACGGGTCAAATTTCGAACTTATCGGCGAGTCCGCCGGAAAACGAATAAAACAGTTGCACGCGCATGGCGACCATGGCCCGGACTGCAATTCAGTTGTACACGCTCCGCGAACTGGACGAGTCGCTTCCCGACCTGCTGGCCCGCGTCGGCGAAACCGACTTCGACGGCGTGGAGTTCGCGGGATTGGGCGACAGCGACCCCGGAGACGTGGCGAACGCCTTGGACGACGCCGGACTCGGCGTTGCGGGGGCACACGTCTCCATCGAGGAACTCGAAGCCGACCCAGCGAGCGTGATCGAAAAATATCGAACCGTGGGATGTGACAGATTCGTCGTCCCGTACTTGGACGAATCGAACTTCGACAGCGAGCGCACAGCAATCGAAACCGCACGCCGACTGGACGACCTCGCGGAGCAAGTCGAAGCAAGTGGTGGAACACTTTGCTATCACAACCACGACCACGAATTCGTCGAGATTGGCGACCGTTCGGGATTCGACGTTTTCCTGTCGGAATCGAACGTCGGCATCGAACTCGACGTGGGCTGGGTGGATGCCGCGGGACGCGACCCGGTTTCGCTCCTCGACCGACTCGCCGACCGCGTGCCGCTGGTGCACCTGAAAGACACGGCGGACGGCGTCTCGGTCGAACTCGGCGAGGGGAATGTGGACGTGACCGCCTGTGCGAACGCCGGTCGGCGAAACGGCGCCGAATGGCTCGTCTACGAACACGACGACCCGGACGACCCAGAACGGTCGCTCGTCCACGGTTCGAAACGACTCGCGGAACTGAACGACTCGCGGGGACGATAATTCCGTAGTTTGTGTGTCGTACTGGTTTTAGATGAAATTCTACTGTAAAATCAGGGGAGAGAGCGGCGACGACGACAGCTATTTCAGCGTTCAAGCGCCAAGCAAAAACGTATCCATGGCACCGCTCATGGACGCATCACAATCACGCCCTTCACGAGGGCAGTTCATCACTCATGGACGATACAGCGAAATACCTCATTCACGCAGACATTACCGCCGACGGGGTGGTAGAACGAAGTGACGTCGTCGGCGCGATATTCGGTCAAACCGAGGGACTACTCGGCGACGACCTCGACTTGCGCGACCTCCAGCAGTCCTCCAAGGTCGGTCGCATCGACGTGCACGTCGATAGCGAACACGGCCAGTCGTTCGGGACGGTAACGATAGCCAGCAGTCTCGACAAGGTTGAAACCGCGATTTTGGCGGCCTCGCTCGAAGCCATCGAACGAGTCGGCCCGTGTCGGTCGAGCGTCAGCGTCGCCAGCATCGAAGACGTTCGAAGCGCGAAACGCCGAGAAGTCGTTGACCGCGCGAAGGAACTGCTGTCGTCGTCGTTCGACGACGACGTGATGACCAGTCGGGAGATTCTGGAGGAAGTCCGCCAGAGCGTCCGCATCGAAGACATCACGGAATACGAGGGCTTCCCCGCCGGGCCGAACGTCACGAACAGCGACGCGATTATCGTGGTCGAAGGACGAGCAGACGTGTTGACGCTCCTTCGCTACGGCGTCAAAAACGCCATCGCGGTAGAGGGGACGAACGTCCCCGACGCCGTCGCGAACCTCACGCAGGAGCGCACGACCACGGCCTTCCTCGACGGCGACCGCGGCGGCGACCTCATTCTCAAGGAACTCAAACAGGTCGGCGACATCGACTACGTCGCCGTCGCTCCGACGGGGAAGTCGGTCGAAAATCTCTCCCGCGACGAGGTGATGTCCGCCCTGCGAAAGAAACACCCCCTCGAACGATTCGACCACGACGAGACGCAGTTCGCCGCCGCAACCGACGGAAGCACGCTTCCCGCCCCCGAAAGCAGAACCGACGCCGAGAGTCCGACAGAACCCGCGATAGGCGCCGAACCGGAACCCGTGGACGAACCGGACGACGGCGTCGAAGACGAGAACGAAGCCGACGAGTTAGTCGAACCCGAAGTCGGAACCGTCGAAGCAGAACGCGACGACGCCGTAGGAACCGAACCGGCTCAGTCGGACGCCGTCGAAGCGCAGGCAAACGCCGAACCCGAACCGCAGACGGACACCGAACCGGAGACGCTCCGCGGTCACGCCCGAGCAGTCATCGAGGACGAAGCGGGCATCGTTCGACTACTGGACGAGGAGTTCGCCGTCCTCGCGGAAGCGCCTGCGGACGAGACTTTCGACGCCATCGAAACGTCGGACGCCGTCCCGCACGCAGTCGTGTTCGACGGGACGCTCGACCAGCGCATTCTCGACGTATCTGCGCAACGCGGCGTCGAACAGGTCGTCGCCCGCGACGAGGGCGAGTTCGTCAAGAAACCGACGACGGTTCGCATCCTGACCGCAGACCGCCTCTAGCATTTTGTTCCGAACACCAGCGCGGTACCGCCGTCGGCGTAGTAATTCGGTTCGTCGCGCCACAGGTCGAAGCCCAGTGACTCGTACAGTTTTCGTGCAGATTCGTTTTCCTCGTGCACCGTAAGCGAGACGTGCGCACAGCCCCGTTGTCGGGCCATTGAGAGCGCGGTTCGAAGGAGTTGTGTCGCACGCCCTTCGCGTCGATGCGTGGGTTCGACCACGAGTTCAGCGACGTATGCGTCGTTGTCAGCCAGCATCAGAACGTAGCCGACCGGTCGTTCCTCGTCGGTCGAGACGAGGACGACCCCCGCGCCGGAAAGCGCAGTTTCGAGCATTTGCGGCGTCGGTTCGAGAAGCCACGTCCGAATCGCTCGCAGGCGGGCGAGGTCGTCGGTGGTCGCGGTTCGAATCACGCCGGAAGACCTGCCAGCAGAGCGAGACCGGCACCCAAAAGTGCGCCCGCCAGCGTCGCGAGGAAGTTGACGCTCTGATTCCCGATTTTCTCACCTTCGATGGTCGCTCCGAGCAGGCTATCGACCGTCATGCCGCCGATGCCAGCCAGCGCGATGACGAGTCCACCGAGCAAGTCGATAGACCCGAACAGCACCACGGCGATGAGTGCGACGACGGTCGCACCGACTGCTCCGGCCAGTTCGCCCTGCCACGTGACCCCGCCGTCGGTTCCGGGTTCGACTCGTTTGAACGTCGTGATGAGTCGCGGTTTGTCGAAGACGCCACCGATTTCGCTCGAAAGGGTGTCGCTCATCGCGGTGGCGATGCTCCCCGCGAACGCGAAGAGAAACACGGTGCTGGCGACGGGCAGACGGTCGCTGGCGGCGAAAGCGAGCACCGCGAACAGCGCCACCGCGGCGTTACCGAGGACGTTCCCGCCCCCACGAGCGCCCTCGTTGGCTTCCGCGACACCGTTCTGTCGTTTCTGTTCGTACCGGAACTTCGTGGACAGCGCCCCCAGCGCGAAAAAGGAGATGAGGACGGCGAACCACGGGTAGCCGCCGAGGACGATGGTAAGTAGCGCGAGCAGAACGCCGGTCAGCATTCCGGTGACGGAGGCGGCGTCTAACACCCACGAGATGTAACCGAATCCGGCGGTGATGGCGATTGCTATCGCGACTTCGGTCGCCGTCACCCGCACGGTGAGGTCGGCGAACAGCCAGAGGAGGAGCGCCACGGAAAACATCACCAGCGGATCGTCGCGCTCGAAGAGCACGGAACGGAGCAGCCCCGCCAGTAACGCACCGCTCGCGGCGAGAAAGATGATTGCGGGAATCTCGATTGGGACGCGATTGACGGAGAGGACGACGACCTGTGCGGCGATAGCCGCGACCAGACCTCCGACGATGAACCCTGTCGTCGCGGTGATGGCCGTATTCTTCCACGTCCGGGCCACCTGTTCGACGAGATTTCCGCAGACGAGCAGACAGACGGCGGCGGCGAAGACGCGCGCAGGGAGACCGACCACCATGACGAGCATGGCGAGTCCGGCGGTCGCAAAGGAGAACGCGGCGAGACCGCGAAGTCTCCCCTCACTACGGTCGCTGGGGCGTGCGAACAAGTCGAACACGACCCCGTCGTCTACGACGAGCGCGAGCGCACCGATTGCGGCGAACAGCGCGGCCACGCCCGCCACCAGCACCGACGCGGCGAGAGACAGCACTCCCAAGACCGCGAACGCCGCCGCCCGCCGAATGCTCGTGGTCACGGTGGGGATTTTCGGCGACGAACACTTAATCTTCCCGAACGGCGCATGGCGTGACGTTTATACTTCGATGGCCGCAACTCGGGGACAGTGGGACTCTACGACAAGTACCTCACGGCCCGCGTCCGCAGGCACGGGGCCGATTCGCCGCGCCACATCGCCGTCGTCATTACCGAGCGCGACCTGTTGGAACAGGGCGCATACGAGACGCTCGAATCGTTTTTCGGGTGGGCGTTCGACTACGGCGCGGAGCGCGTCACCGTCTACGTGAGCGTGCTCGATTCCGGCGCGGTTCCGACCCTCCAGCGGGAACTCGAAAACGTCCGCGCACCGCGAGAAATCGCAGTACGTGGCCCGGACGACCTCACGCCCGCCGACGCCCCGATTCAGGTGGGTATCGGACTCGGCGGCAAAAACGAATTCGCGGAGGCGGTGCGTGCGGTCGCCGAGGACGTGCAATCCGGCGACGTGACCGCCGAGGAGGTGGACGAGTCGGCCATCGAATCGAGGCTGGTGTTCCCGACCGACCCCGACCTCGTCATCAAGACCGGGGCCGAGCGTCTGTCCGATTTCATGATTTGGCAGTCGGTGTACTCGGAACTCTACTTTACCGACGTGAACTGGCGGGACTTTCGGCAACGGGATTATCTCCGAGCTATTTTGGATTACAAAAATCGACAGCGCCGATTCGGGCGATAAACCGCTGTTCCGCGACGATGGAGAGTTCTCCAGCAGTTTCGTTACTCTCCACCAGACACCAGAATCGATTATTGCCTGTCTCCGAGTGAGCGACACTCCAATCGTCGCGTCCGGCCCGATGCCAGTACTGCGAACCGTCGAGGTGGGACGGGGTCGCTCGCTTCCGTAACCGACGCCGTCACAGATACCGAGACATTCGATACGTGGCACCGAACGGGTTGTCGGTGACGAAGCCAACGCTGGTGTACAACTTCTGTACCCCTCCTTTCCACGATTCGACGGTGAGCCAGACTTTCGAGAGACCCTGTTCTTTTGCGAATCCCAGACCGGTTCGGAGCAGCTTCGAGCCGATTCCCGCTCGCTGGTACTCCTGATGGACGAAAATCGCAAGTTCGTGTCGGCCGACGCCGTCCGGGACGAACATGACGTGTCCGACGAGCCGGTTGCCGTGCAGTGCGACGACGGAAACGCCGTCGAGCACGGTCGTCAGCCACTCTCGAATCGCGGGTTCGCCGAGCGGTGGCGTTCCTTGCGCACGGGCCGACGGGTCGAACGTTTCGTACAGCGTCACCAGTGATTCGAACATCTCGTCCGTGTAGGCCAGTAGTCGAATCTCCCGGTCGTCCGCGTCCGTAAACGAGACGGAGGGAGGGAGAAACTCCGGGGCGTTGACGTCGTTGAAGCGAGAAATCAGGCTTCGAACCGCTTCGAGACGGTGCGAACTCATCCGACGGCCTTCTTCGCTTTCGGCGAGAGTGACTTGATTCGGTTGCACATGCCGATTTCACCGCCCCCTGCTCGGTCTGAACTGTCTATCGCGGGAGAAACCGGCGTCGGGGACGGAGGGTAGCCGACGCTTGTGATGCGAGTCGAGGTGCCAGTGCACGATGTCCCACACGGTTTCGACCGTCACGTCGAGTTCGCTCGCGACCGTTTCCACCGGGTAGCTTCGGTCTACCGAGTAGTGAAGAACCGTATCGACTATCTCGTAGGTCGCACCCAGTTCTTCTCGGTCGGTCTGTCCGGGCCACAACTCGGCTGTCGAGGGCTTTTCAACGATTCGACGGGGGATGCCCACGCGACGAGCAAGCGCTCTGACTTCCGTTTTGTACAGGTCGCCGAGCGGGAGGAGGTCAGCGCCCCCGTCGCCGTGCTTGGTAAAGTAGCCGAGGAGCAGTTCCGACCGGTTGCTCGTTCCGACCACGAGTTCTGATTCGACGTTCGCCTGATAGTACGCGCAGGTCATGCGTAAGCGAGAGAGCACGTTGCCGAACGCCCGAACCGCATCGTCGTCATCGTCGAACTGACTGGCGACGGTTTCCGTGAAGCGATGGAGCAGTGGTTGGAGATTGATTTCCCGCCGTTCGATGCCGAGTGCTTCGGCGATGACCCGCGCTTCGTTGGTGCCCTCTTCGCCGCAGGAATGACACGGAAGCAGTAGACCCGTCACGCGATCGGCTCCGAGTGCTTCGACCGCGAGGTACGCCGTCAGCGTGGAATCGAGACCGCCGCTCATCGGAACGGCGACACCGTCTGCGCCGGACTGTCGGACGTACTCTTCGAGAAAGAGGACGACCTGCTGGTGGACGATGTCCATGTCCTCGTCGCTGGTACGAATCTCCGCGGGAGGAATGGAAGTCGCAGTCATCTGCGCACCTCCATGCCACGACGCAACGGGACCGTGCTGTGACGCGGGGATCTCTGCACACGTATCTTTGTACAATTGCCCACTATTTTCTGCAATTCAGTAGTGTTTGTCTTCATCTGGGTCAAATATCGTGAATACAGCCGCCTATAAAACACTAGTCGTTGAATAAATCGTATTCAAATAGGTGGTCTAAGGTGTTTAAGGATAAGCACGGGAACGACTGCTGTCTACAGTCAGGCACGGCGAGAACCGTTTTCGGTGGGGTTTTCGGCGGTAAAACTCAATCCGCAGTACGTTCGTCCGCGCACTCCACCTCTTCCATCGTCACCCCATCGGGAACGTACTCCCGAAACTTTCGAATGACCGAGCGCGCTTCGTCCAGTTCGACGCCGCCCACCGCCCGAACCAGTGCGAGGGCGCGCTGAACCTTCGCCTGCCGGAACGACTGCTCGCGGGATTCGTAGGTTCGCACCGCGCGTAAGAAGTCGATTTTCGAGAACTCGGGCCAGTACGGCGTACAGAAGAAGACGGCGGCCTCGTTGCCGTTGGCGTGCCACGGGAGGAAGTTGCTGGTGCGCTCGTCGCCGCCGGTTCGGATGATGAGGTCAACGTCGCGGAGCGGGCGGTCGTAGAGGCGCGATTCGATGGTTTCGACGCTGATGTCGTCCGGAGAGAGGTCGTCCGCCTGGACTTCTCGGGCGACATCGCGGGCCGCGCCGAGGAGTTCGTTTCTGCCGCCGTAGGCCAGCGCAATGTTCAGCACGAAGTTGTCGTACTCTCGGGTTTGACCCTCGGCGTAATCGACTGCCTCCCGAACGCGTGAGGGGAGTTGCGGAACGTCACCGATGGCGCGGATGCAGACGCCGCTCTCGTGGACGCGCTCGGCGTCGGCGAACTCGTACAGTTTGTTCTCCAGCAGGTCGAACAGAGCCTCGCGTTGATCTTTTGGACGGTCGAAATTCTCGGTCGAAAAAGCATACAGCGTCAACTCCTCGACGCCGATATCCTCACACCAGTCGAGGACGCGCTCAGTCGTCTTCGCACCCTCTCCGTAGCCGTCGGTCGCATCGTCTCCTTGCTTCGTGGCGTACCGACGGTTCCCGTCCTGAATGACCGCGACGTGGGTGGGCGCTCCCGAAATGCTCCGCCGTAGCTGTCGTTCGTAGGCCGTCTCCAGCTGTCGCCGAACCCGCGTCAACATCGTCTTGTTCGTTCTCACTCACTCGACTGCTATCAGCCTTGTCTTCCGAATTATATGTGAAGCGTTCACAAAGCGCATACAGAGTTGCATACCTTTTTAAGCATGGGATTGCTTTGGTAGGATGCAATGGCGAAAGGTACGGTTGACTTCTTCAACGAGACCGGTGGTTACGGATTTATTGACACAGAAGACGAAGACGAGGA
>CAYNQM010000058.1:12778-18762 GCA_964399275.1 uncultured Haladaptatus sp.
CATGGAAGACGTCGGCGGCCCAGACCTCGAAGAGGGCCAAGAAGTCGAATTCGACATCGAACAGGCTGACAAAGGTCCACGCGCGACCAACGTCACGCGCCTGTAAGACGGTATCGGGAGCGATTACTTCTCGCGGGAGGTGACACTGCCGCGCGAAAATCACGTTTTTTGAGTGCTGTCTCTACCAGCGAGTGGGTCGCGAGGCGTGACCGACGCTCGCAACCGGAGTGCAACGGTCGTAATCGTAGGTCGTATAACGCCTGCCGCGTATTTGCGGACATGGAGCGCACTATCGACGAAGACCTCTATCGACGGACGAAAGCCCTCCTCGAACCCGGCGAGATAGAACTCAACGGTGCCATCGTCCACACCGACCTCGGGAGTGACGAAGACATCGAGATGCACCAAGTGTCGGTGGACGTGGGCGAAGTCATCGCGGAACACGCAGGCAACGACCCGCGCGACACCTACGTCTACTCCGGAACCGACGACACGGAATTCGCTTCGAATCAGCATCAAGGCCTGACGCTGGACGACGACGAGTTCGTCTGGGAGTGCCAACAACTGCTCCGCAACGGAACGTTCGACGTGGTGTTCTACTACGAAGCGAGCGCCGACCAGCAGGCGATTCTGGACGGCATCCGTGACCTCGGGTTCGAAGTAACCGGCGTCGAAGGGTAAGTTAGAAGCCTTTACATGCAGGCCATCCTAACGTTCGGATACAAACATCAGGTGTGTATCATATGAACGGTGTATTCTATCTTTCCCAGAGGCGATGCCCATGACACACGGCGTCATCTCGGGCGTGCGCGTCTCCCACGACCGGGCCAGCCTCGATGACGTGGCCTCGGCCTGTCACGCCGACACGCAGGACATCATCGGCCGACTGGCCAAAGAATCCAGCGTCTCGGAGGCGTTCGCGCTCCAGACGTGCAATCGGTTCGAGGCCTACGTCGTCACCGACGCACCCGCGACGGGACGCGCCGTCCTCGCCGACTTCGCGCCCGACGTAGACGACCACTCGGTCGTCACGATGGGGCACGAGGAGAGTCTTCGTCACCTTCTGCGCGTCACCGCAGGACTCGAATCCATCGTCCTCGGAGAAGACCAGATAATTGGGCAGGTACGCGAGGCGTACAAGTCCGCGCAAGGAATCGGTGCAATCGGGCCGATGCTCGAATCGGCGCTGACGAAAGCACTCCACGTCGGCGAACGGGCACGCACCGAGACGGCAATTAACGAAGGCGTCGTCTCCATCGGCAGTGCCGCCGTCGCGCTCGCAGACGAACAGCACGACCTCGACGGTGCGACCGCGCTCGTCGTCGGTGCTGGAGAGATGGGAACCATCACGGCACACGCCCTGGCCGACGCGGACGTCGAAACGCTCATCGTCGCAAACCGGTCGGTCGAACGCGCAGAATCAGTGACCGATTCGGTCTCCCTCGCCGACGCGCGAGCAGTCGGACTGGATGCGCTTTCAACCTGTCTCCCGCGCGCCGACGTTGTCGTCACGGCGACCGGAAGCGACGGCCACGTGCTCGACGCCGACGCGCTCGCGGACTGCGGCGAGGTTCTCGTCATGGACATCGCGCAACCGCGAGACGTTTCGCCTGCCGTGGGCGCGCTCGACGGCGTCTCGGTTCACGACATGGCGGCGCTCGAATCGCTGAAAGACGAGACACGAGCGCAACGACAGGCCGCCGCCGAGTCGGTGGAGGCGATGGTTGACCGCGAGTTCGAACACCTCCTCGAACAGTACAAGCGAAAGCGCGCGGACGAAGTCATCGCGGCGATGTACGAGAGCGCTGAGCGCGTGAAAGAGCGCGAACTCCAAATCGCGCTCTCGCGTCTCGACGCGCAGGGAATGGACGACGACCAGCGGGCAGTCGTCGAGTCTATGGCCGACGCACTGGTTTCGCAACTGCTCGCCCCACCGACGAAGAGTCTGCGCGACGCCGCCGCGGACGACGACTGGACGACCATCAACACCGCACTCCAACTGTTCGACCCCGACTTCGGCGAGGAGCCGCCCGCCTTCGTCACCGAGCAGATAGAATCGACGGCGGACGACTGAGAACGTACCATCGAAACGGCAAACGCTTTTATCTTAATTCCGGTCGTTCGTCCGCGTATGGCAGACCTGCTTTCCGACGATGAAATCCAGACTCGAATCCCGAGCGGGTGGGAGCGCGACGACGACGAAATCGTTCGCGTCTACGAGTTCGACGACTACCTCAAGGGCGTCGCGTTCGCCTCCGAAGTCGGTGAAGTCGCAGAAGAGGAGTTCCATCATCCGGAAATCCGCATTCGATACGAAGAGGTCGAAGTGCGCCTGACCAGCCACGAGGAGGGCGGCATCACGACGAAAGACGTAGAGATGGCCGAACGCTTCGACGACGTGCGCTGATGGAGGCGCGGTACGTCTTCGCGGTGCGCTTTCGCCTCGACCCGACCGTCTCGGACGTCTCGCTCGAACCGCAGGAGTTCCAGACGCGACTCTCCCGGCAAGCCGACCCGCCGGGCGAAGACGGGTGGTTGTTCTTCCGTGACAACCTCTGGCGCGGCGACGTGGGCGACGAGCGCTATTTCCGCGAACTGACCAGCGAAGCGCTCGGCGTTCCGGTGGCGAGCGTCGAATACCGTGCGTTCGAGACCGACGAGGAGTACTACGACGCGCTGAAAGCCGAGATTTCGGAGAAGTTGGGCAAGTTCAAGGCGAGTTCGGTGTCGGAAGTGATTTCGAAGTACCTCGGTAGTTCGGTCGAGGTAGAGTACTGAAGAGAAGCGTTGTCGGGGCTGATTTTTGTGGAGAGAGGCGAAATCGAATTGATTTTTCTAGAATTGGGGGAGGAGACAGATTTTGCGGAGGTTAGCAGGTTCAGATGCGAGGCGCACACCCCTCGAACTCGGACAGTTGCTCGGGGTGCGGTCAGGCGGGCAGGTCACGACCTGCCCGCCCCGTGAATCGACAGGCCCTTTTCGGCGAGAATCAGAGTTCCGAGCATGAGCACGATTCGGGTCGTCTGGGGAACCGCGAGCGGGCCGACGAAGATGTCGTCCTACGATTCGGCGCTCGCGGAAGCGAACGTCCACAACTACAACCTCGTCGGCGTCTCGTCGGTCATCCCCGCCGACACGCCGGTCGAAGCGGTCGGCGCCGCGCCTGACCTCGGCCCCGCCGGAAATCGACTGACCGTGGTCGAAGCGCGAGCGACGCGCGCCGGGCCGGGCCACGTCTCCGCCGGACTGGGCTGGACGGAAAGCGACGGACCGGGACTGTTCTACGAAGCCGCGGGGAAGACTGATGCGGACGAAATCGAGAGCCGAGTTCGGGCCGGATTGGAGGCAGGTCGGGATCTTCGCGACTGGGACTTTTCGGACGAGACACTGAAGACAGAGACTGCAGACGCCGAATCCGGCACCTACGTCACGGCGGTCGTCCTCGCGGTGTACGGCGAGAGCGAACCGATTTGTTAACTTCCGGGGACGACGGGTTTATACGGCGCTCGATCTTATCGAAGGGTAGCAGACCGCATGAATGGAAATACTCCCTACGCTGGCACCTCCGACGTGACACAGGCTGGACATCGAGCGTCTGCCGACGTCGTTGAACTCTCTCCCGAGCAGACGCGCGCACTGCGGGACAGCGTGGCCGACATCGCCACCCTCACCCGCCAGCACCTCCCCGACGAGTACGTCATCGGGTCGCAGGTGACGAACGGTGCCACCGGGCCGCAGGCAACGGTGTCGGTTCAGCCACCAGTCGGCCACATCGTCAGTGCCGGGTTCGAACCGGACGACGAGGACTTGAACGGCGAACCTATCGACGCCGACGAGCGCGACGAAGTCGCTCGCGGACTCGCCGCTAGTGCCGTTCTGCAAGTGAAACAGGCAGTCAAAAACCAAGTCACGCCGACCGCGCGCTAGGCGGTCGTTTGAACAGCGCGTCGGCGACGAGAAGTGCTGACGCGACGCCCGTCAGCACGAGTCCGGTATCGACCGGAACTGGACTCACCGCGCTGAGGACGAATCCACCGACGAGAACTATCGGTAGGGCGAGCAGTACGATATCGTAGTATGAAACCGACCAGCGAGCAATGCGACTCATGTTTTGGTTTTCTCCGTTCATGAGCATCCCTCCGCGAGATAGTTAGTTCCGAACCGACTAAAAAATTACTTGCCCCAGAATGGGTCGCGCTTTCGCTGTTTGTCGAGATACATCCGAAGGGCTTCGAGTTCGTCACCCGGAATATCGTCGGAAAGTTCCTGTTCCAAAATTTTGGCGTGTTTCTCGGGGAGTTCTATCCAGAGTTCGTCGCCCTCGTCTATCTGTCGTCCGACCGTCGGGCCGTCGATAGCCACGCTGACCCGACTTCCGGCGCGAGCCTCGTCAACGTCCTCGCCCTGCTCCTGAATTCCCTTGATGCTCCCGACGCGCGTCGGTTCGTTCCCCTCGAACTTGGTAACGAAGGCATTGTTTTTCACGGTTCCCGACATGATTTCGACGCCGACCACGGCGGGGTTGTTCTGGCGGAAGACGTGGTCTTGTAGGATTTGGAACCGAGAGGGACGAGTGATGTTGTCGAGGACGGTCTGTTGTTGTGCGCGCTCCAGTTCGTCCACGTACTCCTCGAACTCCTCGATGAGTTGGTAGATGACGTCGCTGTCGAAAATTCGTACGTCTCGTTCCTTGGCCTCGTCCGCCGCGTCGGCCAGCGTATCGACGTTGAACGCCAGAATCGTCTGATGTTTTGGCTCGTCCGCCGTCGTCGCAAATCGAATGTCTCGCGGCGCGATGTCGCCGACTTCGGCACGCATGACCGGAATTTCCTCTTCCTTGAGCGTGCTGACCATCGCTTCGAGACTCCCGAGGGTGTCGGCTTTCACGACGATACCCTCGTCCTGCGTGCTGACCTCGACTTCAGCGAGTTCGGCCTGCACTTCCCCGATAACGTCTTCGATTTCTCGGTCGCGGACGACGCGAACCGGTGCGCCCGCCATCGCATCGTCTAAGCCGGGGGCCGCGATTTTCACCCCTGCCGCCGCCGCGATGGAATCGACCTTCTCGAACCGGTCTTCGGTTCGGATTTCGGCGAGCGGGCGCGGTTTCAACAGGGCTCGAACGTCCGTCACGATTGGCTCGTTTTTCCCACCGACGACGACGGTTTCGTCCGCGCCGACGGTACCGTCGTACAGCACCACGTCGAGCGTCGTCCCGAAGCCTTTCTCCTCTTTGACTTCGAGGACGGTTCCCGCACCGGGACCTGTCACGTCGATTTCCATGTCCTCGCGCATGTAGCGTTGTGCGAGTCCCATCAGCACCGTGAGCAGGTCGGGGACGCCTTCGCCCGTTTCGGCACTGACCGGAACGACGCCGACGTTGTTCTGGAAGTTCTGTACCCGCCAGTAGAGGTCTGCGGAGAATCCGGCGTCGCTGAGTTCGCCGATAAGTTCGTACAGGGACGAGTCGAGCGTCGAACGTGCGCGGTCGCTCTGGGCTTCGTAGGTCTCCTGAATCGGAGAGTCCGGGTTTGGATTCCAGCCCGGCGTCGTGTCGATTTTGTTCGCCGCGACGACGAACGGCGTCTGGGACTGCGAGAGGATATTGATGGCTTCCTCGGTCTGTGGTTGGAACCCGTCGTTCACGTCCACGACGAGGATTGCGATGTCCGCGAGCGCCCCACCGCGCGACCGAAGGGTCGTGAACGAGTGATGGCCCGGCGTGTCGATGAAAAGCAGACCGGGGAGGTCGAAATCGTCGGGGTTGACCAGTTTCCCGGCGACTTTCGACACGATGTCGAGTGGAACTGCCGTCGCACCGATGTGTTGTGTGATTGCGCCCGCTTCGCCTTCGATGACCGTCGAACCCCGAATCTTGTCGAGCAGGCTGGTCTTGCCGTGATCAACGTGGCCGAGGACGGCGACGATGGGGGTTCTGAGTGTCTCGTGTGTATCTGTGTCCGACATACCTACCACCCGGAAGA
>CAYNQM010000059.1:0-7560 GCA_964399275.1 uncultured Haladaptatus sp.
CCCCGCCGGGGCCAGCACCGACCACGACTGCTTCGTAATGTTCGTATTCCTCAGTCATCGTCTATCAGTCATCGTCTTCCGCTACGACCGCACTCATTTCGCCCGCCTCGACCGCCTCCGTCAAACGGGGAAGCACTTCGAAGAGGTCGCCTTCGATGAAGTAATCGCTGAAGTCCTTGATGTCCGCGTCCGTGTCCGTGTTGACCGCGATGATGGTGTCGGACTCGTCCATCCCGACCTTGTGCTGAATCGCCCCGCTGATGCCCGCCGCGATGTAGAGCGGTGGCTGGATGATTTGGCCGGTCTCGCCGATTTGACGCTCCTCGCTAACGTACTGCTCGACGTGGCCGTCCACGCTGTAGGAGGCCGTGACGACGCCCCGAGAGAGGCCGAGGTCGGCGTCCTCGAAGGCGTCCACGAGGTCGAGCGCGAGTTCGATGCCCTCCGTCGGGTCGTCGCCGATACCGCGTCCGATGGCGATGATGACCTCGCGTCCGGTTAAATCGACACCCGTGTCGAGGGTGTCCCACTCGGCGACTTCAACGCGGAACCAGTCCTCGGGCAGGTCGATGTCGTGGGAAATGACTTCGCCCTCGCGCTCGGGGTCGGCCTCCATCTGGTCGAAACTCCCCGGAATTACGGAACAGCCTTGGGGGTGGAACTCCCGGTCGGGGTTGTCGATACAGAGGATGGTCGAGTACTCGAATCCGGAGAAGTCCGGGCGCTTCATGTGGAGGATGCGCTCGAACTCGATTTTCTCACCGGGTTCACCCGTCTTCACGGGGTTCGAAATCAGTTCGTTCGTGATGGAGAGTCCCGAACAGTCGCTCGCCAGACCGGAGTCGAGTTCGCCCTGCACCTGTGCGGAGAGGTCGCGCCCGTTGTTCGTCGCCGGGAAGAGGAAGTAGCGCGGCTTGTCGTACTCCTTCCAGTCGGCGTCGCGGGCCATGTCCGCCACGATTTCGGTGTACGGTTTGTGGCGGAACCGCTCCAGTCGGTCGTCGTCGAGATAGACCGCCACGTCAGCGCCGAGCGTGATGCACTCTTCGGCGAGTTCCTGCATGTCGTCGCCGACGAGGACGGCGACGACGCGCTCGTCACCGCCGTATTCGGCTTCGTAGTCGTCCATCAACTCGCGGGCCTTGCCGAGCATCTCCTTCGACACGTCGAGGAGTTCGCCGCCCTGCGTCTCGCAGTACACCCACATGTCGCGGTAGACGCCGTTTTCCAGCGCCCGGACGTGCTTTTTGTCCGCAGTGGGATGGCTGAGTCCGTCGTCTTCTTCCTCTTCGTCGGCTTCGTCTTCAGCTTCGGATTCGTCCTGTTCCTCGGCAGTTGCTTTCCCTTCCTCGGGGTCTTCCACGTCCTCTTCGGTTCCCTCGTACTCGCCTTCGGTTTCAGTATCCTCTGTGGCTTCGTCGTCCGCGAGTTCGTCGATTCGGGCTTGGATGACATCTTTCGCCGTGGCTCTGTCTTTGCCTTCCTCTTCGCTGGTGAGCAGGTCGTCCAGTGCGCCGGGATCTTCGACGGTCTGTACGTCGTCTTCGAGTTCTTCGACGGTTCGATCGCCGGGATTAACGTCGGTCATACTTAGTCACCCCCGGCAAACGGCTGTATGGTTTCGAGCACGTCGGACATCGCCTCCTCGTCGTCTGGCGTTACCATCGTCGCGTCTCGCTCCGCCGGTGCCTTCGGAATCGGGTCAACCGACGAGACGATGGTCGGCGACCCGTCCAATCCGATGTATTCGGGGTCGAGATTGAGGTCGGCGTGATCCCACGTCGCGAGGTGGTCTTCGTACTCTTTCGCGCGCTCTTCGGTTTCTGCTTTCAACTGCTTCTTTTTGAGTCGGTGTGCCGCCTTCCGGTACGAGGCTTCGTACTCGGGGTCGGTGACAATGAACGCGGGAAGCGGCGCGGTGACGGTCTCTATTTCGTCTACGTCGCCCTCCACGAGTCGCTTCGCGCGCACTTGTCGTTCTTCCTCGTCCACCTCCATGGCGATGACGTGCGTGATGATGGGGTAGTCGAGACACCACGCAGTCTGCGGGCCGGTCTGTCCCGTCTCGCCGTCGGCGGTCTTGAACCCGGCAAACACGAGGTCGGGTTCGCCGATTTTCTCGATGCCCGCCGAGAGGGTAATCGCCGTCGCCCACGTGTCGGCGGCGGCCATCTCGCGGTCGGAGAGGAGATAGCAGTCGTCGGCGTACACCGTCATCGCCTCCCGAAGCACGTCGGCGTAGCCCGGCGGCCCCATGCTCATCGCGCTGACCTGCCCGCCGTGTTTCACCTTCGTCTGGAGGGCGGCACGGAGGGCGTACCCGTCGTTCGGATTCATCACCGTCGGCGTCGCCCCGCGTTCGAGGTGGCCATCTTCGTCGAACGACACCTGTCCCTCGCGGAAGTCCGGGACGCCTTTCGTCAACACGACCGAGTGCATTGATACCCCCTACCGTGAATGTGTTTAGTTTGCATACGTCACTCAGTACCATTCTCTCAGACTTTATTATACTGTCGGGGATTCAACAATAATCTGACATTCGGTTGCTATGCCGTCCGCTGACGACGGCCGTCCGTCGGGAGAAATCCGTCCAGAAACGTATCACGAATCAGGCTTGCGGGGCGGGACCGTCCCCTCTGCTCCGCTCTCGCTGGTGGGTCGTCTCGACCGATTCGTCGGCCCGTTCGACTTCCTCGGCATCGTCGTCGGCATTGTCGTCAGCGTCGTCGGTCGATTTTCGCGCTTCGGTTCGAATCATCGTCATCTCGCCGCGAGCGCGCATCGTCCCGTCGGCGGTGGCGTTCTCGTGAAATTCGAGATCGGTACAGGCGACGTCACCGAGCACTTCCGCGCCGTCTTCGAGAACGACGGTTCCGTTGCGGGTCGTCACGTCGCCGTGAATCCGTGTCCCCGATCCGACGACGATGTCGCCGCGTGCGCGGATACTGCCGAACAGTTCGGTGTCCGACCCCATCTCGATTTCCTCGGCGCGGATGTTGCCGTGCAGTCGGCAGTCGTCGCCGATGGTCGCGGGCGTCGAGACGCGCCACGCGTCGTCGCTGACGTGCGCACTGCGGGGAATGACCGCAGGATCTGCCTCGCTCCCCTCCAGCATCTCGTCGATGACGTCTTTCGCGGCTTCTTCCTCGCCGAGGCGCAGGAGTTGCGAGAGGTAGACGAAGAGGAAGACGACCGTCGGCATCGGATTCCGGATGACAATCCAGCCGTTCGCTTCGAACCCTTCGTCAATCTCCACGTCGTCGCCGATGTCGAGGTCGCCGCTAACCATGAGTCGTCCGGCGATGTGGACGCGCTCGCCGAGGTAGGCATCCTCTCCGACGAGCACGTCGCCGTCTACGTCCGACCAGAGGTCGAGACGGCAGTCCTCTTCGGCTTCGATGTGTCCACCGAAGGTTGTTCGCTCGCCCGCAATGACGTGCATCCCGCGCACGCCGAACTCGACAGTGCTCTGTGCGCCGACGATGACGTCGCCGTCGGTCACGAGGTCGTGTTCTTCGACGGTCGTCCCGTCGGGAATCGTGAGTTCATCCAGTGGGTCGGAGCGGAGCGGCACACATTGTACCAGCGAGTCACTCGTATTAAATCCTCCCGAGAGCGTCTGACGCTCGTCTGCCGGATTTAGTTCGGTTTCGGTCTCGTGCTCTCCTCGTTTTGTAGCTTTTTTATTCGAGGGTGGCCAACCCCGGAGTATGACTACTCTCTCGTTCGACGAGGACGGCGTCGATGTCGTTTACGAAGGAACCGAATTTCGACTCTCGAAAGATCTCATCGAGGAAGCCACGCAGAAATCCTACTTCGACGTGACCGACCACGAAGTGCTCCGAATCGTGGAAAAAGACCCCACGCTCGGCGGGCAGGCCCGCCGAATCGGCGACATCGTCCGGTAGGCAACGCCGTCGGCCTGTCATCCGGTAAGATTTAGACGCTCCCGACGAAGAGTCGAACATGAGCCTTCGAGCTAACTTCGACCATCCCGCGTGGCTGACTGCAGTGAGCACGTTCGCGTCCTACCTGCTCATCCTCGTAGCGATGACCGTCCTCCTGTTCGGAGTCCCCTACCTTATTTTCAGCTTCCTCTGATTTCGTCAGGAGTAGATTATCCGCACAGACTCGGCGAACACTGTGTGATTTCGGGATGAATGCTCTCATTCCAACTTGCTGATGAAGAGGTACATTTACTAGCGACAACGCTACAACAGACAGCACAACGCAGCAGAAATCGGGTCGTTCGTCAGATCGGGCGTTCAGTCCGCGCCCACCTCCGGGGTTCCGTCCACGTTTTCGACGCCGCCTTCCTTCTCCGCGGTCAGCGGATTGCGTGAGGAAATCCGACACTGGAAGTCGGGATGCTCGCCGAAGTGGCGAACCAGCAGGTGTCGCCGCGACCCCGTGATTCCGGTTCGGCCCACGTCCTCTGCCGAGAACTCGTCGGGCAGTCGGTCGAACAGCCTGACCAGCGCGTCGAACGTCTGGAACACTTTGGCGTTGCCAGCCGAATCCGCGCCTCGTCGGGACACTTCGTAGCTTCCGTCCTCGCGGAAGGTGCCCGCGGTGCGGAAAAACTCCCGACGCTCGGTCAGGGCGTCACCGACGGCGTCTTGCAGTTCCGTCGCTACTTCGCGCGACAGCTCGTGGGTCTCTCCGTCGATATCCAGCAGAATCGATTCTCCGTCTCTCGTCGCCGTTACGGCACTCTCATTACCCGAGAAGAACGCGACCAGGAGAGTGCGTACTCCGTGGCATGCCTCTACATCAAAGCCCCAAAATAAAAACTCTATCGGTGGCGGGAATATTCAGTGACGGTCGAACGCGTCGGCGAGGAGGCTCCCGAGCAAGCCACCGTCGTCCGTCGTGGTCGTCTCGTCGGTTCCGGTCGTCGTTCCGTCGGTTTCGGTAGTCGTCTCATCATTGCCCGCGGTCGTTCCGTCGCCGGATTTCGCGGTTTCCGTCGTTTCCTCACTCGTCGCTCCGTCAGTCATCCCGCTCGGCGACTGGGTGGTGCCGGTCGTCGTCTCGCTCGACGTGCTGGCGTTCGCTCGCTCCAGTGCGCCCTCGGCGGAGTCGTTTTGGAACATCGCCGTCTCTATCTGCTTCTCGTAGGTGAGGGAATCCAGCGGCACGCGAACCGTATCGCCCGACGGCAGTTTGATTTTGGCGTAGAACGCGATTTTCAGGTTCGTCCGCTGGTCGTTTTCGAGGTGGCTCACCCACCATTCGTCCAACTGCTGGTTGCGGACGACCGTCTGCATCTGGAGCGTCTTCTTCGACCGCGCCGGAATCGTGTAGGGTCGCTTCGTCGTTCCATTGCCGACCGCGATTTCGTTCATCGTCATCTCGTAGCCGATTTCCGAAACCGTGTAGGGCACTTGCTTGGGGTTGTACACCCGCATTCGCATCTTGATGGGCGTCTTCTCGGGCGTTACGGTTCCCCAGTTCGCGCTCGTCTCGTTCACGTAGAGCACCGGGTCGGAAACGAGGGGAACGTTCGCGTTCACCGCGCGCGTCTCCGTGGAGTTGAACTCGCCGATGATGTCGGTCTCGATTTGCTGACTGTACGGAACGCGAACCGACCGGCCGACGACCGACGACTGAACTTTCGACTGAATCCGGAGCGTCGTCTGCTCGTCGTTGCGGATGTGCGTCACCCACCACTTCGGAATCTTCCCGTTTTGCATCTTCGTCGAGAACGCGAGCGTCGTCTCGCCCCGGTCGAGCGCGAGATTCGACTGCTGTCCGCTCGCCATCGCGACATCGTTCATCTTGACGGTGTAATCGACCGACGTGTTGCCGACCTTGACGCCGAAGGGATTCGGATTGTCCACGATGAGCGCCGTGCGTATTTCGGTCGTCTCGTTCGACGTGTCGCCAAATTCGTTGTCAACGCCCGTGACGCGTGGCGCACCGAGAACGCCGGAGAGTACGCCTGCGCCGAGGAGCGCGACGACCAGCACCACCGCGAGAAACCCTCGCTTTCCGACTGGTAACATCGCCTTGAGTTTTTCCGCGACCATGTCCGGGTTCCTGTGGAGCGAGGGCAAAAAACCTCGCATCCGATATCTATCATCAATCGGACTAAATCCGAGTAGAATGAACTAAGTCGGACGTACTGCAAGAGGGGCACATGGCAGGAAATCAGGCAGTTTCGACGGACATGGGTGTCGGTCTCTCCGTGCTATTCACGCTCGTCGCAGTCGCGGGTGCGGGAGTGATGTTTGTGATGCCGAGTACGGAAATCGGTGCATGGGGCTTTGCTCTCGCCATTCTCGGTGGCGTGCTCGCTGTCTCCGCGAGCCATCTCTACTCGAACTGACTCGAAATCAGCACTTTCCGTGGAGGATAATCGTTAAGAGCATCTAGCACGTAATGGTGGTGAGGATGACAGAGTTTAGCAACGAGGAGCAGCGAATCCTCGAATTCCTGCGCGAAAGCGTGGCTGGCGGTGAGAGCTACTTCCGCGCGAAAAACATCGCCAAGCATCTCGGTCTCTCCTCGAAGCAGGTTGGGTCTCGTCTGCCGAGACTCGCCGAAAAATCCGAGGACGTAGATATCGAGAAGTGGGGGCGTGCGCGTTCGACGACGTGGAAGGTTAGCCTGAGCTAAGTGGCTGGCTTTTTATCGCCACAGCCCAATTCTACCAGTATGACTGTCCGGGTAGAGCGGACTTTCGACCTCCCAGTCCCACCCGAAGACGCCTGGGAATTCATCGCCGATCCGAAGCGCCGAGCCAGTGCTATCAGCGTCGTCGCCGACTACGAGGCTGGCGAGGGACACCGCGCAACGTGGCACATCAAATTGCCGATTCCGTTCGTAAACAGAACGATTCCCGTCGAGACCGAAGACGTGACCCGCGACGAGCCACGGTACGTCAAATTTGTCGGGCGTTCGTCGGCCATGCGCGTCACCGGCGAGCATGAAATTGAACCGACGGAAGAGGGTTGTCGGCTCGTCAATCGATTCGTCGTCGATGGACGCGTGCCGGGTATCGAACGCTATTTCGAAAAACACCTGAACGACGAACTGTCGAACTTGGAGGAAACGCTTCACGAGGAAGTCGGTGTCCAGCAATGAAGCTCGCACTCGCACAGCTCGACATCGAGGGCGGCAACGTCGAGACCAACTGCGAGCGCGCTGGCGACGCTATCGAGTCGGCGGCGAAGCAGGGCGCAGATCTCGTCTCCCTCCCCGAAATATTCAACGTCGGCTACTTCGCCTTCGAAACCTACCAGCGAAACGCCGAGGCGCTCGACGGCCCGACGCTCACGTATATCGCCGACCTCGCGGACGAACACGACGTCGCGGTGCTCGCGGGAAGCATCGTAGAAGACCTCTCGCTGACAGACGGGGAGACGCCCGCCGAGGACGGACTCGCAAACACGTCGGTCTTTTTCGACCGCGACGGACGCAGACAGGCGGTGTATCGCAAACATCACCTCTTCGGCTACGAATCCGCCGAGGCGGAGATGCTCGTCCCCGGCGAATCGCTGGGCATCGCCGAGTTCGAGGAGGTCACCGTCGGCATGACGACCTGTTACGACCTGC
>CAYNQM010000059.1:7570-18497 GCA_964399275.1 uncultured Haladaptatus sp.
CGAACTCTATCGGGACATCGCGGAAGCAGGCGCGACGTTGGTTCTCGTCCCGAGTGCGTGGCCCTATCCCCGCGTCGAACACTGGCAGGTGCTCTCCCGCGCGCGAGCAATCGAGAACCAGTGTTTTCTCGCCACTATCAACGGCTCTGGCTCCTACGAAGACGCGACCCTCCTCGGGCGTTCCACGCTGTACGACCCCTGGGGGAACCTCCTCGCGAGCACGGGCGACGAACCGGACATCGTCGTCAGAGACATCGACCCGACGCGCGTGGAAGACGTTCGGGAATCGTTCCCGGCGTGGCACGATAGGCGTCGCTAGCCAGGCAAAAAAACTGACAAGTGGTGGTGGTTATAGTGCGATTGCGTGACCGTCAGAGAGCGTTTCGGGAACGCTGTGGTGGTAGGTCATCGCACCGGCCGACGTGACGATTTTAATCGTGAAATCTTCGCGTTCCTGCAGACCACCAGTCATCTGTTCCGTATCGAGGACGATGCGGAATCGGTCTTCCTGGCTTACGAGCACTGGCAGTGAGTTCTCCTCGTCTCGAATCGCTTCGAGACCGTACTGGGTGTCGTTCGCCGTCGTTCCCATCGTCATTATTTGGCCACCGTCCGGTCCGAGCCACTCGATAGTGGCTTGAGAGAGATTGATGTCTCCCGCACCGGAGCCTTTCATCACGGTGATGTTGACGTAATCAACCTCGTGCGTGCTGTTGCCCGCATCGTAGGTGACGTTCCCCATCGTACTGACGACGTGCACGTGGTCGGTAACTTGCGCGCTACTCTCGTGACCGGTCTGTTCGGCTTTCGATTGTAGGAAGCCAGCCGTGTTGATGAGTACGCCCGCCGCGATTGCGGCAACCAGTACCATCGCGATGAACACGATGAGCGTCCCGATACCGACCTGACCTCGGTTTGAACGCCGGTCTTCTGTGTCATTTTCTTTCATGTTTGGTTTGTGTCATTTTGAGTAATTTGTTGCCAGTTCAGTAGTGTACAGTTTGCTAAGCAACGTATTAAATCCCGCAGACAATTATCATGTCTGAGAACGTATGAAGTATAAAATATGATATGAATTATCGGAACATTTGGAATAGAACAGCGTCGCCACTTGCCAATTGTTTTAATGCGGGAACCGAGAACCGTCGCTTAGTCGGCGTGAGGTGCCACCGCTTCGCGTTCGGTGACAGTCATCTCTGCAGTTATCGCGTCAACCAATGCAAAAACAGCCGCTTTGTGGTCAGTTTTCGATTTGTGGATAGATGTTGGTCGTACCCCAAGAGAATCGTATTTGTCAAGGGTAATCGGTTCCTCGTCTCGCTCTTCGAAATGATTCCCGACCTCTGCAAGCAGGCCGTGAAGGTGGATGAGTTCCTGCTTCTTCATAACCATACTCGACTAACGGTTGCAGGGTTATATTATTATCTTGAGAGCCGTTAGCACGCCTTACAGGCACTGTCTGGAAATTTTAGCATTTCTATTTCTTTCCGGATATTTCGATCGCCCGGACAGTTTTCCAGAACGAGAACGGCGGACTCACTGCGAAGTGGGATGCAGTGAGTACCGAACTACTGTAGCTGTTTGAGCGTCTCTAAGTCGCGCTCGGTTCGTGTAAACTCCGACGTTCGTCGTGTCGCATGACAGTTCGGGCAGTGGAACTGTTTATCGGGGGTCGGCAGTTCGTCTGGGCTCGATTCCCAGTGTTTTCCGCACTCCGGACACAGCAATCGAACGTACGTCTCCACCATACGCTGTCTGTCGAGTGGAAAAGGGAAAAATCTTGTTGGCGATGTCGTGAACAGAGCAGCAGCTGTTCGCCGAGCTACACCATCCAGTGCCGTTTTAGAGTCGCTGGAGGTTCGTCGCGCGCGGTCCTTTGTCCGCTTGTTCGATGTCGAACTCGACCTCCTGCCCTTCTTCTAAATCCGGGCCGCCAATGTCCTCCATGTGGAAGAACACGTCGTCGTCCGAATCGTCGCTCTCGATGAAGCCGTAGCCGCCAGTGTCGTTAAAGAACGTGACCGTACCTTTCGCCATTGCGGGTAACAGAACGGAGTAAAGGGGGATAAGAATTGTGGCTACGCCCTTACCCATCCCACCGTACTGGGTTCACTCCAGTCGAGATAGCCCTGCCGAAACATATAAGTTCCATGGTGCAAAACTCTATTTTAGAGATGTCTAAAACTATCTTTGTCTCCTTGCAGGAGGCGTATCACTAATGAACGAGCTTTTGGAAGTCTTTCTCGCGTCGGTTCGCGACGGCTACGTTCAAGTGAGCGCGTTCGTCGCGGTGACGGTGCTGTTGTTCGGTCTCGTGCAGTACCGAACGAACGGCGCGCTGGTCGAACGACTCTCGGAAAACAAGCGACTGCAACCCTTGTTCGGCGCGCTCATGGGACTCACTCCCGGTTGTGGCGGCGCAATCGTGATGATGCCACTCTACGTTCGCGGGACGGTCAGTTTCGGCACCGTCGTCGCCACGCTCATCGCAACCGCCGGCGACTCGGCGTTCGTCATCCTCGCGCTCGCACCGGAGGCCGCGCTGTACGCCTACGCCATCGCGTTCGCGACTGCCATCGTTTCCGGCTACGCCATCGACCGCTTCGGGATGGGCGTCGGTCGCATCGACTCCGCTGTCGCCCAGGTCAGCAACACGGCGACTGACGGCGGCGTCGTCAACACGGGCCCCGGCGGCAACCCCGTCCACGAGTACGACGCGTGCTGTGAAACCGACGTTGCGCGCGAATCGTCCGTTCTGACCCCCCTCAGCCACGCAGTGCACGCAATCTGGTGGGTGACGGCGGGTACCGCGCTCGTCCTGGGCGTCATGTACCTCCTCGCTGGCGCGCCCGAGGTGCCGCTGGAACTCGGGGCGACCTACGCTGGCGCGTTCACGGTCGTCGGAATCGCGGGAACGACGGCGTCGTTCTACATCTACTTCGTCGGACGACACTACCTCGGCGACGGCCACGTCGGTCGCGCCCGCGACTCGTTCGCTAACATCTACGAGACACTCTTGCACGCCGCGCAGGAGACGAGTTTCGTCACCGTCTGGGTGCTGACGGCGTACCTGCTTTACGAGTACAGCGTTCTCTTGTTCCACATCGACATCGGCCAACTCGCCGCCGCCGTGGGCGTGCTCGCACCGGTCGTCGGCGCACTCATCGGACTGATTCCAGGGTGTGGCCCGCAAATCGTGCTGGCCAGCGTGTACGCCGAGGGTGCGATTCCGTTCTCGGCACTCACCGCGAACGCCATCAGTCAGGACGGGGACGCTCTGTTCCCGCTCATCGCTATCGACAAGAAGGCTGCAGTCGTCGCGTCGATCTACACGACGATTCCCGCACTCATCGTCGGCGTCGCACTTCACGTGCTGTTCGACTTCGGGTCAGCGACCGGGTTCGGCGTGTTGGGATAGCGCGAAAAAGGAGCGAACTCGAACCGAATCGAACTATTCGACGATGAACTGTCCGGCGATTTCTTTGACTTCTTCCATCGTCTTCGCCTCGTCGAAGGCGTTCGGATACGGCGAAACACCGTTCAGCGCGTTGAACGACGCCGCGTGGCGCGCTTCGACGCTGTGGATGGAGAGTGCCGCCGACAGGATTTTGTCGTTCTCGATGGAGGGGGCCGCACCAGCGTAGGCCGCGACGCCCGTATTTTCGAGTGCCTTGGCGACTTTGAGGAACTGGGCCGGCGTCTCGTAGCCGAAGTCGTACTCGGCTGGTTCGACTGGCGTTCCGCCGAGTTGCTCAATGACCTTCGTAATCTGCTCGACGTGGGCCGCCTCGTGCTCGCCGACGACTTTCACCTGTTCGGGATTTTTGCACGCTGTTCGTCACAGATGCCACACCCGAGGTCGGCATGCATGAGTTCGTCGTCGCTGAAATCCTCTAGACCCTTCACGTAGAAGGTCGCTTCGAGGTGTTCGAGCGTTAGCGCGTAGTTCAGAATGTCGAGGTCTGTCGTGTCGTCTTCCATGTTTCCACTCCCGTTGTTTCCGGAACCGCCGTCACTGCTGTCATTGCTGTCGTCGTGGTCGTCCGCACCGACGACGTTGATTCCCGTCAGCCCCACTGCCCCAACTGCGGCCGAACCTGCGAGGAAGCCACGACGGGACGTGAGTTGATTTCGCGTCGTTTCGCCGAGGTTGTCGACTGCGTCCTGCGTATCATCTGGCATGGTTGAACGTGCGCCGTGGCGCACACCACCACCGAGAACAGAGTTATAAAAGAAAATTTTCCGGACTTTCACCCAAATTCATTCGGAGTTCGACCCTGATTCGCCGGATGCATCAGATAGAATATCTAACGCGTCCACATAGAAAACAGACATCTGCCGTCAAATTCGACTCAGTCCCACGTCACCCAAGCGAGGAACGCGAGCGCGACGAGTTCGAGGACGTGGAGCGCGAGCATCGCCTTCCACGCGATGTTGGGAACTGATGTTGCGAACCAGTCGGAGAGAACCTTGTCCCACGAGTAGATATAGAGTGCCAGTCCGTTTTCGGCGAGGAGGAGGAGGGCGAACACTGACAGACCGAGGGTGTGTTTCGACCGGAACTGCACGTAATTTTTCACCCAGACGTAGCTCAAACCGAGAAGCAACAGCACGTTCAGCGCTGTCGAAACCCGCGCTACGTCTATCCAGAGACCCATTCGTTCCTCCCTTGTAATCGGTGTCGGTTATATGCTTTCCCAGATTCGACCATACTCTACTCCACCTTCTCGATGATTTGCTCGACCGTCTCCCAGTGCTGGCGCGTTCTGTCCGTCACCAGATAGACGGCCCCGTAGTCGTCACCGCTGTTCTCGACGATGTCGTTTTCCATCAGCACGTCGAGGTGATGACGAACAGTCTTGTAATCGAGGTCTAACTCCTCGGCCAGTTGGTTGGCGTTCCGTGGACGCTCGTCCACCGCGCGGAGCAGTCGGACACGGTTGGCTCCACCGCGTGTTCCGGTGAGTACGTACCAGAGAGCGCCCTCCATTACCGACAACCGACACACCCCGGACACGTAAGCGCACCGCCCAACTACATCGCAAACCGCCCAACTACACGGTGAACAGATGTCCGTCCCGGGGTACGTCGAAGAGACCGATTCTCGCCCCGGCGTCGAGCCACGCGTGCCCGTAGGAGAACGATGCGAGCGCGTTCACGAGGTCGTCCTCGGCGCGAAAATGTCGTCCGTCTTCGAGATACGACCGCGCCATCTCCCGACAGTCCGCCGCCGCCTCGCCCATCGGCGTGTCGTCGGCAGATGCGATTTCGGCGGCATCGAGCGCCTCCGACAGCAGTCGCTCGTAGCGGTCTGTCTTTTCCTCCAAATCTGCACCCATGGTGAGGTGGTGGGAGAGCGCGAACGTAAGACCTTCGAGAGACGCTATTCGGTCGGGTTTGGGGGAGGAGTCTACAGCACAAGAAACAGTGGAGGTAGGAGGCAGTGGCGGTAAGGAGCAGTGGCAGTGTTTTCTTCCAACTCGCTAGCTATCGCCGACTCCAATCATACCGCATCCGCAAGTGGTTCGTCTGCTTTAATCACGGTAGCAGTTGCCGACTCCAATCATACCGCCACCGCACCTCGACCCTCCCCAACCGACTCCCTCACTTCGTTCAGTCGCCATCGCGCGCCACAGCAGAAATCTCGGTTTCTCGAATGGTCACAATCACTCCCCGGCGCGCGGGAGCGAAGCGACTCGAGCGAGGTCTTCGTGAGCGAAGCGAGCGAATGGCTCGTCAGAGTTCGTCTCTGACGGTGGACGACCACACGGTGTTCGCGTGAGCGACCAACGGGAGCGAGCGAGATCCTCGAAAATCGAAGATTTTCGGGATGTGACGAACCGTGTTCGTAACCAACCCGGCCGAGGTTCGCTCGGCCGGAGTGCGGGAGGAGGTTGGGGAGGGAGAGGTGCGGTTGCGGTATTAGGAGTCAGTAGTAGCTAGCGTGAACACGGCTGATTTCACACCCTCCTAATTTCGAGCAGAGTCAACAAGTGCCACCACGAACACGACACAAATCGTGTCGTCTTCTATTAAAAACCCTCACCGAACTGTCGAAACCGGAAACGAGGGGAGACAGCGCAAGGTAAATACACGACGACCAATGATATTGCACCATGAGCGAACACCCCCACGTCGAGATTTACACCAAGGAGGAATGCCCTTACTGTGACAAAGCGAAAGACCTCTTCGACCAGAAAGGAATCGAGTACGAGACGTACAACGTAACTGGCGACGACGACCGCTTCGAGGAGATGGTCGAGCGCGCCGACGGACGCAAAACAGCGCCGGAGGTGTTCATCGACGATGAACTCATCGGCGGGTGGGACGAGACGAGCGCGCTGGACGAAACCGGCGAACTGGACGAAAAACTCGGTATCGCGGTGGCGGATGGCGGAAGCGACGACCCCGAGCACCGCACGCTCATCGTCTCCGGAAGCGGCATCGCGGGGCTGACCGCGGCCATCTACGCCGCACGCGGGAACAACGACCCCCTCGTCCTCCAAGGCGACGAACCCGGCGGTCAACTGACGCTGACGACCGACGTGGAGAACTACCCCGGTTTCCCGGACGGCATCAGCGGCCCGGAACTCATCAACAACATGCAGGAGCAGGCCGAGCGATTCGGCGCGGACGTGAAGACGGGCATCATCGAGAACGTAGACGACGACTCCCGCCCGTTCCGCGTCGAACTCTCGAACGGCGACGTCTACACCACCGACGCGCTCATCGCGGCGAGCGGCGCGAGCGCCCGAACCCTCTCGATTCCGGGTGAAGACGAACTGATGGGCTACGGTGTCTCGACCTGTGCGACCTGCGACGGAGCCTTCTTCCGCGACGAAGAGATGGTCGTCATCGGCGGCGGTGACGCCGCGTTCGAAGAAGCGAACTTCCTGACGAAGTTCGCGTCTAAAGTCTATCTTGTCCACCGACGCGAGGAGTTCCGCGCCGAGGATTACTGGCAAGACCGGGTTCAGAAGAAGGTCGAAAAAGGCGAAATCGAGATTATGAAAAACACCGAAGTGACGGAGATTCACGGCTCTGTCGAAGAGGGCGTGGATTACGTCACTATGGTTCGCAATCCCGAAGGGAAACCGTCCCAAAAGCTGGACGACCCCGAAACCGAGGAGTTCGAGTTCGACACTGGCGCGGTGTTCCTCGCAATCGGTCACACGCCGAATACAGGCTACCTCGAAGACACGGGCGTCGAACTGGACGAAGAAGGCTACATCCGTACCGAGGGCGGTAAGGGCGGTGGCCAGACGAAAACGGACGTGCCCGGCATCTTCGGCGCGGGCGACGTGGTGGACTTCCACTACCAGCAGGCCGTGACCGCCGCGGGAATGGGCTGTAAGGCCGCTCTCGACGCGGACGACTATCTGGAGACGGCCGAACTCGGCGAGGCGAGTCCCGCCCAAGAAGGCGCGGCCGCCTCCGACGACTGAAGGCGCAAATCCGAGTTCGGTTTTTCACCTCGCTGATTCTGAGTACATCATTTTCACGGCGGCTTCCGCGAAGTTCGCGGAAGCCGCCGATGCAGTCGCTAACCACAGACCCTTAATGCTTGACGACAAAAAGACGGCTATGGCAGACACCGACAGCGTCGAGACGGCATTGTACACCATCGAAGGACCGGACGGCGACAGCGACGAACTCGAACTGCCGCCAGGACTCATCGACCTGCTCCGCGAGGAGCACGAATCGCGCGAGACGGTCGTCGGCGACATGGCGCTCGTCTCGTTCGTTCAGCAGGCACACGCCGCAGTTCACCACTCCGAGGGCGAGCCGAGCGAGGATGTCGCCGCCATCGAGGAGAAAGCACGCGAATTGTTCGAGGAACGACTCGGTATCACCTTCGAGCAGGCCACCGGCCACTCGCACTAACGGTCGATTCGTTAGCCGATTTTCGACTAGTATTTTGCCGACGCTCCTGTTCGAGTAGTACGTTCGCCGTTCAGAGTCGGCGAGTCTCCACCCGCCGATTACCGTCGAGGAGATTCGTGACACCGGAACCGGGATGTTCAGCATGTGTACGTGCGACTTCTCGGTAACGAAGCTTGGCCCCGTCTCGATGCTACACTTCACACGAACAAGATGCTCTGTCGCATCAGCGCGGGTTCGAAGAACGGACGGCAACGCCACGCCTACTATACGCTTCGCTCCGACACCTCGTCGCGGTTCCTGAGGCTGTGCGGCGGCTTCGTCTCGCACTTCCGGAACGCGATGTCCTCGTCCGACCGAGTGGACGACGGCGACACGTCCGCCCAACGGAAAAGCAGTTTTAGTTACAGTTCGATGCGGTCGCCGATTTTCACGATTTCCAGCGATTCGGGGTAGTCGTAACTTCGGCTGTGCTCGTAGAGCGCGGTGGGGTCTGCGGTCAGTCCCTTCCACATGTCCCAGTGGCTCGGGAGCAAGGTGTCGAGTTGCAGGGCATTCGCAGCCTCGATGGTCTGGTTTTCGTCGCTGTACCACTTCGTGCGTTTCGGTTCGCGGGTCTGCTTGTCCGGAACCTGTCCGACGGAACCGAACGCCAGCACGCCGAGGTCGATGTCGTACTCCTCGCCGATTGGTTCGAGTTCGTCGCCCGGTTTGGTGTCGCCGCCGTGGAAGAAGGTACCTGCCTCGTGTTCGACGACGTAGGAGACGGGATGCGTCGCGTCGGCGTCGTTCGCTCCCTCGACGTGAATCGTGAATTCGCCGATGTCGAAGCTATCCCCTTCGGTGACTTCCTCCAACTGGTCGTCGGAGATGTCCCAATTTTCAGTCCAGTTCTCGTCCTCGCGCGCGACGGCGAGGCTGTCGTCGGGCGCGAAGAGGGTCGCACCGGTCGATTCAAGGATGGGCGCTTGGCTCGGTCCGTGAACGTGGTCGGTGTGTTCGTGGGTCGCCAGCACTGCGTCGGCCTCGGTAACGTCCTCGGGGTCGAACGGCACGGGAATCATGCGGACGGTTCGCGGCGGATCGCCGGTTCCGAGGTAGGGGTCGATGAACACCGTCGTTCCGCTGTTTCCCTTCAGCACGAAGCCGTTGCATCCCAGATACCAAATCGCGACGCCGTCGGGCGTCGCGTCCTCGATTGCTCGTGGAAGCCAGTCTCCCCAGTCGCTGTCAACCGTCATACGAACTACTGCCGGGCAAATGCGCCTAAGTGTTGCGCTCTCTCTTAGCCGCCATATATTCTGATTTCTACCAATCAATGAATCGACCCATCACAGTTATTAACCAAAGACATATATTACATCAATCACATTCGAAAAATGCCTGACGATAGTATCCTTACTGTCGCAGGCAGTCGGTACTGCAATGTGTCTCTGACAGGTGTGGTCGATACCGACCACACCCACATTCAACGCGGCGATGGCGAGGGAGAGCGACACTTCGGGGTCAGGGATGTCGAATATCTGCTTCTCGGTAGTCGTCCGGTACTACTTCGCCGCCGATTGCTCTGAAAGAAGAGTGACTTCGTCGCTGGCGGAAAGTGGGATACCGGTTCTCTATCCGTCTTCGGGCGAGTCGATTTCAGTCACTGACACTCTCTCCCCGGAGACGGATTGCTTTTTGTAGGCCAATGGCGTAGCGGGAACCGGAGTCCGAACTGAAATTCGGACACTGTAACCACTAGAGGAGAAGGGCATTACTTTAATTGGTCACACGGCGTTCCGATTCGAAAACCGAATTTCAGGCCGAAAACATGTCTCGATAGTTCGGACAAATGCAATAAATGTTGCCATTCTTTAAATTATATTTATACCGATGCCAGAACAACGGCCCCGTAGGTCATGAGCGAGAATGCGTCTGTCGGCGGATTGATTTCGACCGTAACGAAGCGAGCCGAGTTTCTCTCGGTGCTCTCGTCCGAACCGACGCCGAAACGCGACCTCCAAGACGAACTCGGCGTCTCGCGCTCAACGGTGTACAAAGCGGTGCGAGAACTTCGAGAGCACGACCTCGTCGAGCGAACTGACGATGGACTCTCGCTCACGCTCGCCGGTCAAATGCTCGAAGCCGAATACACTTCCTTCCGAGGGCGCGTCGAAGATGTCCAACGAACGCGGCAACTGCTCTCGATTCTTCCGACCGACTGTGAAATTCCTTCCACGCTCCTCGACGACGCCGACGTGATTCTCGCTGAACGTCACGCACCAAACCATCCGATACAGTATTTCAAACGAATCGTCTCGAATTCCGATTCCGTGCGCGGTCTCTCACCGGTCGCTCTCCCGCAGTACATCGAACTGTTCCACGAGCGGTCGGTCTCCAACGGAATGCCGGTGAAACTGGTGCTCGAACAGCCAGTCATCGAGTACCTCGTCACCGACTACAGCGACGAGTTGCGCGAAGCGTTGAACGCGGGCGGACTTTCGGTTTGGGAGACGGAGGCGACGCTTCCGTTCGGTCTCGTCGTCGGCGAGGGGACGCAGGACGAGGTTGGCGTCGTCGTCTACGACGCCCGCGGCGAACTGCGTGGACTCATCGCCAACCGAACGTCGAAAGCGGTCGAATGGGGTCGGGACACGTTTGAGTCGTATCGAAACGACGCGACCCACGTCGGCGGCGAGTGAGCTACTGACTCTCCCACTCCGGTTCGCGGTCTTCGAGGAAGGCGTCGATGCCCTCGTTTTTGTCCTCGGACGCGAACAACAGCGCGAACAGTTCGGCCTCGTACTCGATTCCGGACTCCAAGTCCATCCGACTGCTCGCCTTGACCGCCTTCTTCGCCAGTTCGAGCGCCTTCGGACTCTTCTCAGCCATCCGACCAGCGAGTTCGTAGACGCGGTCTTCGAACGCGTCGTCCGAACAGACTTCGTCCACGAGGCCGATGTCGCGGGCTTCCTCCGCGTCGATGATTTCTCCGGAGAGAACGAGTCGCATGGCCTGTCCCTCTCCGACGAGTCGCGTCAGTCGTTGCGTGCCACCCCCGCCG
>CAYNQM010000060.1:0-18495 GCA_964399275.1 uncultured Haladaptatus sp.
GGCTTGGTCGTCCCGCGGCCCTCCGAGAGGTTCGTCCCCTCGAAGAGGGCCATGCCGGGGTAGAGCGTCGCTGTCCCGAGTGTCGGCATGTTCGGCGAGGGGTACACCCACGGGAGGCCGGTGTCGGAGAACCAGTCCGAGCGCGACCAATCGCGCATCTCGACGACTTCCACGTCCGCACCGATGTCGAACTCGCCGTTGAAGTAGGTCGCCAGTTCGCCGATGGTCATCCCGTGGACGATGGGGAGTTCGTAGCCGCCGACGAACGAGGTGATGTCGTCTCCGATTCGGTTGCCCGTGACGGGAAGCGGCGAAACCGGATTCGGTCGGTCGAGGACGATCATTCGTTTGTCGGCCTCGGCGACGCCCCGGAGCGCGTAGGCCAGCGTATAAATGAGGGTGTAGAATCGACAGCCAACGTCCTGCATGTCGTAGACGATGGTGTCTACGTCCTCGATCATTTCCGGTTCCAGGCTTCGCTCGTCGCCGTAGAGGCTCTTCACCGGCAAACCGGTTCTGTCGTCGGTGCTGTCCCCGACCTTCACGCCCGCCTGCGCGTCGCCCCTGATGCCGTGTTCCGGCCCGAACAGTTTCCGGAGGTCGAACGCATCGCGGGCGTTGAGGAGGTCGATAGTCGTATTGAGATTGCTGTCGGTTCCCGACGGATTCGTGATGAGACCCAGTCGTTCGTCTGCGACCGTGTCGGAACGGTCGGCAAGCAACCGTTCCACGCCCAGTTGAACCATACGTTTCGCAATGTGTTTTTGCTTTAAAAAACCCCGGTGCGGTCGCGGCGGGGTATGGTTGCAGTCGCGGTTGGGTCGTTGTGGTCGGCGTGGTCGTTGCGGTCTGCGTGTCGTTGCGGTTGTTGTGGCGGTGTTTTGTGGTTGTTGTAGCGACAACGGTTGCTGCAGCGGTGGCGGCGGTTGCGGTGTCGGCGGTCGTTTCGATCGTTTTCAGTAGACCATCGAAATCGGAGTCGTTCCGGTCGCATCCGTCGTGGCCGCAACGACCAGCGTGGTTGTATGGTTGCCGAACGACCACTCCGTACCCACGACAATACAGCAGACGACCCGAACCGCCACGAACTCCCGCGAACCGCCACAGCACACCGAGAGTGTTTCTCGAATCGCCTCAGTCACCGGGTTGTGGAATGGCCGCCTCGAACCAGTCGAGGTGGGCGTCGCTCATCAGCGCGTGGTTGTAGACGTGGAGTTCGTCGCCGAGGTCGCCGACTTCGGCGACGGACGTGCGCCACTCGGCTTCGGTGCCGAGCACGTCGGGATTCAGTGTCAGACCGACGTCAACGGGCATCTCGACCGCCTCTCGGAAACGGCGGACACGCTGGCGAGCGACCTCTTGGTCGTCGGTGTAACAAAGCGCAACGATGCGGTCGAGGTGCGGTCGAACCCTGTCGAGGACGACGCCCGACGGCCAACCGTCGTTCGGTTCTCGGCCGAGACCGTCCGAGGCGGAGTAGGTCAGCGACACGTCGCCGCTGGCCCGCGCCAGTCGCGCGAGGAAGTCGTCGATGACCGACGCGCGAAAGTCGAAGAGGTCGCCCAGCACGGGCCGTTCGTCCGCGAGTCGTTCGAGCGACTGCACCTGCGGGGTCGGCGTGCGAAGCACGTCCCGTGCCAGATTCTGGACGACATCGCGCGCGCGATCAAAATTGATTTTGTGGTCGTCTGCTCGATTTTGGCAGGCCGAACAGAAACACTGCGAGAGCAGGATTTCTTCTGCCTTCCCGCGAACGACGTGGTTTTTCGCGTGGCCGAACGTCGCGCCGTGGCCGTGGAAGGCGCTGGGAAAGCCGAGCGATTCGAGGTTGATGGCCTCGATATCGTACTCTGCGAGCGAGCGCACCACGTCTTCGAAATAGCGGTGAACCTCGGGATGGGAGGGGCAGAAGGCGTGTTCGTGGGCGTCGCCGAAAGCGCTCTGGACGCGGAACTCGGGATTCTCCGCGCCGAGTTTCGAGTTGTGAAAGCAGACGAGCCACGCCGTCACGTCGATGTCGCGTTGGGTCAGGCGTTCGACGACCGCTCCGAAGGGGTCTGCGTGGCCGTCGAGTTCGTTCACCGGAGGGTCGATGGGCGTGTCGGCAAACTGCGCCGGGTCGGGGGCGAAGTAGCAACCGCCTTCGTGCGATTCGAAGAGAGCGTCGTCCGAACGCGGGTCGAGCGTTCGGATGGAGTGATAGTGTGCGGCGACGGTGACGCTCGTCACGCCCGACGCGGCGAATTCTCGCCGCGTCTCGTCGGGCGTCTGGGAGAGCAGTCGCCACGGGTAGCTCCAGACTGCGACCATACCAGCCAACGTTCGCGGCGTGCAATAAATATTGCCCGGTCGGGGCAAGAAGCCAGTTTCGTGTCAGTCGAACTGCCCGCCCGCCGCCATCACGTGGAACCGCTCGCGGAACCGGACGAGTCCCGTTCCCTTCCCGTCGTACACCTGATTCGTGAGCAGGACGGCGAATCGATCGTGTTCGTGGTCGAGCCACAGCGACGTTCCGGTGTATCCCGTGTGGCCGATTCCGCCATGCGACCAGTTCGGCGCGGGGTAGGTTCCCTCGGCGAGTCGCCAGCCGAGGCCGTGGCGGTCGGCCAGTTCCGGAAGCCAGTCGTCCCGCAGGCGGTCGATGGTTGCATCCGAGAGAACACCGTCGCCAGCGAGATAAGCCCGCGCGAACAGAGCGAGGTCGTCGATGGTCGTGAACAAGCCAGCGTTTCCGCTTTCCCCGTCCATCGCCCAGCCCAGCGGGTCGTGTACCTCGCCCCGGAGTACCCTGTCTCGATAGTCGTGGTCGTAGGTCGCGGCCACGTTCGAGACATCCACCGGGCCGAGACGAGACGACTCCATTCCGGCGGGGGCGAAGACGTATTGCTCCGCCAATTCGGCGAGCGAGCGGTCGGTCGCCTGCCGAAGTGCTTCGGACAGATAGACGAAGTTGAGGCAACTGTACTCGTACCGACTGCCGGGTTCGGCTTCCAGTATCGACTGCTCGCGGAGACCAGCCAACACGTCCTCCCGCGAGTCCCACGATTCGGAGAAGGCGTAGGGCTGAAAGCCGGAACTGTGCGTCAGCAGTTCGACCAACCGAATTGAGCCGCGGCGATGACCGTCCAAGTCGGGGACGTGTCGCCGAAGTTCGTCCGAGAGCGCGATGGTGCCCGACTCCACCAGCGCGAGCGCAGTCGTCGCGGTGACGACCGGTTTCGTCAACGACGCCGCGTCGAACGTCGTTGCTCGGGTCATTTCCTCGTCGCGTTCGGGGTCGCGTTGGCCGACGACGGCGACCCGGTCGATGCCCGCCGTGGTTCCGACCGCCGCCACCGCGCCGGGGAAAACGCCGTCCGCTCGGCCACGAGTCAGCAACGCTTCCAGCGAATCGTCCACCGTCGAGTTCGTCATCCTGCCGGATGAGGCGCGCGAACCCTCTTAACTGCTCCGCTGGGCGAGCGCGGCAAACAAACCTATTTGTGGTTTCCGACGAAACTGACGACAAATGAACTACGACGCACTGCTGTTCGACGTGGACGGCGTCCTCCTGCGCTTCCACCAGAACCACCCGACCGTCTACCGGCAGGCCGTCACGGAGACGTTCGAATCCTTCGGCGTCGCGCCTTCGTCGGACGACGTGGATTCGTTCATCGCGGGCGCGACCGTCGAGGAGATGCAACGAGTGTGTCGTGGCCACGACGTCGATTTTACGACGTTCTGGCCGGAACGGGAGGCGAACGCATCCAGCCTCCAGCGCGGAATGATGGAGCGCGGCGAGCGCGTGCTGTACGACGACTGCGACGTGCTCGACCAGTTCGCTCCCGACCACGAGATGGGCGTCGTCAGCAGTAACCAGCACGCGACCATCGAGTATATGCTGGAGTGCTTCGACCTCGTGCACCTGTTCGACGCGGTGTACGGCCGAACGCCGACGGTTGATGGATTCAGAAAGACGAAACCCGACACCTACTACGTCGAGCAGGCGATGGACGACCTCGGCGCGACGAACGGACTGTACGTCGGCGACAGCGCGTGCGACGTGGAGGCCGCCCACCGCGCCGGTCTCGATTCGGCGTTCGTCTGGCGCTCGCACCGCGACGGATACGATCTCCCCGAAACGCCGACCTACGAGGTGGATTCGCTCGCCGACCTCTCCGACCTGCTGGGCGTCGGCGATTCGTCGGCGTAGTCCCCGCTCGTTTTTCGATTCTTTGCCACCATTTGACAGTCATAGACTCCGTTCCCCATCCCGTTTCGACTGAGCCGAAACGGGCATTTTGGCGCCCAAAATTCGTGATTAATACAGTTTTAGCGGTCACGTGACTCGTTGGAGGACGGAACGAAATTCGATGGAGCGAAAACGGCGTCCGAACGGTGTTGTGATACTCTCACACGGGGTGTTGAGGAGTCGTTCGCCGAACGAATCCATTACATACCTATCTCTGTAATGGGATGCTCGAACGGTCGTCTCGGCGCTTCTCGCGGAGCGTTCAGTTCGTTCGGCGTTTGGCCATCGAGCGACCGACTATTTCAGTTCGCTCGAAACCACCAACTGGCCATTCGATCCAACTGCCGCCGATAGCGGTTTCGGTGGCCGAACGACCGCACCGGCCACCGTACGACCGTCTTGGGATTCGGCGGAATTGAAAGGCGTGGGAACGTTCGAAATTCGGCTCGGGGCCGCAGACAAAAACGGAGGATGCGGCGTTAGCAAGGCGTCAGCGAGACGAGTCCGTCGGCGGACAGCGTTTCCCCATGACGACGGGCCGGGATGCGCCGGTCGCGGCGGGGACGTTGTTCGGAACTCCGTCGAGTGCCGAAACGGCGAGCAGGGCGAACGCGACCGCTTCTTTCGCGTCCGCACCGACGCCGTACTCGTCGATAGTTCGAACCGGAGCGCTCAGTTCGGCGTCGAGCATTCCCACCAGCGTCGGGTTGAACGCGCCGCCGCCGGAGACGACGACTTCGTCCGGGGACTGCGTAAGGAATCGACGGTAAGCGTCGGCGATGGAACGTGCCGTGAGCGCGGTGGCCGTCGCAACCGCGTCCTCGTCGGAGAGATTCCGGTCGCGGCACGCGGCGACGAACGTCCGGGCGTAGGCTCGGCCGAACCGCTCTCGTCCGGTGGATTTCGGCGGTTCGGCGCGGAAGTAGTCGTCATCAAGTCGGTCGGCGAGGAGGTCGTCGCAGACGGTTCCTGCGCGTGCGAGGCGGCCGTCTCGGTCGTAGGTCTGCTCGCCGTCCGTGAGCAGTTCGACCACGCCGTCGATGACCATGTTTCCGGGGCCGGTGTCGAAGGCGGTCACGTCCTCCCGAGTCGGGTCGGGCGGTAGGGCGGTGCAGTTGGCGATGCCGCCGACGTTCTGGGCGACGCGGAACGAATCGTCGTCCGCGAGCAGGGCGAGGTCGGCGAACGGAACGAGCGGTGCGCCGTGTCCCCCGACCGAAACGTCCGCGGTGCGGAAGTCGGCGACGGTCGTGACCCCGGTTCGTTCCGCAATGACGCTCGCGTCCCCGATTTGGAGCGTCGAGCGCAGGCGCTCGTCGCCGACGGGCATCGTCTGTGGTTCCGGTTCGTGGCGCACGGTTTGCCCGTGCGAACCGATGGCGTCCACGGCGCCGAGCGCGAGGTCGGCGGACGCGACCGCCGATTCGGCCGCGTCCGCGAACACCGCACCGAGCGCGACGTTTAACTTGCACACCTCGGCGACGGTTCCCTCGTCGCTACAGGCGTCCGCGATTCGCTCGCGGAGAACCGGGTCGTACTCGCGCGTGACGAACGAATCGACGCGCACGTCGTAGCCGCGCGGACCGTCCACGTCCTGCCGAACCCGGCAACAAGCCGCATCGACACCGTCGAGCGAGGTGCCCGACATGAGGCCAACGACGATTCGTTCGTCGGTCACGGACTCACCTCCTTTCGGAACACCTTGTACTCCACCCACGGTTCGAAGCCGAGTTTGCCGTAGTAGTCGAGCAGTTGCGTCCAGTCGATGACCATCCGGTCGTAGCCCGCGTCGCGGTAGCGTTCGGCGAGAGACGCCACCAGCAGTAACCCCCACCCGCGACCCCGACTGGACTCGCGAATTCCGAGGGGGCCGAGACCGCAGACCGACCCGTCGAGGCGGTCCGCCCAGTTGGCGTTGCCACCGCGATAGGCCGAATCGGGTACGTTCGTCCGGGCGAAACCGACGACGCTCTCCTCGCGCGAGAGGAGCCAGTAGTCCGACTCGCCCCCCGGAACGCGAGTGACGTTCTCGGCTTCGTACCGCCAGCGACCGGGGAACTGGTCGGTGAGGAAGTCGAGCAAGGGTTCGGCGTCAGCCACTCGTTCGAGGCGCAGGTCGGGCCTCTCCTCGCGGACGCGGGCGACTCGCGCGGGAACTTCGAAGTCGGAGATGTCTCGCACGAGGTCGTGAAACGTCCGTCCGGCTTCGAATCCGGCCGCTCGGAGATCGTCGCGGAGCGCGTCGAATTCGGTCGGGAGGCCCGGCAGAAACTGTCCGGGGTCACCGCCGAACCGAAGACGGGACACGCCCCAATCCGCCATGGCGCGTTCGACCGTGGCGAGTAATTCGCTGGCGATGTGGGAGCGATTCCGGGCGTCGGGGTCGATGGCGAACAGGCTCAGCCAGCCCTGTTCCGAATCAGCGTAGTCGGGAATCGATTCGGTGAGTCGCTTTCCGAGCGCGACGCCGACGCAGTCACCGTCCGCGAACGCGCCCCACGCAGTCACGTCAAGTCCGGCGAACGGAGCGAAGACGTTCTGTCTCGCCACGCGTTCCGGAATGGCAAAGGCCGGATACGTGCGATTCCAGCAGTCAATACCCGCGCAAATGTGGGGGTAATCGGTCAGGCGGCGGCACGCGCGGCTCATCGTTCCTCGTCGCGCGTCGGCGGGTCGTCCACGTCGTACATCATGCGCTCCAACTGCTGGTCGAGTCCGGCGATGAGGCCGCCGTCCACGACCAGTTCGGTACCCGTCACGAACGACGCCGCATCGGAGGTCAGGAAGTCCACCGCGTGAGCCACGTCCGCGGGGCGACCGAACCGTCCGACGGGATACTGGTCGAGCCACTCGTCTCGAACCGACCCCTCAGTGGTCAGTTTTTCGCTCGACGCGTCGGTGATGATGCTCCCCGGACAGACGGCGTTCGAGCGAATCCCGTGGCGTCCGTACTGCGTCGCGATGAGTCGGGACAGCGCGAGGATGCCGTTTTTCGCGGCGGAGTACGAGACGAGACCGATGCCCCGTTTCGCGTTGACCGACGAGACGTGCACCATCGAGCCACCGCCGGATTCGACCATCGAGGGGATGACCTCGCGGGCGCAGAGAAACTGCCCCTTCAGATTCACGTCGATGATGCGCTCCCACGTCGATTCGGCGACTTCGTGCGGGTTGCCGTCGTCGAACGACCCACCGGCGTTGTTCACCAGAACGTCCACGCTCCCGTGGGTCTCCATCGTCGCCTCGACCATGGTAGCCACGTCGGTCGAATTGCTGACGTCGGTTCGGACGAACTCCGCGGTACCGCCGTCGGCCTCTATCGCTTCGACCGTCTCTTTGCCGCCCTCGGCGTCTACGTCCGCGACGACCACGGTTGCGTTCGCCTCGGCGAGTCGTTCCGCGACTGCGCGGCCGATACCGTTGCCAGCCCCGGTGACGATGGCAGTCTCGTCGCTTCTGCTCTGTTCGCTCCCAAGCATATCGAGTACTCTTTTTTCGAGTACGAACTGCTTTGTGTTCCGGAAAAGTAGGGTCACTGACCCAAACATTTTAGTATATTTATTTTAATATCGAATCGAGCATGGTTAACAGCAACCACGGTTCCAGCGACGGGAACCGGATGACACGGCGACAGTGGCTTGCGCTCGGCGGAAGCGCGACGATGGCTGGCTTGGCTGGTTGTGGTGGAAGCAATCCCGACGACCCGAAAGCGACGCTGAGTTCGAACCCGTCGGGAACCGGCGGGGACGGCGCACCCGTCACGACGGAACTCAACATGCGGGCACCGGTCAGTTGGCAACCGAGTCAAGCGAACATCAATCCGTTTACGGACACGAAAAACACCGAATACTGGATGGATTACATGTGGTGGGAGTCACCGGTCTATCCCAACGCGGTCGGCGAACCCATCCACTGGCTCGCCGACGAAATCAACATCAAGGGCGGTGGTTGTGAAGTGGAAATCAAGCTGAACGAGAACTACACGTGGTGGGACGGGACGCCCGTCACCGCGGAAGACGTTCGAACCACCCAACTCATCGACGACTACGACACGTATCTCGGCCCCGACAAAACCGACGACAGTTGGGAAGTCGTGGACAAGTACACCGTCAAGAACGTCCTCGCGGGACCGGCGAACCCCTCGTACAAGAATTCCCAGTACATCTCGGTCATCGCCAAACACGACTACTTCAAATCGTGGCTGGAGAAGTACGAGGACGCGGGCGGCGAGAACGCCATCAAGAAGGTGACGAATGATCTACACAACGACAAAATCACGCTGAACGACCTCACGGAGAAGGGACTCGGCTGTGGACTGTGGCAACCGAAGCAGGCGTCCCCGACGAAAGTCATCCACGAGAAGTACGACGACCACCCGCGCGCCGACTGGACGAACCTGAAACGGTTCAACTGGCACCTCATCTCGGAGAAACAGAAGGCGATTCAGGCGCTCAACACCGGTAAACTGGACTTCGGCGACAAGACCATCAACCAAGCCAAATCCAGCGACAAAGTTGGAGTGTTCAGTCGGTTCGGTATCGGCGGCGTGCCGAAGCTGGCGATAAATTGGAACAACGAACACCTCTCCCGCAGAGCCGTCCGCAGGGCCATCGCGTACCTCATCGACCACGACGAGTTGGTGAAAGTCATCAAGAGCACGCAGGGAATACAGTACAAGTCCAAAAACACCGTCACCGGAATGTCCTCGAATCTGGCGAGCAAGTGGGTCAGCGACGGCTTCCTCGACCAACTCATCGACTACGGGAAGCAGTCCAAACCCGGAAAAGCGAAGCAGGTGCTCCGGCAGGCGGGCTACTCGAAGAACGGCGACGTGTGGGTCGGGCCGAACGGCAGTCGCGTCGAAGGGCTAACGTATCTCACGCCGCCGTGGAACATCTACAAGACGGTTGGAAAGTACATAAGTCCGAAGCTCAAGGAGTTCGGGTTCAAGAACAAGCTCATCGTCCCGTCGTCCAGCGGGTTCTGGCAACGGTGGACGGAAACCTACGACTTCGATATGTGTAACTGGTTCACGGTGGCTAGCCATCCCGCCGGAGCCTACGGAACCGACGGCGTGAACGGACTGGGCAAATTTGACGAAGTCGCCGCCGCCTTGGAAAGCCAAGGGAATTGTCAAGTTAACCGAAAGACGCCCGAACTCAACCAGAATCGGAGCAACAAACTCAGGCAACCGATTCGACCGAAATTCCCGAAGAACGTCGGTCAGAAGGGGAACGGCGGCGCGAAACAGACGCTGTACCCCGTCAAGTGGAACAACGTCCTGAGCCAGACCCAGTCCAAGGACGAGGTCAAAAAACTCACCAAGAAGCTCATGTGGTACACGAACTGGCAGGTGCCGCACATCGGCTTCTACGACGAGGTGAAAGTGTACTGGGGCAACACGGACAAGTTCAACCTGCCCAACTTGAAAGCCGACAATCACCCACAGGGGAAAGAGACGAAAGGCGAACACCGCACGACTGCGATAGAGTTCCTCGCGAAGGGACACATCAGCGCGAAGACGAAGTAGACGATTCGGGTCGCCGCGGCAGGCCCCGAACTCTTTTGCTACGTGCGATGGCACTTCAGCAGGATTGCCGACGTTCCCGTCCCGAGAACCGCGAGACCGGCGAGGTTGAGGACGCCGACGACGCGCGTCGCCGTCCCCGGTTCGGACGAGAAGAAGAGCACGAGCGAGAGAAGGAAGGCAAGACATTCGAACGCCAGCAGTATCGCGAATTTGTCGGCGTTCGAGCAGACGTAGTCGAAAAACGTTGGACTCCTGTTCATCCTTTCGTTCGAGCCACTGGCGTGTCTGGGATTAAACGTTTCGCCCGGCGTCGTCTCGTCCGGAGTTATTTTGTCCAGAACGGTTTCGTCCGGAGTCGTCGGTGCGCACGACGACGTGTTGAACGCCGCAGTCGGGACATTCGTAGTGGTCGCGGTCGAATGTTCCGCCGCATTTGATGCACTGATACGTTTCAGTCTCCTCGTTCCCGCGTCCGACGAATTCGAGGAGTCGCGCCACGAGAGACATACCCACACGTGGGTCGGCGTCGTAATGAATGAATCGTTCCCGATAGTTCTCCCATAGCTTTATGCATGCGGGAGAAAGACAAGCATAGTAGCACGATGTATTATTTGAAGCGGGTCGGGCAGTCAGTGCTAGTGTTTTTTCTCGCACTGACGGTGACGTTCGCGCTCTACCGGATGTTACCGTTCGGTCCCACGGAAATGGTCAAAGTACAGATCATGAAACAGACGCTCAAGCAGGGGACGAGTCCGACACCCCAGCAGATGGCGAACATCAACTCGATAGTCGAGACGTACACCGGCATCGATCCGAACCAGCCGTGGTACGTCGCCTACTATGAGTACTTACGTGACATTATCCTCTATCAGGACTTCGGACGGTCGATATTCAAGAACGAACCCGTCTTCGACATCCTCTTCCGGGCGATGCCGTGGTCGATATTCATCAGCGTCTACGGACTCGCGCTCGGGACGACCGTCAGCCTGCTGTTCGGCGCGGTCATGGCGTACAACGAGGGGAGCAAGTTCGACACCGGGATGACGTTCATCTCGCTCGTCAACAGCACGGTTCCCTACTACGTCGTCGGCATCCTCGCACTCATCGTCTTCTCGTTCAACCTCGGGTGGTTCCCCAGCGGGGGTCGGATGGATCCGAACACGACGCCCGGACTGAACATACCGTTCATCGTCGGCGTTGTCAAACACGCGGCGTTACCGGTTCTCACCGCATTCATCGCCGGATTCAGCGGTGCGCTCGCGTTCCGAGGCAACTGCATCCGCGAGATGGGCGAGGGATACATTCGCGTCGCCAGATTGCGCGGCATCAGTCAAGGTCGAATCGCGATTCGGTACGTCGGTCGAAACGCGCTCCTCCCCATCTACACGAACATCATGATGGGAATCGCCAGCATCTTCGGGAGCGGCATCATCCTCGAAACGATATTCAACTACCCGGCGATGGGGTTAGTGACGTACAACGCGCTGTTGAACCGCGATTACCCGCTCATCATGGGCGCGTTCGTCTTCTTCACGATAATCACGCTGTTGGGCATCCTCATCGCCGACTTGACCTACGGCGTCATCGACCCGCGAGTGAAAGGAGGGAGCAACCGTGAAAGCTACTAACGAGTCGCCACGAACCGACGGCGGACACTCCAACTCGGTTGACGAAACCATCTTCACGCAGACCGCGAACGTGCCCGAACCGACCGCACGGGAGCGAATCAGGCGAGGGTTCCAACGGCACGTCTACGCGCCCGGCGCAATTCTGCTCCGGGATTGGCGGGCGCTCGTCGGGTCGCTCATCCTGTTCTGCTTCGTCTTCGTGGGCACGTTCGGCATCTACTTCGTTCCGGAGCCGACAGTGATGGAAGGGCCGATTTTCCTGACGCCGTTCGCCGACTGGGCGTACCCCCTCGGAACTGGCGTGATGGGGCAGTCGATACTGAAACAGGTCGTTCACGCGACCCCCGCGATGTTGCAGATGGTCGTCGCCGGGGCGCTCCTCTCGGTGTGTCTCGGAACGCTCATCGGAACCGTTGCGGGCTATCGCGGCGGACGCACCGACCAAGCGCTGATGTCGCTGACCGACGTAGTGCTGACGATTCCGGGGTTGGCGCTGGTCATCGTGTTGACCAGTATCTACCAACCGGAAGAGCCGTTCGTCGTCGGTCTCATCCTCGGTATCGACAACTGGCCGAAACTGGCCCGAACCATTCGCTCGCAGGTGTTGAGCATTCGAGAAGAGGCGTTCACCGAAGCCTCGCGCATCATGGGATTGTCGGAGTGGCGCGTCCTCCGCAAGGACGTGATTTCGAACCTGATGCCGTACATCTCGGTGAACTTCGCCAACAGCGCGCGGCGAATCATCTTCGAGTCCGTCGGCCTGTACTTCCTCGGGATACTCCCGTTCACGACGCTGAACTGGGGCGTGATGATGAACGAGGCCTACGCCAACGCGGACCTGACGAATCTGAACCAGCTTCACTGGTTACTCGTGCCGATGGTGCTCATCATCGTCGTTTCGCTCGGGTTCATCCTGCTGGCGCAGGGGTTAGACCGCGTGTTCAACGTCCGTCTGCGTGCGAGCCACGAAAGCACTGGAGGTGAGTAACGATGCAGACAGAACAATCACAACCGGTTTCGGTGCTGTTGGCGGTCAGACAGTCGTTCCTCGCGTTCGTCACGATGCTCGGAGTCATCTGCTGGCTGATGGCCATCCTCCTCTCGGAGTACGTCCTGTCGTCGCTGACGCACGGCGTCCTTGCCGGGATGTTCGCCATTTGGGGGACGAGCGCGTTCGCCTACGCTGTCATTGGACGAACCGGACTGCGACTGATAAACTACAACTGAGAGCGATGACACGACCATCCACACAATCGTTTGCCGACACAGCAACCACGCAGTATCGTGATTCGAACCGAAGGAACGCCGCGTTTCGCGCCAGCTGGTCGCACGAAACCGGCGGGAGGTGGCACTGATGGCGACCGAATACCGGTCTTCCTTTAACGTGGACGCCGCCAGCGACGGAGACGTGATTCTGGAGGTGCGGGACGCGAGCGTCTCGTTCAGCATGGACAGAGGCGACTCCCGCGTCCTACGCGACGTGAACATCGACGTTCACGCGGGCGAGGTGCTCGGCGTCGTCGGCGAGAGCGGTTCCGGAAAGTCGATGCTCGCTTCGGCGATGCTGGACGCCGTCGTCTCGCCCGGGCAAGTAGAGGGAGAAATCGTCTACCATCCGCCGGACGGTTCGCCCGTGGACGTTCTCTCGCTCTCCCGAGACGAGTTGACGAAGCTCCGCTGGAACGAGATTTCGTTCGTCATTCAGGGTGCCCAAAGTGCATTCAACCCGACGATGACTATCGGCGACCACTTCGAGGAGACGCTCCGGGCGCACGACGCCGACGTTTCGGCGGGGATGGAACACGCCCGCGAACTGCTGACCGATCTCTACCTGCCGAGCGACCAGGTGTTGCAGTCACATCCCCACGAACTGTCCGGCGGAATGAAACAGCGCGCGCTCATCGCGCTCGGTCTTATCCTCGACCCGAACGTCGTCGTGATGGACGAACCGACGGCGGCGCTCGACCTGCTCATGCAACGCTCCATCATCAGCATGCTGGACGACCTCCGGGAAAAGTACGACCTGACGATGGTGTTCGTCACACACGACTTGCCGCTGGTCGCCGACCTCGCCGACAGATTGGCGGTGATGTACGCCTTCGACCTCGTGGAACTCGGGCCGACGGACGAGGTCATCGACCACGCCGCCCACCCCTACACCCGCGCCCTGCTCAACGCCGTACCGAACATCTCCGACCGCGCGATGGATATCGAGGGCATCGAGGGGTCGAGTCCCGACCCCGTCTCGCTCCCGCAGGGCTGTTCGTTCCACCCGCGCTGTCCGCTCGCGGACGGAATGTGCGAAACCGACGACCCGCAACTGCGCGACGTGGACGCGACCCACGAAGTCGCCTGCTTCCACTCGGAGGAAGCCCGCGAGTCGATTCCGCTGAGCCTCGGCGAACCGGCCGACAAAGTGGACGACGGCTACAGCGCTGACGGAGGTGCGTCACGATGAGCAATGCTCGCGGCGAGCTGCTCCTCTCGTTACAGAACGTGAGCGTTCACTTCGAGAAGGAACGCCTGTTCGGACTCGCGGGCTCCGAGACGGTTCAGGCCGTGGACGACGTGAGCCTCGACGTGTACGAAAACGACGTGGTCGCGCTCGTCGGTGAATCCGGCTGTGGCAAGACGACGCTCGGAAAGACCGCCATCGGCGTCCAGCGACCGACCGACGGGCGCGTGCTGTATCGCGGACAGGACGTGTGGGAGACGAAAGCGTCGAGGGGACTGTTCGGCGGCAGGCAGGACGAAGACGCCTACTCGGCGGGCGAGATTCGGCGCTCGCTCCAGATGATTCACCAAGACCCCGGCAGTTCGCTGAACACGAACTACACCGTCGAATCCAGCCTTGCCGAGCCGCTGAAACGCTGGCAGTCCGACATGAACGAGGCCGACCGGCGCGCGCGAATTTACGGCCTGCTGGAGTACGTGGGCATGTCGCCAGCGAAGGATTACGCCAGCAGATACCCCCACCAGCTTTCGGGTGGCGAACAACAGCGCGTCGCGCTCATCCGGGCGTTGTTGATGAATCCCGACCTCATCCTCGCGGACGAGGCCATCAGCGCGCTCGACGTGTCGCTCCGCGCCGAAATGATGGAACTCATGCTCGAACTGCAAGAGCAGTTCGACACCTCCTACCTCTTCATCTCGCACAACCTCGCCAACGCGAAACACCTCACACAGCGCGCTGGCGGACGAATCGGCATTATGTACCTCGGCGAACTCGTGGAACTCGGAACGCCGGAGCAGATAATCCACGACCCCCAACACCCCTACACGAAGGTGTTGCTGTGGGCGACCTCCGACCTGCGGAATCGGTCGGACGGCATCCCGGAACCGCCGGTTCGGTCGCTCGACGTGCCAGACCCGATTGACCCGCCCTCGGGCTGTCGATTCCACACGCGCTGTCCCGAGGCGCGTACCGCCTGCACAAAGGAATGTCCCGCACTCGCCGACCACGACGGCGACGGACGACGAACCGCCTGCTTCCGCCACGAGGAGAATCACGAGTATTGGCAGAGCGAACCGCTGGAAGACGACGAGACGACCGACCACGAGATGGCCAAAGGCGACTGAGAATACGAAACGTTGGAAACGTTAGAAACGTTAGAAACAGCAGAAACGCCAAACCATCAATCGCATCTATACCGCTCGACTTTCTCCTCGTCAACGGTGATGCCGAGGCCCGGTTCGTCCGGAACGCGATACCCGCCGTCCTCGACTTCGAACGGGTTCTCGATGATGTAGTCGTCCCAGCCGTAGTAAACGCTGTCCGGCGGGAGGTTGATGCCGGGCGTGGTCGCCACGGTGTGGAGCACCGCCGCCGTCTTCACGCCGAGGTCGAAGCCGCAGTGGTGGGACACCGAGACACCCGCATTGGCCGCCATCGCGGCCTGCTCTCGAACTTTGAGAATTCCTCCGGCAGGGACGAGGTCAACGACCGCAACGTCGATGGCGTCGGCCCGTAACAGGTATCGGAGGTTACGCGGGAAGTAGGTGTCTTCGTTGACCGCAATCGGCGTCCGGACGCGGTCTCTGAGCGAAGCGTACGTTCCGTAGGTGTCGATGCGAACCGGTTGTTCGAGGTACTGGAGCAGGATGCCTTCCTCTTCGAGTCGGGTCGCGACTCGAACCGCGTCCTCGAACGACCATCCCTGATTTGGGTCGAGGCGGAACTCCAACTGGCCGCCCACTTCGTCGTGCATCGCGCGAATTCGCGCCACGTCTTCGCGCCAGTCGGGGCCTGCCTTCGTCTTCAGCGTCGAAAAGCCGTGGTCGATAGCACGCCGAGCGTAGGTGCGTGATTCCTCGGGATCGAGGATGCCGAGGCAAGTCGCAACCGGCACTCTGTCGCGGGTCTTACCGCCGAGCAATTGGTGGACGGGTGCACCGAGTTGCTTGCCCAGCGCGTCCCACATCGCGGTTTCGACCGCGCCGAGGAACGGACGGACTTTCACGTAGGGAAAGTAAAAGGAGTCCACGAAGTCCCGAATCTCGCCCACGTCGCGTCCGACGAGTTCGGGCGCGACGACGTCGTCAATGACCGCCTTCGTCACGGCGGCAGACTTCATGCCGACGAGCATCTCACCCCACCCAGTAACGTCGTTGGTCTCGACTTTGACGAGCATTCGCGTCACCGATTCGACTTGGTCGTGGTTGCTGACGTAGGGCGCGAGTCCGAGTTCCGATTCGAGTGGCTGGACGCCCATCTCTACCGGGATGGCCGTCACGTTCGTCACCGACATAGTTTACCCACAAACTGCACCTACAAATAGTTCGTCCGCGCCGACCCGACTGACCGCACTTCGGGGTTCGGAGTATTTATACCGATTAGCCGAGTCAGCCAAACCGATGCCTACGGAGACTGTACGGGTTCTCGTCGTCGGTGCCCACCCCGACGACTGCGACCTCAAAGCGGGCGGGGTAGCGTGCAAGTACGCCGACCACGGCCACGACGTGCAGTTCGTTTCGATGACTAACGGTCAGGCCGGACACCACGAACTCGCGGGGCGCGAACTGGTGCGCCGACGCCTCGCGGAGGCGGCGGCGTCGGCGTCAATCGCCGACGCCGAGTTCGAAGCGTTCGATATTCCGGATGGACAGCTACAACCGTCGCTGGAAAACCGCAACCGACTCATCCAGCACATCCGCGAGTTTCGCCCCGACCTCGTGTTGACTCACCGCCCGAACGACTACCATCCGGACCACCGATACACGGCCCAACTCGTGCGAGATGCGGCGTACCTCATTGCCGTACCGAACGTCTGCCCGACAACGCCCGCACTCGACGAAAATCCGGTGTTCGCCTACCTGAGCGACACGTTCGAGCGACCGTACCCCTTCTCGCCGGACGTGGTCGTCGATATCGACGACGCCGTGGACAGAAAATTCGAGATGTTGGACTGCCACGAATCGCAGATGTACGAGTGGCTTCCCTACGTCGAGGGGGAAATTGAAAACGTGCCCGACGACCCCGACGCGCGATTCAAGTGGTTGCGCGACGGCGGCTTACCGCACGTCGAAGCCCTCTCGGAGGTGGCGAATCGCTACCGGGACGACCTCGTAGCGCGATACGGCGAGGACGGTCGGAACGTTCGCTACGCTGAGGCGTTCGAAGCCAGCGAGTACGGCAAACCGCTGACCGACGACGCGGCCGAGCGACTGTTTCCCTTCTAAGTGAGGCGGCGACAGAATTATATCACGGCGGTTTGACACGGCAGACGATGACAAACGTCCTCCTCGCCGGAGAGTCGTGGGTGACAGTACAGTTCGAAATCAAGGGTCGGAACGTCCTCCGAGACAGCCAGTACGGAGAGGCCGCCGACCGCTTCATCTCGACGCTGGAAGATATCGGCGCGTCGGTGACGTACCAACCGTGTCACGTCGCCGGCGAGTCGTTCCCACGGACGAAAGACGAACTCGACCAGTACGACCTCGTAATCCTGAGCGACGTGGGCGCGGACACGCTCCAGATAACTCAGCAGGTCGCCGACGGCGACACCGACGTAGACCGATGCAAACTGCTCGCCGACTGGGTTCGGGCGGGCGGCGCGCTCGGCATGGTCGGCGGCTACATGAGCTTCGCCGGAAAGGGTGGACAGGCGCGGTACGGAACGACGCCGGTCGCCGACGTACTCCCGGTCGAAATCGCCGTGGGCGACGACCGCGTGGAGACGCCGGACGGAGCAGTGCCACAGAACCGCGGCGTGCCCGGAACCGATTTACCCGACGAGTGGCCCCACGTCCTCGGCTACAACCGAACCACGGCGAAAGACGACGCGGAGGTGTGGGCGACGGTTCGGAACGACCCCTTCCTCGCGGTCGGCGATTACGGCGCGGGCAGTTCGTTCGCCTACGCGACCGATTGTGCACCTCACTGGGCACCCGAAAGTTTGCTCTCGTGGGAGCACCTGCCGACGCTCTGGAGTCGCGTGTTAGACCGCGTCGTCTGAGATTTTGGCGAACTACGGCAGTTCGTCCAGATAGGCGTCCCAGACCGCCATCGGTTCCTCGCAGGCGATTTCCGAGATGGTGCGACAGCCGTCGTAGCCCCACATGAAGACGCTGGCCGCGCCAACATCGAGCGCGGTTCGGGTCGCGGTTCGAACGTCGTCCGGAGCCGACGCGCCCCGCAGTCCGAACCCCTGAATCCAGAGTTGGCTCCGGAGGTCGTAGTTGTCGGCGATTTCGACCAGTTCCTCGCCGAACTTTCTGACGTACTCGCCCGGGTCGGCGTCCGAGGCGAACGCCGCCCAGTAGGGGTCGGTGGCGAGCACGTCGATGTGGTCGTTTTTCGCCAGTCGCGCCCAGTCGCGGGGGCCGTGGTCTGCCGACTGCGTGGGCATGAGACAGACCGCGTTTTCGGCCCCTTCCTCGTGGGTGAGTGCCATCATCTCGTCCAAGAAATCGAGCATCGATTGTTCGCGGAAGGTCGAAACCTGCTCCGTCTCGGTCGCTGGCATCGATTCGTCGTACTGCTCGCGGTAGAGATTTCTGCAGTGGTCGCACCGACAGCACCAGACGTCCTCGGGGTGGTCGTCGTCGTACCAGTGAACGTCGTGCCAGTGGGGTTCGTCCCAGAACAGCACGTCGGCACCGAGTCC
>CAYNQM010000061.1:0-14505 GCA_964399275.1 uncultured Haladaptatus sp.
CATCCAGCGCAGTCTCGCCCGACTGGTTCGGGAGAAGACGACCTTCGCCATCGCCCACCGCCTCTCGACCATCAAGGAGGCCGACGAGATTGCGGTACTAGACGACGGTAAAATCGTCGAGCGAGGCACTCACGAGGAACTGCTCGCGCTCGACGGCCTCTACGCGAACCTCTGGCGGGTGCAGGCCGGAGAAATCGAGTCGCTTCCGCGGGAGTTCATCGAGCGCGCGATTCGACGACGTGCCGAAGTAGACAATGTCGGCGTCGAAAGTGCGGACGAAGAAGCAGATGCGCAAGCAGATGGCGGTGAGTAGGCGAACGAACCGACCGCCCGACCTCAAATTTAAATACCAGACCGCGACAAGCGAAGGCTGATGGAAGACCCCATGGAGCGCGACATCGGCGGCATCGTCCTCGACGACAACCAGTACACTGTCGAACAGAGCTACTTCCGAAACAAGTACAAGGTGTACGACTCCGCCGGAAATCTCGTGTTGAAGTCGAAGCAAAAACTGATGAAGATGAAAGAGGAGTTCCCCTTCTTCGACGCGAACGGAAACACCGTCTTCCGCGTGAAAGCGAAGAACGTCCTCGACATCTCCGGCGACTACGTGTTGACCGAGGAGGGGTCTGACGAACCGATTCTGGTGCTCACGAAGAACTTCACCTTCTTCCACCACCGCTGGACCATCAAACACCCCGACGGAACCGAAATCGCGGACGTCGCGTCCCGCAGTGCGGTACTCGAAGCCCTGCGGTCGCTCATCGATTTTCTCTCGTTCCTCCCGCACAAGTACTCGATTACAACGCCGGACGGGAAATCGATTGGTGAAATCGAGGGCCATTTTTCGCTTCGGGACAAGTACGACATTCGAATCCACGACACGGAGTCGATTCCGAAAACCGCGCTCGTCGTCGGCGCGATCGCCATCGACGCGCTGGAGGGGAATTAGGAGGGCAATTCAGACGGTCTCGGGCAACCAGCCACCATCGACTTCGACGTTCACACCACTCAGGTAGTCGCTGTCTTCGTCCAGAAAGAACCGCACTGCTTGGGCGATGTCCTCGAATTCGGCGGCCCGCCCTCGGGGCAACTCCTCGGGGAACACGTCGGAGTTCTCCACGACGTAGGGCGATACCGCGTTGACGGTGATACCGTCGTCCTGCGTGTCGCCAGCGAGCATTCGAGTGAACATCAGGACGCCCGCCTTAGCGATGAAGTAGGGTGCGTTCTCGGGATTGACGAGTCCCTTCTCTGCACTGGCGTAACCGACGTTGACGATGCGTCCGAATCCCTGTTCGCGCATTCCGGGAAGCGCCCGCTTCGAACAGAGGTAGGTTCCGTTGACGTTGCCGTGGAGAACCGCGTTCCACCGTTCGAACGAGATGTCTTCCCAATGCTCGGGTGCGAACGGACCGACGTTGTTCACCAGCACGTCCACGGTTCCGAGTTCGTCCTCGACGGTCGCAAAGAGGTCGTCCACGCTGTCGGGGTCGGTAACGTCTCCCTGCACGGAAATCGCGGTGACGCCGCTATTTCGGGCTTGCTCCGTAACCTTCCGGGCGTCCTCGACGCTCGACCGATAGTGAACGGCCACGTCCGCCCCGCAGTCGGCCAGCGACAGCAGTAACTCTCGACCGATGCCACTCGAACTACCGGTAACCAATGCGACTCGTCCGTCCAACTCCGGCGTAATCATGCCCCTCGATTCGTGGTCGGGAATCAACTAGCTTGGGCTCTCTGCCTCCGCCGAGTTGTTTCGATTCCGAGTTAACGCCCGCAGTTTTAAGATTCTCCACGAGGAGCTAATAATATGGCACTCGAGACGATTCTGCTCGCTGTAGGGCCGGGCGACGCAGACCGAACCGACAAACTCGCGTCCGCCGTCGCGGACGTAGCAGGGCCGACCGGCGCGACGGTCGTTCTCGCACACGTATTCACGAACGAAGAGTTCGACGATGTCGTCGAGCGACTCGACTACGATCCGTCCGGAAAACCGAACTCCGACGAAGTGGCGGCGCGTCACGCGACGATTCGCTCGCTTTCGTCCGCACTCGACAGGGAGGACATCGGCTATTCGGTTCGCGGGGCGATTGGCGAGCACGGCAAAACCATCGTCGAACTCGCCGAGGACGTGAACGCTGACAGCATCTTCGTCGGTGGTCGAAAACGGTCGCCGACCGGAAAGGCAGTCTTCGGGAGCACGGCGCAGGAAGTAATGCTTTCGTCGCCGTGTCCGGTGACGTTCGTCCGAGATGATTAGCGCTCGGCGCGGTCACGCCAGCGACGTTGCTGGCGGCGTTCTCTGACGTGGCGCTCGCCGGACGCAATATCCTTGCGGGCGGCGCGTTCGAACGCCAGCACGTCGTGGAAGAACTCCGCTTCGAACTTCTCGACCATCTCGTAGGTCCATCTGTCGTCGCCGAGCACGCCGCAGGGCAGGATTTCGTCTCGAATGTGGTCGGCAAACTCGTCGTGCCCGCCAGCCCGTAAGCTCGATTCGGCCTCACGGATGTGTTCCATCGCGTGACCCGTTGCGTGATGGAAGTGGACGAGGTAGCCGTGTGCTTTTCGCAGTCCCTCGATGCCGAGTTCGAGTTCGTGAAGGGCGGCTTCTTCGTCCTCGCTGAGTTCCGGAATGTCGCTCGTCATGGAATCATATGACGCGTCCCACGACGTTAAGTTTGGTCGGGAATGTGAAACTCGACCGCGAGTAAATGCCTGTAGTTAAGTGGGAAGAACGTCCTGTTTCATCTGAATGGCCTACTACGCGGGTGTAGACTTGGGGGCGACCAACGTCAGAGCCGCGGTCGCCGACGAGGGTGGCACGGTCATTGGCACAAACGACCGTAGCACGCCACAGGGACCGACCGGCATCGCCGTTACCGAAGCAGTGCTCGAATGTTTGCGCAGGGCGTGCGCGGATTCCGGCGTCTCCCCGTCCACGATTCGGGCGGCAGGAATCGGCAGTATCGGCCCGCTCGACCTCGCCGAGGGAGCAGTTGACCATCCGGCAAACCTGCCGGACACCATCGACCGCATCCCGCTAACCGGGCCGGTCGGAAAACTCATTCAGAGCGACCGGGTGTTCCTCCACAACGACACCAACGCAGGCGTCATCGGACAGCGGTTCCACAGCGACCGCAACCCCGACGACATGGTCTACATTACGATTTCGAGCGGTATCGGAGCCGGTGTCACCGTCGATGGCAACGTCCTCACTGGCTGGGACGGCAACGCTGGCGAAGTCGGACACATGATAGTTGATCCGCAGGGACGACGAACCTGTGGCTGTGGCCGCGAGGGTCACTGGGAAGCCTACTGCTCGGGGAACAATATCCCGGAGTACGCCCGAATGATAGCCGAAGAGGACGCCGAGGTCGATACCTCCCTCCCGCTGGACGACCCGAATTTCTCGGCCAAAGACGTGTTCGAAAACGCCGGACTCGACCCGCTCGCAGACCACGTCATCGACCAACTCGCACACTGGAACACGGTCGGGGTGGCAAACGTCGTGCAAGCGTACGCTCCAATCGTCGTCTACCTCGGCGGGGCCGTGGCGCTCAACAACGAAGAACTGGTCGTCAAGCCGGTTCGGGAGCGCGTCGGCAACCACCTGCTCAACAACGTTCCGGACGTGCAGGTGACGACCCTGGGCGACGAAGTGGTGCTGAAGGGTGCGGTTGCGAGCGCCCTGACGGGCGGAACTGGCGACGCATCACGAGCGCCCTGACTCCCGATCGGTGGCTTCCGGCACCCGCGCTTTTATTCTTCTCGCTCCCGACTAGAGCGATATGCGACGGCGAGAGTTTCTCCGTACCGCCATAGGGGGTGGTTCCGTGGCGATGCTCGCATCCACGGGCGTCACTGCACAGGAGTCGTACCAGCCACTCGGCTCCGTGGGAATCGAAAACGCGAAAGAGGCTGTCGTCGGGAATGGAGGGAAGACGGCGTTCGTCGCCGCGACGAACGGCTTTGTGACGGTCGATGTTAGCAATCCGTCGAAGCCGACCGTGCTGGCGGAGCGACGCGGCCTGCTCGCCAATCGAGACGACGGCCCGCTCTCACAAATCTGGGATGTGAAAATCGACGGCGACCGCCTGCTCGTCGCTGGCCCGGCGAATCCCGTCTCGGGGGACGCGGTTCACGGCTTTCTGCTGTACGACGTGAGCGACCCGGCGAAGCCGAAGCGAGTGGCGTTCCACGAAACGGAGTTCCCGATTCACAACGCGATGTTCCGCAACGGAATCGCGTATCTCACCGGCAACGACGGGGCGGGCAACCCCCTCGTCATGGTGGACGTGTCAAACGACAGTCCGACCGAAGTCGGACGCTGGTCGATTACCGACTACGATTCGGCGTGGTCGGAGGTCGATTCGTGGGTGCGGTCGCTCCACGACGTTTGGGTGCGCGACGGCACAGCCTACCTCGCGATGTGGGACGCCGGAACGTGGCTCGTGGACGTGTCGAACCCGAAACGACCATCGCACGTCGCGCATTTCGGTGGACGATCACGGAAGAAACTCGCCGGGATTCCGGACGGGAAAGAACAGGATGCAGTGCTCGGCACGCCCGGAAACGACCACTACGTCCGAACCAACGACGACGGCTCACTGCTCGTCGTCAACAAAGAGGCGTGGGACACCGACGGCAAGGGCGGAAACGGCCCCGGCGGGATGAGCCTCTGGGACGTGTCGAAGCCGAAGCAACCCAAAAAGCTCTCCCAAATCTCGGCCCCGCAATCCGCCGACCCAACCTACGACCTGCAACTGCCGAGCCTGTTCCAACTGTCCGGTCTATCCCCGGTCGGCGTCGCCTCGGCGCACGGCAAGTGCCACGAATGTACTGGCGCGGGAACCGACGGCCAGTGGACGACGTCGCACAACTTCGACATCGTCGGCGACCGCCTCTACACCTCGTGGTATCAGGGCGGCGTGAAGCTGTTCGACATCAGCGACCCGAAAAATCCCGAGGAGATGGTGTGGTGGCGCGACCCGAAAAAGACCGCGTTCTGGACCAGCCAGCACGTCTCGGACGACTTCTTCGTCGCATCGAGCATGGGCCGACACAGCGACGGAAAAGGCGGTCTCTACACCTTCCCGAACCGCGCCGGGAAGCAGTCGAACCCGCCGAAACTCACCTCCGGCGGGAATGGAGATGGCGGCGCGATTTCGGCCCCGAAGGACGAGACGACCTCGGAACAGCCCGGATTCGGCTTCGGGGTCGCTGGCGCGTCGGTGCTCGGACTCGGTGCCCTCCGCTGGCTTCGGCGAAGAGAATGAAATGCGAATGCGGTGCTGGCTACCGCTGACTGCAGACGCCACGACCGCACTGTCTCTTCGGTATTGCTGATGAATTTCATGTTTCACACTGTCTCTTCGGTGTCGTTAGCGAATCCCGACAACAAATACCGCAAACAGCCCACACGCCTCCCCAACCGACACCCTGCGGTCGTCCCTCACGCGAGTCGCTCACTTCGTTCACTCCCGCGCGCCGTGTGGTCGTGACAATCCGAGCAATTCAAAGCACGGTGTTCTCTGGAGCAACCACCGAGAACGACCGTGAACTCGGTGAGGTTTGCTCGTCCGAAGTGCGGGCGAAGGCTGGGAGGACGAGGTGCGATTGCGGTGCGGATGCGGTCATTTGGAGTCGGCAGTAGCGAGGGACGCGAGAACAACACGAGAAAAGTCCCACTGAACCAAAACAGGATCTATCGGGAGATCTCACCGCCACGCGATTTCAGTACCCTCTCAACTTCCTCCCGCGTCACGACAGCCACGTCGCCGGGAATCGTCCGCTTGAGTGCCGCAGTTGCAGAACCGTACTCCAGCGCGGTCGGTACGTCCTTGCCCGCGAGTCGGGACGCGAGGAATGCCCCCACGAAGGCGTCGCCGGTTCCAATCGGATCCACCGTCTCGGTGTCGAAGGCCGACTGCTGGAAGATTTCGCCGTCGCGGAGCGCCAGCGCGCCCTTGGAACCGCGGGTGACGACGACGGTCTCGAAGCCCCAATCGGTGGCGAGTTCGCGGGCGATGTCCTCGGCACCGCCCGAGCAGTCGAGCACGTCGCGGGCGTCGCGCTCCGCCGTCACGAGCAGGTCGATAGCGGGAAAGAGGTCAGTCAGGGTGTCCCGCGCCTCGGCGGGCGACCAGAGTTTGGAGCGGTAGTTCACGTCGAATGCAGTGGTCGTTCCGGCCGCCTGCGCCTCGGCAAGCACCTCATCGACTGTGAATTCGAGCGTCGGCGAGAGCGCCGGAGTGATGCCGGAGGTGTAGAACGTGCTCGCCGCTCGAATCGAACCCAGCGGGAGGTCGTCCGGTTCGGTCGTCGTCACGGCGGCGTCTTCTCGGTCGTAGATGACGTTCGTACCGCGAGGGGCGGTGCCGTGTTCGAGGTAGTAAGTTCCCTGTCTGCCGTCGTCGCTCCACGCGACTTCGGTGTCGATACCGAACTGCCGGAGTCCGGCGACGACGCGCCGACCGAGTGGCGAGTCGGGAAGTTTCGACGCCCACGTCGCGTCCGCACCGAGTCTGGTGGCGGCGATGGCGACGTTACTCTCCGCGCCCGCCGCCCGAAGTTCGAGCGAGGACGCGCTTTCGATTCGCTCGCGGTCGGGTGGTGAGAGGCGCAACATCGTCTCGCCGAACGTCACGAGGTCAGTCATGTGCGCGAAATAGTTCGGGGAACCCATAGTTTACCCGGTCGGTAGATTCCAGCGACAGTAATATATTCCATGGAGCATGTAGATAGTGACGACAGTCTAACGGGAAAACGGGAAAGAGACACCGAATGGGTACACGAAAATACAAAGGGCCGTCAGAAATAGACGAAGGGGTGTTCGAGGACGACCTCTGTAACGCGCTTCCCGACCTATTCTACGCCATTGACCGAAACTGGCAACTGCGCCGCTGGAACGAGCAAGTGCCGAAACAGACCGGCTACACCGACGACGAAATCAGCGAGATGCATCCGTTGGGATTCATTCCCGAGGACGAGCGGCCAGTGCTGGAGGAATCGACGCGAGCAGTGTTCGAGGAGGGCGAGACGCAAACTGTCGAATCGTACATACTCACGAAGGACGGGCAACGGATTCCCTACGAGTTCAACGGATCCCCCATCACCGACGAAACCGGTGCAGTCGTCGGACTGGCGGGCACGGCACGAAACATTTTCGAGCGCAAACAGCGCGAGAGCGAACTCCAGCAGTACGAAACTCTGTTCGAAACCATCAACGACGGCGTGTACGTCCTCGACTCCGATCTCCACTTCAGCGGGATGAACGAAGCGTTCGCCACGATGGCAGGCTACGAACCCGAGGAACTGCTCGGAAAACACGTCGCAGTCATCAGCACCGAAGAGGGCTATCGACGAGGTGAAAAGTTGGCGATAGAGATAGAGAGCGGTGGGAACGAAGTCGCCACCCTCGACTCACAACTCGTTAGGAAGGACGGGTCGTTGCTCCCCACTGAAACGAGATTTACCTTGCTCACTGAGAACGACTCGTCGTCGGTCGTGGGCGTCACGCGCGACGTAAGCGAACGACAAGCCCGCGAGTCCGAAATCCGCAGGCAACGCGACGAACTGGAGACGTTAAACCACATCAACGTCGTCATTCGTGAACTGGTGCGGTCGCTCGTGTCGGCAGGAACGCGCGAGGAGGTCGAACGAACCGTCTGTCGTCGTCTCGCGGATTCCGAACTCTATCGGTTCGCGTGGATTGGCGAGCGAGATTCGGAAACCGGCAATATCGCTACGAAGATAAACGCTGGAATCGACGACGGTACGTCGCAACTGTTCGAAGAAGCCGAAGAAAGCGATTGGGAGCGCCCGACCAGCGAGGTTCTCCGGACTGGTGAACTAGTTATCATCAACGACATCGGCACCGACGACCGGTTTCCGGAGTGGGTGCAGCAAAGCATCGCCGACACCGAGATTCGCTCCGGGCTCGCGGTACCACTCTCCTACGGCCAGACCGTCTACGGCGTTCTCGTCGTCTATGCCGCCCGAACCGACGCATTCAGCGGGCGCGAGGCCGCCGGTTTCGAGGCATTGGGGGAACTCGTTGGCTTCGTTATCGACGCCGTCGAGAGCAAGCGACTGCTCTTTGCAGACCGAGTCATCGAACTGGAGTTCCGCGTCACCGACGAACGGTCGTTTTTCGTCACCCTCTCGAAGGAGTTCGACGCCACCTGCGTCCTCGAAGAGATGATTCCGGGCGAGAACGGGACGCTCCTCGAATATGGCCGTATCGAAGGCATCCCGATGGACACAGTCCTCGAACTCGGCGAAGAGTCAGACCACATTCAGCGCATTCGAGCTATCGACGACACGCTGTTCGAACTGACCATCGAGGGAGCGTCGCCAGTGCTGACGCTGAGCGAACTCGGAGCATCGGTGACGGAGGCAGTCGTGGAAAGCGGGGCGGGGAGAATCGTCGTCGAACTGCCCGCGGACGCGAACGTTCGGAACGTCGTCGAAACGTTCGAAACCAGATTCCCAGCGTCCGAACTCGTCGGAAAGCGCGAGCGCGAGCAGTCGGCAAAGACGGTGGACGAACTCCGGGCCGATCTCGAAAACGAACTCACCGAGCGCCAGTTAGCCGCACTCCGGGCGGCCTTCGTCGCGGGATACTTCGACTGGCCGCGGGAAAGCACCGCGGAGGAGGTTGCCGAGGCGCTCAGCGTTTCCTCGGCCACGCTCCATCAACACCTTCGAAAGGCCGAAAAGAAGCTCTTTACCGCGTTCTTCGAGGAGTGAACGGCGTCACCACGGTGCGAAGTCGGGGTCAACTTCCCGACTCTTGCGGCCGATGCCGTCGATTTTCTCGATGTCCTCGTCGTCCAGTTCGAGATCGAGCGCGCCGAAGTTGTCCTCGATGTGGTCTTTGCCGGTCGCTTTCGGAATGGCGACGACGTTGTCTTTGTCCATCAACCACGCGAGACTGACCTGCGCTTCGCTGGCGTCGTGCTTCTCGGCGATGTCGTTCAGTTCGGGCACGTCGAAGACTTCGCCGCGAGCGAGTGGGGAGTAGGCCACGAGTTGAATGTCGTTTGCTTTGGCGTAGGCGTGGAGTTCGTCCTGCTGGAGCAGGGGGTGCATCTCGACTTGGTTGGCGAAAACGGGTGTATCGAGAACGTCCTGCGCCGTGTCCAGATGCTCAGGTTCGAAGTTGCTCACGCCGACGTGCCCTATCGTCCCCTCATCATACAGTTCGTCGAAGGCCGAGAGGGTTTCCTCGGCGTCGTACTCGCGGGCCGGCCAGTGGACGTAGAGCAGGTCGAGGTAGTCGGTGCCGAGTTTGTCCAGACTGGTTTGGGTGGACTCCAGCACGTCGTCGTATTCGAGGTTGTCCATCCAGACTTTCGTGGCGAGGAAGAAGTCCTCGCGCGCGACCGACGACTGCTCGATACCCTCGCCGATGTACTCCTCGTTGCCGTAGATTTGGGCGGTGTCCACGTGCTCGTAGCCGAGGTCGAGAGCGTAGGAGACGCTGTCTGCGCACTGCTCTCCGTCGGTGTTCTGCCACGTTCCGAGACCGAGTTTCGGAATGCCGTCGCTAACGTCGTATGACATCGTATCCAGTGCAAAGTTGAGGACGAAGAAAGCGGTTGCGGCGGCGGAAATTTCGGTGGGGTTCGAAACCAGTAGACTGAAGTCTGGTTTCGCGACGATGGTGTCTGCGCTTCTAGACGGATGGTTTCTTCGACGCTGCTAGCTATTCCCGACTCCAAACACTGCGACCACACCGCATCAGCCACGAACCTCCCAACCGACTTTCACTCCGGAAGAGACAGCTCTTCCGTGCTCTCGTTCGCTCGTCCGAAGTGCGGGCGGAGGCTGGGGAGAACGAGGTGCGGTGCGGGATTAGGAGTCGGCATCAGCAACAGTACGGAAAGTGAGGAGGCAATAGCCAGCGCAGAAGTTAGCCAAGATGCCGTCATGACCTCCAGCGATTCCCTAACACCGACTTCCGAGAATCCACCATCAGAGTGCCAGTTTCGCAGTACTTAACCCGGCTCCGGAAGATTCCCTGAGTATGCGAATCGCACTGCTGGGGGGAACTGGCGACATCGGTCAGGGCCTCGCACTTCGTTGGGCGTTCGACACCGACCACGAGGTCGTCATCGGGTCGCGCGACCCCGAAAAGGCGCGAACGATGGCCGAAGAGTACGAAACCGAACTCGACAGTCTGGGCGTCTCGCGCTCCATCAACGGCTTCGCCAACGAGATGGCCGCCGAGCGCGCGGACGTGGTCGTGCTCGCCGTCCCGCCGTTCTACGTCCGGGACACCGTTGAGTCGGTGGCCGACCGACTGGACAACGTGGACGTGCTCGTGACGCCCGCCGTCGGAATGGACAAGGACGAGACCGGACTCCACTACAAACCGCCGAAAGCGGGGAGCGTGACGGAGTTAGTCGCAGAGACCGCACCCGAGGACGTGCCGGTCGTCGGGGCATTTCACGGCCTCTCGGCGGGGCGACTCGCCGACCTCGAAACCGAACTCTCACAGGACACGCTCCTCGTCGGTAACGACGAAGACGCGAAGGAGACGGTTCGACTGCTCGCCGAGGGGATCGACGGACTTCGCGCGCTGGATGCCGGAAGCCTCGAAAACAGCGCGGAAGTCGAGAGCATGACGCCGCTGTTGGTCAACCTCGCGATGAACAACGAGGAACTGCACGACGTGGGCGTCACGTTCGAGTAGCGAGCTCGCTCACGGCCGAAAAATCGAAGTCGAACGGTTGGAACCCTATGCGCCTGCTTCTTCGAGAACGCGCTCCAAGTCGTCGCGCTGGGTAACGCCGACAAATCGCTCGACGACACCGTCGTCGTCTTCGATGACGATGGTCGGAATCGAGCGAACTTGGTACTCGTTGGCCACGTCCTGATGTTCGTCTACGTCTACCTTCTCGAACTCAACGTTCTCCCCCCAGTCCTCTTCTAACTCTTCGAGAATCGGGTCTTGGGTCTTGCACGGACCACACCAATCTGCGTAAAAGTCGAGTAACTTGACGGTCATCCTTTCTCTGCTCAGATTCAGTCGCCGCGTGCATAAGGGTTTCTCACTCCGCCGACTCTGCCGACTTTTTCGAACGAGAGCGGGGAACGAAGGCGGCAAAACATTGCGAAAGGTTTACCCGATACGCTCTCGGAACCGGAAGTATGAGCAGTGGTCAGAACTCCGGCGGCCTGATGTCCAGTGCCGGACTCGTACGATATTTCGACGCCGAAGACCGGAACGCGATTCGTATCAACCCGAAGTCGGTGTTCGCGTTCGGCGTCTTCTTCGGCGTCCTCATCATGGTGCTGAACGTCGTCGCACTATAACGAGTCCCTTTTGCCGACGTGTTTCCAACCCCCGGTATGAGTCTCACCGCTGGCGTCATCGCCGTTCAGGGCGACGTGAGCGAGCACGCCGATGCGATTCGTCGCGCCGCCACTGCCCACGGCGAGACCGCCGAAGTCACGGAAATCCGCCAGTCCGGCATCGTCCCGAACTGCGACCTCCTCTGCATGCCGGGCGGCGAATCGACCGCTATCTCTCGCTTGCTCCAATCGGAAGGTATCGCCCCGGAAATTCAGAACCACGTCCACGCCGGAAAACCGGTGCTTGCCACCTGCGCCGGTCTCATCGTCGCCGCCGAGGACGCGGGCGACGACCGCGTCGAAAATCTCGGCCTGTTGGACGTGACCGTCGAACGCAACGCCTTCGGCCGCCAGAAAGACAGTTTCGAGGCCCCGCTGGACGTGACGGGACTCACCGACCCATTCCCCGCCGTGTTCATTCGAGCACCACTCATCAGCGACGTCGGAGATGCCGAGGTGCTCGCGTCGTGGGACGGCAGGCCAGTCGCAGTGCAGGACAGCCCAGTCGTCGGTACGTCGTTCCATCCCGAACTCACGCCGGACAGTCGGATTCACGACCTCGCGTTCTTCCACGATAGCTAAGGTCGATTACAGACGCCGAGTCGGTCGCCGCCGACGCATTCGAATCCCGTTCACCGACTGCGGTGAGCAAGTTTTTGACACTGGGCCGCTTCGGTTTGGTTATGAACGTTTCAATCGATGCGGTGCGCGTCGCCGCAACCGGCGAGGGGCCGCTTCCCGTCGTCGTACTCGCGCCGGACGACGGCGATGACGTGCTTCCCATCTTTATCCGCTTCGAAGAGGGTATCAGCATCGCTCGCGGCATGGAAGCCGAGGACATCGGGCGACCGCTGACACACGACCTTCTACTCGACGTGATGGAGGAACTCGGGGGGCGCATCGAGCGCGTCGTCGTCAGCGAACTCGAAGACAACACCTATATCGCCGACCTCCACGTCCAGACGCCGCGCGGCCACGAAATCATCGACGCTCGACCGAGCGACTCGCTGGCGCTCGCCTCGCGCACCAACGCACCAATCGAAGTCGCCGACGAAGTGTTTCAACACGGCCACCAAGAGCGCGAGCAGTTCGACGAACTGCAAGACATCCGGGAAGTCGCCCAGATTGGACCATGAGCGACGTGTTAGACGACCTCTTTGCGACCATCGAGGACAGGAAGGAGACGCTTCCCGAGGACTCCTACACCGCCTCACTGTTCACCCACGAGAAGGGACAGAACGCGGTTCTCGAAAAGTTGGGGGAAGAAACGACGGAACTCGTCTTGGCCGCGAAGGACGATGACTACGAAGAAATCGCCCACGAGAGTGCGGATATTGTGTATCACTTGTTGGTTCTGCTGTCCATGAAAGACATGGATTTGGACGATTTGCGGTCTGAACTTGCAGAACGGCGATAACGAGTTTGTGGACGTGGTTTTCGAGGAGAAGTTGAGTGAGGGATGGGTTTGAGACGTGTCTCAGGGAGAGACTTCGTTCGTAATAATTGGTCGTTCCACGTGACGGTAGCTACTGCTGACTCCAAACAAACCGCCACTGCACCGCATCAGCCACACCCTCCCCAACCGACTCCCTGCGGTCGTCCCTCGCACGACTTCAGCACAGGCCGTCGGCGGTGAGCGCCTCCGGCCTGTCCCAGCGCGCGCCATGTGGAAGGTCGAATTGCTCGAATTGTCACGAACCTCCCCCGGCGCGCGGAAGTGAGCGAAGTGAACGGCTCGTGCGAGGTTTTCGTGAGTGACGGAGGAGCGAAACGAGCACCCGGACGAGGTTCGCTCGTCCGAAATGAGGGAGGGCTGGGGAGGACGAGGTGCGGAATTTGGAGTCGGCAGTTGTTATCAACATCTCGACAAAAATAGCTTTTTTAGCACCATTCCTCACAAAAACGCCCACTGCTTCCAATCCAAACCCCCGATTTTTCTACTCCACTTGCTCGAACCGATGCCGATAGACCGTCGCGTCGTCGTCCCATTCGAAGTGCTCGTGGGCCTGATTCAGGCGCTGTCGGTACTCTTCCAAATCTGCCGACCCCTCAGCCTGCGCATCTTCGTCGGTCAAGTCGCCCAACTTGCGTTCGGTCACTTCGACTACCTCGAACGGCTCGCCGTCGATGTCGAAGGTGTCGCCTTCGTCGGCGTATTGGTCGCCGCGGTGCAACTGCGAGATGTGTCCGGAGGCGACTGCCTGTTGGATGTGCTCTGCCGGAAGAACCGTGTCGGCGTCTATTTTGGCCATGTCGACCCTTCAGCCTACGGGCAGAAAATAGCTAGCTCTTCAGCACGCCGCCAACTGCGCCGCCGATTGCGCTGTCGAGCGCCATGATGAACGCGACGAGGAGTGCGGCGAGGAAGATGCCGATACCGCCGAACAGTGACCCGACTGGGCCGCCCGCCAGTCCGCCGAGGACGGTTCCGCCGAGACCCAGAAAGAGGGCGACGACGATGCCGCCGAGCGACCCCGCGAGCAGGCCGTGCCAGAAGCCACTGCCCAACCCGCCGCCCGCGACGTAGCCTGCGGCGAATCCGCCGATGAGTCCCGCGCCGACGTGGCCGATACCGGGAACTGCGAACGCGACGAGGCCCGCGAGAATCGAGACGACGAAGCCGACGAACACCGCGTACCAGTTAGTCATACGACAGAGGTAAGCGTCGAACGAGCAAAAGTCTCCCGCCGAAATCAGGAGGAACGACGCTATGGACGCCCTTTTAAGCAGGGAGTTCATACGAGTGATTATGATTTTCGAGACCCTGCCGACGACGCCCACGTCGGAGGAACTCATCGACAAGGCGTTCTCGCGGGCGGCACGGGCAGGCCGGGCGAAAAGCGGAATTCAGGCCCAACAGTCCATGCTCCAGACCGCCTCGAACGTCCTTTCGGACAACCTGCAGAACGTCGTCACCGCATGGCCGGACTTCAACGAGGTAGACCCCTTCTACTACGAAATCGCGGATGCCGTTGTCGAAGTGGACGAGATCCGAAAGAGCCTGTCGGAAATCCAGTGGGCTTCCAGGAAAACGAAGGAAATCGACCGCGAATATCAGGGAAAACTCCGCGGCGACATCGACTACGCCCGAAAAGTTCGTAAACAAGGGTTCGCCCGCCTCGCCGACGTGGTCGAGGA
>CAYNQM010000061.1:14515-18402 GCA_964399275.1 uncultured Haladaptatus sp.
TCTCCCACCCCCTAAATGTTCTAAAAAATGGTTCCCCCCGCCCCCCCTCCGTGGTCTTGGTGGTCGAAGACGAATTACACCGCGTCGGCGAGGCGCGAAACGACCTTCGAAAACTCCCCGAAATCAACCCCGACGACCCGACCGTGGTGGTGGCAGGCTACCCCAACGTCGGCAAGTCGTCGTTCGTCAACCACGTGACGCGCGCATCCAACGAAATCGCAAAGTATCCGTTCACGACGAAGGGCGTCCACGTCGGCCACTTCGAGCGCGACCACATTCGCTACCAAATCGTGGACACTCCCGGCCTGTTAGACCGCCCCGAAGACGAGCGAAACGCCATCGAATCGCAAGCCGTGTCGGCGCTCACCCACGTCGCCGACTGCATCCTGTTCGTGGTCGATGCGAGCGCCTACTGTGGCTACCCGCTCGACGCGCAACTCGAACTCCGCGATTCCGTCGAAGCACAGTTCGGCGACGTGCCCGTCCTGACCGTCTGCAACAAGTCCGACCTCTCGACGGACGTTGACGCCGACCTCTTCATGAGCATCGAAGAAGACGACAACGTCACCGAAACCCTCGACGCCGCCGTGGACGCAATCGGCTACGAACCCGAACTCCCGTTCGACGGGTAGTTGGAATCCAGCCTACTCGACCCCGGCTTGGCGACCTGATAATTCTGATAGCGGACGCGAACCTCGGGCGAGCGCCCCGTTCGCTCGTCGATTCGTCGCTGTACGTCCCGAGCGAGCGACGGATACGACCGGTTCGAGGTTCGACTGAGCGTTACAGTGACAGTTCGAGACCCAGACAGTGCGTCGTACTCCGTTCGAACCGCAACAACGTCGAGTTCGTCGTAGGTCGGGCGGTCGAGCACGTCTTCGACCGCGCTCGTCGCCCCTTGCTCGAACGTCAGTTGGTGATACGTTCCGAACAGGACGCCACCGACGACGACCACCAGAACGAGCAGTCCGACGATTCGCACGGGGTTCGACCGGTCGCTCGAACCACTCTCGTTCGAACGGTAGCCGAGATACCGAAGCGTTGCGACGACGGCGATGTTGATGACCACCATCGTCATCGTTAGCAGAATTGCCGCACCGAGTGCAACGACGAACGCACCCCAGACGAGTGCGATACCGACCGTCGCCGCGGCGGGAAGCAGTGCCGCGGCTATCATCACACCGACGAGTGCCGTCGGTCCCTTCGTGGTGAGCGCAAAGGCGGCGGCAGACCCCGCCGCGAGGCCGATTGCGACCGTGACGAGCGTCGGCGCGAGACGGACGCTCACTAACTCTATCGAGGATATCGCGAGACCGGTCGGAGCAAAACCGGTGACGCGAAGCAGTAATCCGAACAGGGCGGCGGTCACGACTGCGACGACGAGACCGACGACTTGGAACTGAACGCTGTCCGAAACCATCTTCCGGTCGTCTGTGACGACACCGACGCCGGTCGTGAGAACCGGGCCGACCAGCGGGGCAATGACCATCGACCCCACGACCACGGCGGGCGAGTCAGCGAGCAACCCGCCAGTAGCGATAACCGCAGACAAGGCGACCAACCAAACGAACGAATACAAGTCGTGCGACATGTCCCGCGACTTCGACCGAAGTTCGGGGGCCGCGAGAGGCGAAAAGTCGCTCGCGTATCTATTCTCCAGCAGTTCCATCGTGGCCGTTTCCGCTGTCTCCGCAGTGCCGACGACGATGTACGATTCCTCGTCTAATCCAGCCTCGTGAAGCTTGCTAAGTACGTCGTTGACGGCGTCGGTCGGAAGCGGAAATTCGACCAGCATTCCGCCGTCGATCGCACCCGACGCGGTGACGACGACGTAATCTACGTCTTGCTCGTCGAGTACCCCGAGGACTGCTTCCTGTCGTTCCTCCGGGATAAAAACGTGTATCAGACGCACGGAGAGACATCCACACACCGGGACAAAAGCGTTCAGGCTGCTATTCCAACCTCACTTCGGCGGTAACAGATAGCTCAAGCAGAAGCGCGGTCGGTCTCGACGTACCGAACCTGCACCGTGACCTCTTGACCGGTCTGGCGCTCGATTCGAGCGCGCAATCGGCTTGCAAGTTCGGAATAGCGACTATCCGCCGGGCGTCCCACGGTTACGATAACCCTGTCCGGTTGCCGAAACGGAAGACTGCGAGCGTACGCGCTCGTCCCCACCGGGAGTCCCCTTCGATACTCAACTTGCAGGTTGATTTGCTCGGCCCCTTGGTACTGGGATTCGTTGAGGACGAACGAGACCGCATCGTTAGTCTGTTCTTCGAACTGCGCGCTCTGGTAGGACGAGTACGTGACGCCGCCGAGGAAGAGAGAGAGAACGGCGATGGCGAAGACGAGCACGCCGATTCGGCGGAACATCTCGGTCTGTGAACGCTCCACCCTGAACCAACTCTTCGGTCGATACCCCATGTACTGGAGCGTCACGATGGCCGAGAGATTGATCGAAAGCACGTTTACCAGCACGAGAACGCCCGCAGCGAGCGCGATAGTCGGTCGGCCCCACGCGATGCCGATACCGACCGCGGCGGCGGGCGGAATAAGCGCCGCCGCAATCATGACGCCGACGAGCGCGACCGACACGCCCGCCGCAAGGCTGACGACGCCCGCCGACCCGGCACCGAGGGCGACGATGAGCGAGAGGAAATCGGGCGTCAGTCGGCCACTTATTTGAGAGATAGAGGAAATGTCCGTGTTCGGCGGAAAGAGGTAGAGATAGCGAACGATAAGCGAGAAAATGGTCGAACTGACGATGGCAACGATACCGCCGAGGATCTGTAGTTTGATGCCGCGTCGAAACAGGGTTTCGTCGTCGAGAACCGTACCGACGCCCGCCGAGAGTGCTGGGCCGACCAGCGGAGCGATGACCATCGACCCCACGACCACGGCGGGCGAATCGATGAGCAGTCCCGCCGTTGCAACGACGGCGCTCACGACGGTCATGAAGACGAACGTCCTGAACTGCGGCGATAGCTCTCGCGCCCGCGTGAGGATTTCGTCGCGGGCGATTCGGTCGCCACCATTTTTCGCGTCGTAGCGTTTCGCCAACTGTTCGAACTGACGGGACGTGTCCGTTTCCGCGTCGATGATGACCGTGTGAGCATCGTCGCTCAGTCCCGCGTCGTGAAGTTTGTCGATGACCGGTTGCACGGCGTTCTGCGGAAGCGGAAAAGTGGCGATTGCGGTGTACTTGCGCCCGCTCGTCTCGTCGGTGAGAAAGAAGTCGATTCCCTCGGATTCGAGCGTCTGCACGACCGCCTCCCGCTCGCCCGTGGGGATAGAAACCTGTAAGAGTCGCACAGCTATCGTTGGGATTCGGGGATTGATATAATCGCTGGCTTGAACGCGAAAACACGCCGATTAAACCCTGTCGGAGAGAAGGGACGGTATGTTCGATAATCGTCCCAACCGAAGTGCCGAAATCGTCTTCGTCGGGCGCTCGAATGTCGGCAAGTCCACCCTGATGCGCGAACTGACGGGCCACAAGTTCGAAACCGGTGGCAAGCCCGGCGTCACCCGCCAGCCGAACCACTTCGACTGGGCCAGCGAGGATTTCGTGCTCACCGACCTGCCCGGATTCGGGTTCATGTCCGGCGTCGAAGACGAGCGTAGGGAGCAAATCAAGACCGACATCGTCCACTACATCGAGGACAACGCCGACGAGATTCTGCTGGGCGTCCTCGTCGTGGACGGCAAGAGCGTCGTGGACATTATCGACCGCCATTCGAGCGAGGACGAAATCCCGCACGATGTGGAGATGTTCTACTTCCTCCAAGACGTGGACATCCCGGTCGTCGTCGCGGTGAACAAGATGGACAAGGTTGATGACGAAGACGAGCGTCTGAACGACCTCTGTGACCGCCTCGGCCTGC
>CAYNQM010000062.1:0-18359 GCA_964399275.1 uncultured Haladaptatus sp.
CGGGCCGCGTCACCAAATCCAGCGTCGCGCGGACGACCACGCCCAAGGTTCCCTCCGCCCCGACGAACAGTTTCGAGAGGTTGACGAAGGTTTCGCCGTCGCGCTCGGTGACGACTTTGTGGAGGTTGTAGCCGCTGACGGAGCGTTTGAGCGTGGGGTAGCGCGCCTCGATTTTGTCCTCGTTCTCCTCGACCAGTTCCACGACCGTTCGGTAGAGTTCGGCCTCGCGGTCGTCCTGTTCGAGGATTTCGTTCCATTCGTCGCCGCCGACCTGGATTTCGCGAGTGTGAATCAACGAGCCGTCTGCGAGAACGACGTCCAGTTCCGCGGTGTAGGCGTCGGTGATACCGTATCGAACCGAGTGCGCGCCGGTCGAGTTGTTGCCGATGCCGCCGCCGATGGTGGCTCGGTTGGAGGAGGCCGGGTCGGGCGCGAACTTTAGGCCCCAGTCCGCGAGGTGCTCGTCCAAATCATCTTGGACGACGCCGGGTTCCACGACTGCCTGCTGTGAGTCGGAATCAACGTCGAGGATGGCGTCCATGTGCCGTGAGAAGTCGAGGACGACACAGCCCGGCCCGACAGACTGTCCAGCGAGCGACGACCCGGCCCCGCGCGGGAGAACCGGCACGCCGAACTCGCGCGCGATGCGAAGGGTGGCTTGCACGTCCTCTGCACACGTGGGAAAGACGACGCCTGCGGGGCGGGCTTGATAGATACTACCGTCGGTGGCGTACAGGATTTGACTGTACTCGTCGAAGCGGACTTCGCCATCGACGGCGGAACGGAGGTCGGACGCGAGTTGGGGTCGGACATCCGGCGCATCGTGACCGAGCGACTCGCGGTACGTTTCGAAGTCGGGATTTTCGTCCCGTGTTGCCATGGTTGAGAAAAGCACACAAAGCATCATAAATCCGCTGCAGGTTCGAGTCGGTACCGTTCCGAACCATCACAGATATCGAATCTGATATAAATCGAGTGCACCGGAGCGACAGTCTGCGGCCGACGGTAGGTGTCGCAATGTCACCGGACGACGCAATCCAAATTTCACGCCGTTCCCGGGCGAGTCGTGACGAACGAGAAACTATCTTCGCAGTCTGGATAGAGGCAGTTAGTATCACAAATATTGAATTTTTAGACATCCGCAGAAAGGTCGTGGGAGTGCGATTAAATCGACAGCAAGCGACGGGGAGAGTCTTAATTGGCCATCACTCTTTTGTCTATTGCATGAATCTATAGCATTAGGGAGAACCATGCACGACCTGACTGGTTTCCAGCGAGACCTGCTGTACGTCATCGCTGGACTAGACGAACCTCACGGTCTCGCCATCAAAGAAGAACTCGAAGCCTACTACGAGAAAGAGATTCATCACGGGCGACTGTACCCGAATCTCGACTCGCTCGTAGACAAGGGATTGGTGGAGAAAGGCCAACGCGACCGTCGGACGAACTACTACACACTCACCCGCCGTGGAGCACGGGAGATAGAAGCGCGCCGGGAGTGGGAAGAACAGTACGTCGGCGAAGACCTCGCCCAAACCCAGACCGCTTAGGAAGACAGCGCGGTACCGAGAACAGCCGCGTCTAACGCCCGGACGTTGCCGAACACCGGGTTCGATTCGTCGATGACGTAGCTGTCGCCGGATTCGACGAGCACGCCGAGATTCGTGAGCCGTTCGACGTGCATCCATACCGATTTTCTGGAGAGACCGACGAGTTCGTGGAGGTCGTCCTGCGTGAACTCGTCCTCGTCCATCGAGAGCAGTGCGTCTAACATCAGCCGAACCGCTTCTGGACTGGCGATATCTCTGAAACCGTCCTCCGCACCGTGTTCGTCCGCGGTGACGCGCAATCGTTCGGCGGTCTGTGCGACCACGCTTTCGGAGTTCGGACGGTACGTGCCGTCTTCTTCCCGGAAAACGTGAAGCGAGACGAGGTTGTCCAAGCTACGCTCGACATCCTCCTCGCTCTGGTCAAGTTCGTGCGCGAGTTCGTCCGCCTCCCACTCGCCCCCGGTCGCGGCGGCGAGACGAACCAGTTCTCGCGTGGCGGGGTCGCGGGTCAAAAAGAGCCACCCCGAAGGATAGGTCAGTCGCGCCTCTCGAACGCCTTCTTGGTCGGCGAGCGCCCACATGTCGTCGTGGTTGTGGGCGGTGCGGAGTGTCCAATCGCGGGAATCTACGTGAAGCGCCATTAGTTTGCATCTGTGCGCAATAGTATTTAATACTGTACTCCCGGCATCGCGTCAGGTCGGGGTCGATTCGCACGAGACCGACCACGCAACGTCCGAACAGTCCGATAGTCGGCGATACATCGATCGCAGTCCCGACGAACAGGTGTCCGGGAGGACGTGGAGTTCGACCGAGTCGTACCGGACGACGACGCGAAACGTCGTGTCGCGCTCGTGGTCGCGGACGAGGTACATCGGCACGGGCAGGTCGAACCAGTCGCCGTAGGTGTAGGGATCGCCGGAGAGCACCTCCGTAACGAGCGCGGTCAAATGCTCTTCGGAGCAGTCGGCATCGGGCGACAGTCGGAAGATAGTCTCCCCCTCGTAGCGGACGCCACCCTGCCGCGGATACGTCCGGCGCGGGCGGTGCGGTATCGAAAACGACGGGTTGCTATCGGCTACCATCGCTGTACACCCCGAATATGCCGTCATCAGTTAAATAGTTCAGCCACGGGAGCGAACGAAAATCGCGGCACTGGAGACGCAGACGACCGCGACGACGTGGCCGACGAGCGCGAAGACGAGCAGGTCGTACCCCCAGACGAACGGCACCAACACGAGTTGCAGGAGTGCGAATCCGACGACGAACAGGTCGATTCGTCGGAGTTCGGTTCGCAGACCGGGGTTGGTCGGATAGCGCACTGCGTTCCAAAATCCGACGACGCAGGCCCACCACGCGGTGCCGATGCGGTAGCACACGTCCCAAAGGACGAGAAGCGTGAGGAACATCGCCGGAATCGGCGGTTCCGCGCCGAGAAGCGATTCGAGCAGTGGCGTTCCCTCCTGCCGAGGATTGTAGACGAACAGATAGGTGACGAGACCGACGTAAGAGAACAGTCCCAGAACGACCTCGATGCTCGACCCGAACAGGAGTTTTCGGTAGGCTGACGGCATCGTCAGTTGTCGAATCTGGCGGGCGATTGCCAGCATCAGGGCACTTCCCGCGGTCGCAACGACGACTGCCGAAGTTCCGGCAGGCACGGCGTTCCAGAGGTCGTAGCGCCACGCGAGCACGAGCAAGAGTCCTTCGAAGAGGACGAACTGAATCGTCAGCGCAAGCCAGTCCGGAAACGTGACGCCCGGAATCGCGTCCACGATGCTCTCGTACGTCCACTGATACGGCACGCGATTCGCCCGATTCATGCGACTGCCTTCCGGACGGCGTCCTCGAACGGCGTCAACTCCACCGGGACGAGCGACCGAATGCGGTCGTCTTCGACCACCGTGCGCGTCTTCAAGCCGAGAATGAGTGGATGGGCAACCTCCTTCGGAACGTCGGTAACGAGGTCAACCCAGTAGGCGGATAGTTGCGGTGTCAACACCGGAACCGGAATCATCGTCGCCGGTCGGCCGACGATCTTGCCCGTCGTGAGCACCATGTCGCCGTAGGTCAACACGTCAGGGCCACCGATTTCGAACATTTCTCCCGCCGTCTCGGGAACGCCGAGGACACCAACGAGATACGCGACCACGTCGTCGATGGCGATGGGTTGACACTCAGTGTGCACCCACTGGGGCGCAATCATCAGCGGCAGTCGCTCGGCCAACTGCTGAATGATGCGAAAGCTCACGCTTCCCCCGCCGACGACGATGGCCGCCCGGAGAACGGTCAGGTCGAAGTCGCCCGTACCGAGGATGTATTCGACCTCTCGGCGCGATTTGAGGTGGTCGGAGAGTGTCGCTCGCTCGCCGCCCAATCCGCTGAGATAGACGACGCGGGCGAGGTCGGTTCCCCGCGCCGCGTGCACGAAGCTTCTGGCCGCGGTTCGGTCTCGCTCCATGAAATCCCCCCTTTCGCCCATCGAATGGACGAGATAGTACGCGGCATCTATCCCGTCGAAAACCCCTTCGAGCGTCTCGCGGTCGTTCAAATCCGCCTCCACGACCGAGACCCCCTCCATCGGCTCGTATGTCGAAGCGTCTCGCATGAGTGCGACCACGTCCTCCCCGTTGCCGACGAGCTTCGGCACCAGATGGCGACCGACGAATCCTGATGCCCCGACGACGAGTACAGTCATCAGTCGATAGTCAGGTCGCCACCGTCCAAAAGCTATCGGGCAACCCGATGGGTTTTATTCGCCGAACGTGATGTGTCCGTATGGATTGGCTCTTGCTCGTCGCCATCTCCCTCCTGCTGTTGGGCGTTCTCGGGAGCGTCCTCCCGTTGCTTCCCGCAGTTCCGCTGTCGCTCGCCGGAATCTACGCCTACTGGTGGGGGACGAACTTCGCGGAACCCGGAGTTCTCTTCGTCGCCGGAGCGACGGTCGTCGGTCTCGTCGCAATCGTCGGCGAATACGCGGCCAGCGGCGTCTCGGCCAAAGCAGGGGGCGGGTCGCTCTGGAGTGCGGTGGCGGCGGGCGCGGTCGGGGTCGTTGCCCTGCTGGTGACTGGACCCATCGGGATGGTGGTCGGCGTCGCAGTCGCCACGTTCGCGGTCGAGTTCTATCGAACGCAGGACGCGAGAAAAGGGGCGAAAACCGCCGCCTACGCCGTCGCCGGACTGTTCGCCTCGGCGGTGTTCCAACTGCTCGTCACGCTGGCGCTGCTGGTCGGATTCGTTGTGGCAGTCGCGTTGTGACGCACGGTTTTTTGTCGATTGCGCCCGTTTCGGGAGACATGCGTATCACTGCCGCCCTGTTAGTCGCTAGCCTGGTCGTGCTAGCCGGGTGTGCCGGAATGGGACTCGGGGACGTTGGTGTGGGAGACCAGGGGACGACGACGACGACCGAAACGGAGGATAACGTCTCGGCGACGTTCGTCACGGACGGGAAAGGAACGAACGTCACGTTGGAAGTCGCAAACTCGCCGGACGAGCGGTCGCAGGGACTGATGTACCGCGAGTCGCTCCCGCAGAAGCACGGAATGGTGTTCGTCTTCGGGGAAGCGGAGACGCAGTCGTTCTGGATGAAAAACACCCTGATTCCGCTGGACATGATTTTCGTCGCACCGAACGGCACCGTCATCAACGTCGAACACGCCGACCCGCAACCGAACGCCAGCGATTCCGAACTCCGCAACTATCAGAGCGACGCACCCGCGAAGTACGTGGTCGAGATGCGGCAGGGGTTCGCCAACCGGACGGGAATCGAACCGGGAACGAAACTCGTCTTCGACGGCGAGCGCCCGAAAACTGAAAGCTGAACTTATCTTCAGCAACTCCGTTGGTAGTTCAGAACCGTTACCAACGAACACGACGAAGGGAGAGCGGGGGAGAAAAATGAAGATTCGACCCGCGAACGAGGGGGACTTCGGCGCGATTCGGCGAATCGCACACCGCGCGTGGAGCGAGGCTTACGACGATATTCTGGACGACGACACCGTCACCGAGACGGTCGCGTCGTGGTACTCGAACGAGTCGCTGGCGGATACGCTGGATAGGCCCGGAACAGCGTTTCTCGTCGCCGTCACTGACGACGAAATCGTCGGGTTCTGTCACGCCGTCTGCTACGAGGACGAGGGCGACGTGCTCCGACTCTACGTTGACCCGGACGATTGGGGGGACGGCGTCGGAACCGCACTGTACGAACGGTTACAGGAGAACTTCGACGACTTCAACATGAAACGAATCCGGGCGATGGTGTTGGCGGACAACGACATCGGCAACGAGTTCTACCAGCGACTCGGGTTCGAGAAAACCGACGAAGCAGCAGTCGAGTTAGGCGGAAAGGAGTACGCAGAAAACGTCTACACCGACGCGCTCTGAGCGAAGGAGAACACAAAGCATATACCGTATCCTCGACAATTCTCGGGTACCTCGGGTAGGAGTACACGAGGTTTTCTTTTGAACTGTACTGATAGTTACTACTCTTCAGACCAGTCGTCCTCGAACAGTTGGTACGCACTGGCGAGGTTAAAGAGGACTCCGCGCTTTCCCGCACCGTCGTTCAAGGCGCGAGCCGTCGCGTGGACGACCTGCGAATACTGTACCGTCGATTCGTCCACCTCCGCGTGGTCGGTACCGAACTCGCCCCGTTCGAACGACGCGTGGATTGCGGCCTGTTGGTAGCCATCCAGCAGTTCGAACAGTCGCCAGTAGCCGATTCCGTCGCGGCGTGCCTCGACCATCGCGGAGAGTAGACGGCGTTCGAACCGCGATTCGGGGGTTTCGAGCAATTCCTCGTCGTCCACCCCGAGCGCAGTCAAAATCTCGTCCCTGTCGTCCACACCCATGTTCGAAAACTGTGAGGTAACTTCCTTTATTATTTCGGATGGATGGTTCATCGGCGATGCGGAATCGAGAATTCCCCAGACAGTTTTGTGAATCGACATCGCACAGTAGTCGGGGGAAATCATGAGCACCGAAGTACAAGAAGCGGAAATGAGCACTGCAAGCGAGGCGTGGAAGACGCTCCTCGCCACCGGAACCATCATCGCGATCATCGGCATTCTCGCCATCTTCTTCCCGTTCCTCGCCGGGGTGACTCTGTCGGTACTCCTCGGCGCGGCACTAATCATCGGGGCGGCACTCCACGCGGTACACGCCTTCTCCGCAGGCGACTGGAAAGGCGTCCTCTGGCAAGTCGTCCTCGCCATCGTGTACGCCGTCGCAGGCGTGTCGCTCGTCGTCAATCCGGTCGTCGGAGTGGCCACGCTGACACTGCTGGTCATTGCATACCTGCTGGTGGGCGGCGTCGTAGAAGTCGTCATGGGAACCGCACTCCGACCGGAGCGGGGTTGGGGGTGGGTCGTCGTAAGCGGTCTCATCTCGATTCTGCTCTCCGGACTCCTCTGGTTCGGGTGGCCTGCCACCGCGTCGTGGGCGCTCGGACTGCTATTCGGCGTCAGTTTACTCACCAGCGGGTTTTCGATAGTCGGCGTCGCGATGGGTGGCAGAAAAGCGGAGAGAGAAATGCGAGTCGGGACGGCAGAACGAACTACGTGAGGTCTTGGAACGCGCCGACGAAGTCGCCGTGGTCTTCGAGTTCCGACCGCGCGTCGTCCACGGTTTGCCGAAGCGTTTCGACCCGGGAAGTCAGTCGTTGATACTCGTCGTTTTCAGCGAGTTCCTCCGCGTTCTTTTCGGATTCCAGCACTGCCTTCTTCGAGACGAGCGAGAAGTACTCCTGCATCTGGTCGTCGTACTCGTCGCGCGTGAGCATCCCCTCGACGGTCGTGTAGAGGTCGTCTTTCGAAACCGGTTTGACGAGATAGTCGTCGAATCCCATCTCGATTATGTCGAAGTCGGGTTTGACGGCCGTCACCATCACCACGCGGGAGTGAAGACCGCGCTCTCGCAGTTTTTCGAGAACTTCGTCACCGGAGAGCCCGGGCATGCGGCGGTCGAGGAGGACGACATCGACGCCATCATCGAGTAGTTCTAGCGCTTCGCAGCCCTCGTACGAGCGTCGAACGTCGAAAGAACCATCTAGCCACGTCGCGTAGAGGTCAGTCACATCTTGCTCGTCATCGACGACGAGAATCGTTGGTTCATCGGCAACCATTATTGTTCATAAATCCGGAAGTTTTTCCAGCGGGAGCAGTTGGTTAATGAACCATTCGTCATAGCGTCTTTATATCTTGTGGTTACGGAATCCGAGAATAGAGAATTATATTTGTTCTATTGAAACATTCTATGTGATATTTAACTACCGGAATAAATAACTAGGTCGGGTTCGAACGGGAAATTGGTATGGCGAAAACCAGTGGTCGCTTTTGCCGGACGCTCCGGCAGTAACACAACCCCACAGGAACGATTCGAACGACTTCTCGAACTACCACCGAGTGCAAAACTCGTCTATCGGGTTCTTCAGGACGACGCGCCCCAGACACAGCGACAGGTGCGCGACGACGCGCTCCTGCCCGCCCGAACGACGCGCGATGCGCTGACGAAACTCAAAGAGCACGAACTCGTCGAGGAACGACTGTACGCGCCGGACGCTCGCAAGCGTCTCTACGCGCCGCTTCCGGTTCGCCGACCGGACGACGAGGCGGGATAGCGAGTCGGAACGAACTCTTTTCGAGGCGTGCGGAACCACCGACCGCTTCATAATCGTTCGCGGAGTACGTTCGGGAGAGATGCCCACGGACGAACGCGCGGTGGAAAAGCGGAAGCCACGAATCGACCCACCGAGCCAGCGAGTGGAATCAGAGGGTTCGAATCTCAACGCGCAACTGCGCGCCGAACTCGACAGCGTTCGACAGCAGCTCGCGGAAGTCGAGGCGAGATTGGCGTCGCTCGAAAGAACCTACGAACGGCGGGAGCGACGGGTCAGAGCGTGTTCGATGTGTGGACGCGTCACCACTCAACCCGGTCCGGACGCGGACTGTCCGTACTGTAAAACCGGGAAACTCGACCGCGTGTAGGGATTCCGAACGACGGAATTCGGCTCAATGGGGGGCGGAAAGCCCGCGAACGTTCTGTTGGAGTCGAATGGTCGCGGTGAGCAAGAACGCGCCAATCATCACGACGAAGACGCTCTCGACGCTCTGGACGACGAACGACTCGAATCCGACGTGAACACCGAGGTCGGCGAGGCCGAGCAGTCCCGAGCAGACGAGCACCGGAAGAAGATGTCGCCGAAGCGTATCGACCGAGGTTCCCTGCGTGAGCGATTCGAGGCGCTCGCCGAAGACGAGACCGTAAACCGCGAACGAGAGGCTTCCACCGCCCTTCACGAGCGCGACGACCGAGCCGTGACCCAAGACGAGTACGATGAGCAGTTCGACGACGATGACGCCGACGAACGCGAGTTCAATTCGCCGCAAGCGGGCGAGTGAGGTTCGCTGTTCGTCGGGCAACGGGGCCAGCGCGCTGTTGTAGTACAGTTCGCGCATGGCGAAGGCGAGGAACACCGTACTGAAGAGCAGTGTCGTATCGCCGAGTGCGACGAGTAGACGACCGTCCGAGACGGCCCCGGCAAGGTCGAGCAGGCCGTAGACAACGCCAGCAACGCCGATGGAAACGAGATAGCGCCAGAACGGACGCTGAGACTCCAACCGGTTCAACTGGAGGTTCCGAAACGCGTAGAACCCGAAGATACCGGCGGAGACCGCAAAAAGCCCGGAACCGACGAAGCGGACGATGCCCGCACCGACGTCGGTACCGACCTGTGCGAGTGAAATGATCATCTGTTTCGAGGTGTATCCTTCATTACTTAATAAATTCGACCCATCAGTTCCGGATCAGACGTTTCGATACACCGTTCTAGCGCGACCCGCAAGTCGTCTACCGTCTCGTATCGCTCTGGTTTTCGTTTCGCCAACGCGCGAGCGAGCAGGTCGTCTACCGCTTCTGGAAGGTTCGGATTTCGATCCGTTGGGACGGGCGGGTCGTCGGTCGGCACCCGTCCGGCGACGACGTGGGGTTCCCCTGCGAACGGCGGATAGCCGGTGAGCAGGCCGTACAGGAGCGTTCCGAGCCCGTACACGTCGGTCGAGTGGTCGAGGATGCCGAACGATTCGGGAGCGACGTGTTCGGGGGCGGCGTAGGCCGGTGGAATCGAGGGGTGGTCTGCGATGGCCGCGAATCCCCAGTCGCCGACTTTCGGAACGGGCCACGTCGGCCCGAACGTCGTGACGAATCGAACCGCCGGCGGACACAGACCGCCGTGAACGACGCCGAGTGCGTGGGCGTGCGAAACGGCGCGAACGATGCAGTGTGCGACCCACAGCGACAGGTCGAGGTCGGCGTCGAAGTAGTCGGCGAGCGTCCCGCCGTCGGTGAACTCCGTCGCGGCCCACGGGGTGGGCGACTCGCCGTGCGCCCGCACCGCGAGCACGTGGTCGTGGTCGTCGATGGTTCCCCACCGGTCGAACGCGCGGGAGAGCGAAGTCGAGAAGGGTTCCTCACGGCAGTCGGCCCGAGCGGTAAACAGCGAGACGACGGCGTGTTGCTCGTCCGGCGTCACGGCATGCGCACGATGGACGGTGACGAGCGGCGACTGTCCGACCGAACCCAACCGCTCGAAGTCGTCGTATGCGACCGAAAGCGGTGGCGGTGATGCGATAGCTTCGTCGGACGGCGGTTCAGTGCCGCTTCGGGTACGGCCCGAAGTGGGCGTTTCGGCGGACCCGTCTGCCGCCTCTACCGCCGACGCGGGAGCGATTCGAATCGCTTCCCCGTCGCTCGCTCCGCCGACTTGGACGACGGTCGGCCCGTCGGGAAGCAGTCCCGCTAGTTCCGGGTCGCGCACGCTGATGACGACAGGGTCGCCTGACAGAGAGGCCGACGAAAGCGCGTCAACGACGTGCCGAAGCGCCTCGCTGGCGTACTGGCGGACGACGCCGTCGTCGGCGTCCCTGAGTTCCACGAGCGAGTCGATTGCCGGTTCAGCCTCTCTCGGGAATTCGGAGGCGACGCCAGCCACGGTGACGACGGCGTTTTCGCGCACCAGCGGGTCGCCGTCGTCAACGAGTTCGATTGCGCGCTGGACGACTGGACGCGCCCCGGCGGGGTCGTTCTGTGCGACTTCGGCGAGCGCCCACGTCGCGCCGCGTCGAACCCATCGGTCGTCGTCCGAGAGGGCCTGCGTGAGGTCGGAGATGGGGATTCGTTCGGGCGTTGTGGCCGCCACTTCGGCGAGCGACCACGCGGCGCTCGCTCGGCGTTTTTCATCGTCGGCGTCGAGCGAGACGACGAGATCGGATACGTCCCTCGTCGAGAGCGTTTGTACCTGCTCGCGCTCCCGGCGCACCTGCAAATCGCGGTCGTGCGGTTCGAACCCTCCCATCGTTCAGAATATCGATTCGTATCGTTGTTTCGATAGTTTATAAGCGTTTGGTGTATTGCGGTTCTGGTTCGAGTAATCAACCTGTTGATGTCAGAGTGCCGGGCGCTGTTCGACATCATTCGACAGTTCATCGACGCCATCGAGCGCGAACGCACGACCCTCGCTGGAACTCGCGTTCGCCCTCGCAGACGACTTCGACTACCGCGTCGAAGACCTGTTTTCACCGAAGTAGTCGGTCGGGATTTCTCGACAGTTCGGCCGACTTCTCACGAAATCAGAAGAAATCGTTATGCGCCCGGACGTGGATGCTAGCATAGTTCATGAAAAAACTCATCAACGAACCGTCTGCCGTCGTGGACGAAATGTTGGACGGAATGGTGGTAGCACATCCGGACGCGATTCGACGCCTGCCGGATACGAACGTCCTCGTCCGGGACGACGCACCGGTCTCCGGCAAAGTCGCGGTCGTCAGCGGCGGCGGAAGCGGTCACGAACCGACGCACGCGGGCTACCTCGGGCCGGGAATGCTGGACGGGGCGGCGGCGGGCGAGGTGTTCACCTCGCCGACCGCCGACGAAATCAGCGAGATGATTCAGGCCTGCGACGCGGGCGAGGGCGTCCTGAACGTCGTCAAAAACTACGAGGGCGACGTGATGAACTTCGAAACCGCGGGCGAGATGGCCGAGATGGAGAGCGACGTGGAAGTCGCCGAAGTCGTCGTCAACGACGACGTGGCGGTCGAGGATTCGCTGTACACCTCCGGACGCCGCGGCGTCTGTGGCACCATTTTCGTACACAAAGTCGCGGGCGCGATGGCCGACCGAGGCGGAGATTTGGACGAGGTTCAGCGCGTCGCCGAGAAGGTCATCGACAACGTGGCGACGATGGGAACCGCGCTCACCTCCTGCATCACGCCCGAAAAGGGTGAACCGACGTTCGACCTCGCGGACGACGAAATCGAACTCGGCATCGGGATCCACGGCGAACCCGGCGTCGAGCGCGTCGAGATGATGTCCGCCGACGAAATCACCGACCGACTGACTGAACGAGTCTTGGACGACCTCTCGCCCGACTCCGGCGCGGAAGTCGCCACCATCGTCAACGGGATGGGTGGCACGCCGTTGATGGAACTGTACGTCGTGAACCGCCGACTTCAGTCGATTCTGGACGACCGCGACCTGACGACGTGGGACGCGTGGGTCGGCGACTACATGACCTCGCTCGACATGGAGGGCTGTTCGGTGACGGTGCTCGTGCTGGACGACGAACTGAAAGAACTGCTGTCGCATCCCGCGGAGACACCGGCGTTGACGGTGCAGTAGCCGTTTCGAACGCGATTTTTCGGTATCGGTTCACCGGCTAGCGAATGTCAACACGCATTCAATTGGAAACCCTGACAAGCGCGCCGCACGTAGTCGAATTGACGAGATGACACGGACGCTATCGCTTCCGAACGGGGACGACGTCACCGAGGGCGACCTCATCCTCTACAACGGATACCCGTACCGCGTCAGATTCGTGAACGGGGACGAGTACGAGTTCGAACTGTCGCCGCTGTACTGGGGAAACAGCGGGATGGATATCCCATTCGTTGACCGAGAAGCACTCGTTGACCAGTGGGAAGCCGACTCGCGCGGCACCCTGACGAGCAGCGAGTGGCAACAGTGGTTGCGAGAGGCCCGTCACGACCCGCACTTCTCCGACGAGGAACTCGACGAAATCGCCCGTGAACTTCCGATAAACGAGAGCCTACTCGAACGCCTTCGTCGGGCGTTCCATCGCTGACGCGGCGAGCGAACTGGTCGGCCACCCGAGCGAGAGTACGCTCGGACTGCTCGAATCCGAGAACCGATAGCGGAAACCGACCGGACTCGGTATTCTTACCACGCGCAATACCAACGTTCGAACGATGGGACCCGAGTCGCAGTCGGTACGTGCCTCGAAAAGTTGGCAGTCGGTTGCGACGGTTGCGGGGTGGCAGACGGCCGCGAGTTTCTGTTACTACACAATTTTCGCCGCGACTAGCTTTCTCCGCGATGCGTTTTCGCTCTCCGAAACGCTCGTCGGCGTCTTCCTCACGGCGGCACTGCTCGGATATACGCTCATGCTGTTTCCGAGCGGCGCGGCCGTCGATGGGTTCGGCGAGAAACGCACGATGGTCGTCGGACTCCTCGCCCTCGCTGTCGCGGCCGTTGGCGTCTCGCTTGCACCGTCTTACGGTCTCCTCCTCGGTGCTGGTGGGATGCTGGGCGTCGCCTATTCGACGGCGATGCCAGCCTCGAATCGCGCCATCGTCGCTAGTTCGCCCGACGGACGACAGGGTCTCGCGATGGGGCTGAAACAGGTCGGGGTCACTGCGGGTAGCGGCGCGGCCTCGCTCGTCGTCACGGGCGTCGCTACCATCGCCGCGTGGCAGGTCGGCTTCTGGGTCGTCGCGGCGCTGGCGAGTGGGTACTTACTCGTCTTCGTCGCCCTGTACGACGGTTCGCGGGGGAGCGGCGAGTTCTCGCTGCCGAATCTCTCCCAACTCCGAACGAATCGGGCTTACACGCTTCTCGTCGGGGCGGGTCTCTTCGTCGGCGCGTCAATTTTCTCGATGCTCGGCTACACCGTCCTCTACGTGCAGGACGCCGTCGGTGCGAGCGCCGCCGCTGGCGGTATCGTGCTCGCAGTGACGCAGGTGGCGGGAAGCGTCGGCCGAATCGGTGCCGGAAATCTCGCAGACCGACTGGGCGGCGCGAAGGGTGCGGCCACCGTCGCTCTCGGGCAGGTGCTACTCGCGGTCGTCCTCTTTGCCGTTCTCGCGGTCAGCGACTGGTCGCTCCCGATTGCTGTCGCTCTCTTCGTCGGCCTCGGTCTCTCGATTCACGGTTCGACTGGCGTGTTTTACTCCTGTCTCTCGGAACTCGTCGATGCCGACGACATCGGCGGCGCGACCGCCGGTGGGCAGACCGCAATCAACACCGGAGGACTGGTCGCGCCGCCACTGTTCGGCCTGCTGGTCGAAACGTGCGGCTATGGCCTCGGTTGGGGGTTGCTGGTCGGGACGACGCTCGTAGCGACTGCGTTGCTCGTGGGAGTTCAGCAGCAAGCGTAATTGACAGGACGGCGAGCACGATGTCCAAACCGTCGCATTCGTGTCAGAATAGATTCTATGACCACAGCAATTTGTCGATACCGACCGTTATCTCTTCGGGCGACCATGATATCGTCGTTCAATACGGTGTATTCTCGCGGCTAGTACGAATCGTGCCTCCTGCGGAGAGGGTAGTCAGGAGATGGTGATTCTCCCTTCGGGAGGAAACTGCTGAGCAGAAACGTACCAACCAGAGTGAGAGAAGGTTTACCCTATCTCGTCTCGTGCAACCAACACACGAATGGGAGACACAACAACCCAACGGAACGCCGTCCTCGACGCAGTCGAGCGCGTCGCTGATCGGATGGCCGACGAAAAGGAATACCTTACCAACCTCGATTCCGCCATCGGCGACGCCGACCACGGGGCAAACATGAACCGAGGCTTTCAGGCGGTTCACGAGAAGGTCGACGAGATGGACGACGCGCCACCCGACGAACTGGTCAAGACGGTCGGCGTCACCCTCATTTCGGAAGTCGGCGGGGCCGCCGGGCCGCTGTACGGCGGGTCGTTCATGACCGCCAGCGCGGAACTCGGCGACGGAATCACGGCGGAGTCGAGCGTTGCGTTCGCCGAGGCGTTTCTGGAGAAATTGAAAGACCGGGGTGACGCACCGGTCGGCGCGAAGACGATGGTCGATGCCATCACGCCCGCGGTTCACACCTACAAGAAATCCATCGAGCAGGACGACCTTGAACCGGTGGAGGCGCTGACGAAGGCGGTGGACGCCTGCGAACGCGGCGTGAACTTTACCACCCCAATCCGGGCGACGAAGGGCAGAGCCTCCTACTTGGGCTGGCGGTCGGTCGGCCACCAAGACCCCGGCGCGACGAGCACCCTGTTCGTCCTCGAAGCGATTCAGGAGACGGCGGTCGAGTATCTCGGCGACGGAGGGCTCGAAGCCGACGCGACTTCGCCGACCGTGCCGGAGGAAAGCCCTGCCGAAGCGGAGGCCGAGGAGACTGAGGCGGAAACCGAGGAGGAGCGCTAAATGGTCGGTCTCGTCATCGTCTCGCACAGCGAGCGGGCCGCCGAGGGAATCAAGGAAGTCGCCGCCGAAATGGCGGCAGACACCCAAATCGCGGCAGTCGGAGGCGATACCGATGGCGGAATCGGCACGAGCGCGCCAGCGATTCAAGACGCTCTCGATTCGCTCGAAGACGACGAAGCCGTTCTGTTGGTAGACCTCGGCAGTGCGGTGATGAACGCCGAACTCGCCATCGAGATGTCGGACGCGGACGCGAAAATCGCTGACGCACCGGTGCTCGAAGGTGCGGTCAACGCCGCCGTCGCCGCGACCAGTCCCAAGGCAACGATAGAATCGGTGCTGGAGTCAGCGGAGGAAGCGGCCGAAATTTCGAAATTGTAACGCTACGACAGCAAATTCGTCACTTCCTCGCGCGTCTCGGCTTCGAGAGCGCGCTCGGCAACTTCGCGAGCGTCCGCCGAATCGCACCCTTCGACACGCGCTTTCACGTCCGGTACCGTCACCGAGCTCATGCTCAGCTCGTCCAGTCCGAGACCGACGAGCAGTTCGGTGAGGTCGGGGTCGCCAGCCATCTCGCCGCACATGCCGACCCACGCGCCGCCGTCGTGACCAGCCTCGACCGTCCGCCGAATCGCCCGCAGAACGGGCGGATGGAGTGGGTCGTGGAGATCGGCGACCGCGTCGTTCTCGCGCGAGGCGGCCATCACGTACTGCGTGAGGTCGTTCGTGCCGATGCTGAGGAAATCGACGCGAGAAGCGAGCGAGTCGGCCACGAACACCGACCCCGGCGTCTCAATCATCACGCCGAGTTCCGGAATATCGTACTCCAAACCTTCGTCGGCCAATTCGTCGGCGACCTCCTCGACACGGGAGAGCGCCGCATCGAGTTCTTCGACGCGAGAGACGAGGGGGAACATCACGGCCAGATTGCCCGTCGCTCCGGCGCGAAGCAGGGCGCGCAGTTGCGTCTCGAAGAGGTCGGCGTCGGCACCGAGCGACCGTCGAATCCCGCGCTCGCCCAGAAACGGGTTGGCCTCCTCCGGCGCGTTGAGGTACGGAATCGGCTTGTCGCCGCCCACATCGAGGGTTCGGACGACGACGCGTTCGTCCGAAAACGCCGACAGTGCGTCCGTGTAGGCCTCGTACTGCTCGTCCTCGTCAGGCGGGGCGTCCCGGTCGAGGAACAGGAATTCTGTTCGGAAGAGGCCGATTCCGTCGGCACCCTGCTCGCTCGCAATGTCGAGTTCGGCGAGGGTGCCGACGTTCGCCGCGACTTCGACGTTTCGGTCGTCCGCGGTCGAAACGTGGCCGGGTATCGGTTCGGTGGCCGCGGCCGTGACGAGGTTTCGAGCAGTCTCGTCCGGGTCAACGATAACGAGACCGTCGGTGCCATCGACCAGCACCTCTCGGCCGTCGCCGACTTGCGCGAGTTCGTCGCCGACGCCGACGACGGCGGGAATTCCGAGCGACCGGGCGAAGATAGCGGCGTGCGAGGTTCGACCGCCGAATTCGGTGGCAAATCCGGCGACCGTTTCGGGGTCGAGTCTGGCGGTGTCGCTCGGGACGAGTCGTTCCGCGAGGAGGATGGAACCCTCGGGAAGGTCGTCGAGGTCGATGCGGTCGCGGTCGGTGAGGATTCGGAGCAATCTGTCGCGCACGTCGCGGAGGTCGTCGGCGCGTTCGGCGGTTCGGCCTTCCAGCCCTTCGAACCGCGTGATTGGGTCTTCGAACGCCTGCCGAACGGCGTGGGGAGCGGGAAGACCGTTTTTGATGGCGGTTTCGACGCTGGTGGCGATTTGGGGGTCGTCGAGAAAGGCTCGCTGTGCGTCGAAGATTGCCGCTTCGTCCTCCCCGACGCGCTCGCGGGTCTGCTCGCGCTCGTCGGCCAGTTCCTCGCGGGCGCGCTCGCAGGCCGACTCGAATCTCGCCAGTTCGTCCTCGGAATCGACGGTCTTCGGGTCGGGAAGCTCTGGCAGGTCGGTCGTTCCGCGATACCAAATCGCGGTTCCGACGGCGGCGCGGGGGGTGACGCCGACACCGGTGAGTTCGGTACTCACGACTCTCCCTCCGGGGTCGTGAGCACTGCTTCCAAAGCGTCGAGGGCGGATTCCGCGTCTTCACCTTCGGCGACGAGGTGCACCTCGTCGCCCTGCCGCGCGTCGAGTGCCGTCACCGAAAGCATGCTTCGCGCGTTAACGGGGTCGTTATCGGTCGTACCGACCGAAACGTCGGCGTTGAACTCGTTTGCGGTACTGACGAATCGCGCCGCAGGGCGGGCGTGAAGTCCGTCTTCCGGGACGATGGTTACGGTTCGCTCCATTGGGGTCTCGAACAGTGTTGAACGGGAGCACGCTTCAGATTATCGCCGACCCCAGCGCTGAAGGCCCCACTGCGCTCGGGTGTAGCCGAGGGCGAACAGCACCGTCCCGACCAGCATGAGCGAGCCACCGAGCAGTGGATTTCGAACCGCCGAATTCGGGTTGGAGACGACCACCAGCACGATTCCCGCCGCGAGAACGACCAATCCCGCGAGCGTTATCGGGTCGAGGAAGACCAGCCGAAGGTAGTCGCCCATCGTGTGGGTTTCGTCGGCATCGGACACGGTATTCCTAACTCCCCCCTGTCGGGCGTTCCTGTTCTTCGTCGTGAACTGCCGGTTCCTCCGGCTCAATCTCCTGTTCTTCGAGTTTTTTGACGTATCTTCGCGTTAGGAAGTCGTACAGACCGCCGCCGATGATGCCGCCGATGGTCGTCGAGGTCGCCGGAAGCCACCAGCCCCCGCGCGGGCCGGGGAACGCGATTTCGCCCCATCCGGCGAGGTAGCCGAAGATTCGCGGGCCGAGGTCGCGGGCGGGATTCAGCGCGGCCATGCTCACCGGCGCTTCGTACTGCACCAGCGCCGCGACGAGCAGGCCGATGAGGAACGCCGCGACGGCGGGCGTCGCTCGGGTGCCCATCGGGTTCCAATCGTCCACGAGCGCGAAGATGACGGCGACGAGGATGGCCGTGATGACGACCTCGCTGAAGAACGCTTGCGGGAACGAGACGAGGAATGCGGCCTCGTTGAGCGTCTGGAAGTCGCCGACTTTCACGCCCGCGAAGACGGGATTCGGGAAGAACGTCCAGAGCGTCATGCCCGTGATGGAACTGCCCGGTTCGCCCCGAACCACGTTGTTCGCTTGGCTGAACTGCTGGTAGTAGCCAGACCACGTCACGAACAGCGTTGCGGCGAGGGTTTCCCCCAGCGCCGTCGCGATACCGATTCCGGCAATCGACAGCTCGGGAGCCGGGCCCAGCCCCAGCGCCAGGGTGAGCGTGCCGACGATGTTGAAGCCGTTC
>CAYNQM010000063.1:0-9591 GCA_964399275.1 uncultured Haladaptatus sp.
AGCCTCATCGCGGTAACGGTCGAGAGCGCGGACGGAGAAATCACGGTCGAAGGTACCCTGTTCGCCGGAGAAGACCCGCGAATCGTCCGCATCGACGGCTACCGAGTGGACGCCATCCCCCACGGCCACATGCTGGTCGCGCGCAATCAGGACAAACCCGGCGTCATCGGATTCATCGGCACCGTCCTCGGCGAACACGACATCAACATCGCAGGGATGTTCAACGCCCGCGAAACCGACGGCGGAGAAGCACTCTCGGTCTACAATCTGGACGACGAACTCACGCAGGACGCCAAGCAGGCGCTCGAAGCCGACGAGCGCATGATTGAGGTGCGGAGTATCGCGCTGAACGGGCAGGTCTCGGGCAACTGATCGACGAACCTTTTTGTACGAAGACGGGAGCAATCCCGGTGAGATGAACGAGTTAGAAATGGAAGCATTCGCCGAGAAAGCCAGAGAAATCAGAGTCGCCGACCGGGATGAACTGACTCCGCTCGAGGAACTCTGACTTGCCCTGCCGCGAAAGCCGGACTCAAGTAGCCGCCAAACTTCCTCCGAACCGTGGCCGAGGAACTCGCAGACGAAACCCGATCCCGAGACGAGACACAATCCACGGACGAGCGACTGCTGACGGGGTATTCCGGAAAGCTCCTGCTCGCCGTCTCGCTCGGCTGGGCGATGATTCAGACGGGACGGCTCGTCCTCTCGCCGATGCTCCCGACCGTGATGGAATCCCTCACAATCACGGAGTTTCAGGCGGGGTTCGCGCTCACGGTTCTCTGGGCACTGTACGCCCTCGGCCAGTATCCCAGCGGGCGACTCTCCGACAACCTATCGCGGAAGACCCTGCTCGCCGCCGGACTCGCGCTCCTCGTCGTCGGATTTGGGGTGCTCGCTAGCGCGCCGACCTACGCGGTGTTCCTGCTCGGCGCGGCGGTCGTCGGCGCGGGTGCCGGACTCTATCCGACTCCGGCCAGAGCGCTCGTCTCCGACCTGTTCGTCGCTCGCCGGGGACAGGCGTTCGGGCTTCACGGCGCGTCGGGCGACGGCGGCGGTGCTGTTGCGGCGGGCCTCGCAGTTGCCGTCCTCGCACTGGCGACGTGGCGGTTCGCGTTCATTCCGGTCGCGCTCCTCCTCGTCGTGGTGCTCGTCCTGCTCCATCGCTGGGACCGCGAAGCCTACACTCCGCCGCGAATCGACGCGAGTGCGGGACGGGCCGTACTCCACGACGTTCGGAAGACCGCGGGGCGGTTCGCCAACCGCCGGACTGTCGCCCTGCTCGTCGCCTACTCGCTGTACGCCTTCGTCTGGCAGTCCGTCACGGGATTCCTCCCGACGTTCTTGCAGGAGGCAAAAGGGTTCTCGCCGGAACTCGCTGGCGGTGGATTTGCCGCCCTGTTCGTCGTCGGCGCGCTGGTGAAACCGGTTTCGGGGTCACTCGGCGACCGAATCTCGCGACCCGTCGTCGCCGCCGGGTCGCTGGTAGTGGCGACGCTGGCGCTCGCGGGCGTCGTCGCGGCGACCAGCACGCTCGCCGTTACCGCCAGCGTCGTCGTCTTTGCGGCGGGGTTGATGGCGTACCCGCCAGCAATGCAAGCACACCTGATGGACGTGTTTCCCGACGGAAGCATGGGTGGCGACCTCGGCGCGACGAGAACCATCTATATTGGTCTCGGTAGTCTCGGAACGACCTACGTCGGATTCGTCGCGGGACGGGCCGGGTACAAAATCGCGTTCGCCGGACTGCTCGCGTGTCTGCTCGTCAGCGCGAGCATCGTTCTTCTGTTGGCGCGCGCTTATTAATCCCGAACGACATCCGACGGCAGTTCCTCCGCAGGTGGAAGCGGCCCGAACTCATCGATCGCGTCCCGAAGCGCGTCGGGGTCGTTGCGACCAGGGAGGGGTTCCGTCGCGGTTCGACAGGATTCGGTTACACCGAGTACCGAGCAGACGCGGTCTGCAACCGTCTCGGCCATCTGCCGGTAGGTAGTCAACTTCCCGCCGACGACGGTCGTCATCCCCGGTCGGTCGTCGCGTTCTCCGTGGTCGAGTAGCGTGAAATCGCGAGTCTGTGTGCGTCCGTCCACGAGGTCGGCGTCCGTCCCACCGAACAGCGGTCTGACACCCCAGTACGACCGGACGATTCTGGCCGTCGCAATATCGGGAACCATCTCGCTCGCCTGTTCAACCATCAGATCGACCTCCCACTGCGCTTTCTGGTAGTCGTCGGGGTTCTCGATTTCCACGCTCGTCGTCCCGAGAACGGCGGTCTCCTCGTGCGGAACGACGATATCGCCGTCCGCCGCCGGACGACAGCGATTGAGGACGGCGTCGAGCGGCGGGAAGTCCACGACGACCATAACGCCTTTCGAGGGTTGCATGGGTATTTCGATACCCGCCATCGCGCCAACCGATTCGGCCCACGCGCCGGCCGCGTTGACCACGTGCTCGGCGTGAATCGTCTCGGTTTCCGACGCCTCTCGGTGACGAACCTCCACACCTGCTACCGCACCCTCTTCGACGAGCACATCGACTACCTCTGCGTGAGTTTCGATGGTGCCCCCGTTCTCCCGGGCACCAACAGCGTTTGCGATCGCGAGCGGAAACGGATGGACGACGGCGTCGGGTACTCGAAACGCTCGTTTCGCTTCCGACGCGAGATATGGGTGGTCGTCGCGGATGTCCGCGACGGAAACTGACTCGACATCGATGCTGCAATCGAGACAACTCCGTCGCGTCCGCTCGAAGTACGATTCGTCGTCGTCCGGCAGTTGAACGAAGTAGCCGCCCGTTTCATCGACGCAGTGGCGTGCGACATCGCGCAGGATTCGATTCTCCTCGATGCAGTCGGTCGCGCTCTCCGGGTCGGCGACCGCATAGCGAGCGCCGCTGTGCAGGAGGCCGTGCATATTTCCGGTCGCACCGTCCGCGAGTCGTCCGCGTTCGAGGACAACCGTATCGAGACCGCGCAACCCGAGGTCGCGCGCGATTCCGGTGCCGGTGATTCCCCCGCCGATAATCAGAACGTCAGTTTCCCCCACCATGTCTTCCTCTCGGGTCGGGCCTCGTTTTACGCTGTTGGGCGGTGCGGTCGGGACGGTTACTCCGAGAGGTGCGCAAGCACGTCGTCGGTGTCGTTGGGAACCGGTTCCGGTTCGACGCCTGCCGCCGCCGCCGCGTCTGGGTCTTTCAGCAGGTGGCCCGTCGTCAGGCAGACGACGTTCTCGTCCGCCGAAATCGTCCCTGATTCGCGGAGTTTGCGGAGGCCAGCGACGCTGGCGGCGCTGGCCGGTTCGACGCCGATTCCGTCCCCCGCCAGCGCGCGCTGTGCGTCGGTGATTTCCTCGTCAGAGACGGCGATTGCGGTGCCGCCGGTTTCGCGAATTGCGGGAAGAGCTTTCGGCGCGTTGACGGGGTTGCCGATTCGGATGGCGGTTGCGATAGTTTCGACTTCGTCCCAGCGCCGGACTTCGTCGGCGTCGTTCTCGATGGCTTCGACCATCGGGGCCGCACCTTCGGCTTGCACACCGGTCAGGACGGGAATTTGCTCGGGCGTCAGTTCCCCGCTAGCGACGAGTTCGCGGAACGCCTTGTACAGCGCGCTGGTGTTTCCGGCGTTGCCGACCGGGAGGACGATTCTATCGGGGAGGCCGCCGGTCTGATCGCGGAACTGCTCGATGATTTCCAGTCCAATCGTCTTCTGGCCTTCTAATCTGAAGGGGTTGAGCGAGTTGAGCAGGTACGCCTCGCCGCGATTTGCGAGGTCGGAAACGATGTCGAGGCAGTCGTCGAAGTTACCATCGACTTCGAGGATTCGCGCGCCGTGGAGGCTGGCCTGTGCAACCTTTCCGGCGGCGACTTTTCCGGCTGGGAGCAGGACGAGAACTTCGGTTCCGGCCCGCGCGCCGTAGCAGGCTAACGCCGCACTGGTGTTGCCGGTACTGGCGCAGGCCAGTCGGTCTGTGCCGAGTTTTTCGGCGACTTTCACGCCGAGCGTCATGCCTCGGTCTTTGAAACTGCCAGTGGGGTTCATCCCCTCGTGTTTGATTCGGAGGTTCGAGACATCGACTTCGTCCTCGATCGTCGGGGCTTCGTACAGGGGCGTGTTCCCCTCCTCGATGCTCACGCCGGATTCGACGGGAAGCGCGTCGGCGTAGCGCCAAACGCCCCGCTTCGGATCGCTCGTCTCGAAATCGTCGAACGTCGGATGGTCGGCGTAGCGAACTTCGAGCAGACCGTCACAGTCGGGACAGCGATAGCGAATCTCGTCGAACGGCGGGCCGACCCACTCGCAGTCGATGCAAGCGAGCCATGCTCCGTCGTCCGCACAGTCCGGGACTGGTGCGGTCGGATTCGACAGCGTCAGGTTCATTGCCGGGGTGGATGCGTTCCGAGGTGAAAAAAGCGCGGACGGTGGCAACGCTGGCAGCGTCGTTCGCGCAGTCAACGATAAAATGACCGAGTTCTGGCGGTTGCTACTAGATCTTTTATTGTATTTGTATAATTCCGTTATCGATAAACCGGATCTGTTGGGACTCCGTTCGGGAACGACGCCAAGGACTACAGCGACAGCACGAGTTCCTCGTCTTCACGCTCGAACCGCGTTCCGAACGCCGACGAGAGCGAATCCATCTGTTGCATGCTCCAGTTGGCGGCGTAATGTTCCGCCTCGTGGACGGCGAGATCGTAGATTTCTATCGGATGGAGGCGAAGTTCCGCGAGATCGCCGTCTTCGAGCACCAGTTCGAAGAGAAAGCTTCGGTCGTTCCGAAGCTTCGAATCGACCGCGTAGTCGTCCAGAAAATCGCCCGTATCGTACAGAACGAGCATCTCGTCCACGACCTCGACGCCTTGAAAGACGTGCGCGCTGTGGCCGTGGACGACATCGACGCCCTGCTCGGACAACCACCGAGCGAACTCCCGAAACCCGATGGGCGGTTTCGTTCGCATGTTCGGCCCCCAGTGGAGTGACACGACGAGCAAGTCGGGGTCGGTCTCGCGTGCCCGTGCGAGCGAGTCGCCGATGATACGCGCCGCCCTGTCGTCGGTTACGTCGAAGTTGACGTAGGCAGTTCCGGCGCTGTCCGACTCCGCCGCGAACTCCGGCGTGTTGTCCGTGAAGGAAACGAGCGCAACGTCGAGGTCGCCGACCGAGACGAGCGCGGGAGTGCGCGCCGCTTCCACGTCGTCGCCTGCCCCGGAATGTGCGATGTCGGCGTCGTCGAGATAGTCGAGCGTATCTCGAAGTGCGTCGGGGCCGTAGTCCAAGATGTGGTTGTTGGCCAGCGAAACCCAATCGACGCCGACGGATTCCAATGCCGGAATCGCCCAGTCGGGGTCAGCCCGAAAGTGGAACGGTCGATAGGTGTCCACCCACGGCGTCCCGCGAGCGGAGAGACAACATTCGAGGTTGACGAACAACCCGTCCAACGTTCGAAGTTGCTCCTCCATGTTTCCCCAAATCGCGGAGACGCTCCGCCGTCGCTGGCGTTCGTCCACCAACCGCCCGAGCATTACGTCTCCGGCAAATCCAAGGCGCGTAGTTTTCTCTCCCATCGTATCCCCGTATTACCTTGGCGCGAGAAAGGCAAAAGACTGCCCACTAACCTCTTTCAGCCAAAACCAATTTTCAAGAATGCGTCCGCCGCAGTCGTCATGCCGCTATGGTTGGGCGCGGCGTTCGCCGTCGCGTATCGGCGCTGGACTACTGTTTTTCACCAAGATACGCCAGCAGTGCCTTCTGCGCGTGAAGCCTGTTTTCGGCTTGATCCCACGAAAGCGAGCGGTCGCTTTCCAGCACGTCGCCGGTGATCTCCTCGCCGCGGTGGGCGGGCAGACAGTGCATGGCGAGTGCCGAGTCGGGGAGCAGGTCGTGGTTCAGTTGGAAGCCGTCGAAGGCGGCCAACTTCTCCTCGCGTTCGTCCTCTTCGCCCATACTGACCCACACGTCGGTGTAGACGACGTCCACGTCGGCCACTGCCTCGTGGGGATCGTTGGTCAGCGTCGGCGCGCTTCCGCGGTCACTCGCCCGTGAGAGGGCGTCACTCGACGGTTCGTAGTCTTCTGGCGTCGCAATCGTCAGGTCGAGTCCGACCGTGGAAGCCGCGATTGCGAAGGAGTTGAGGACGTTGTTGCCGTCGCCGACCCACGCGACCGATACGTCTTCGAAATCGCCGAACTGCTCCTGAATCGTGAGCAAATCGGCGAGCGACTGACAGGGATGTGCGATGTCGGAGAGTCCGTTGATGATCGGCACCGTCGCGTACTCCGCCATTTCGACCAGACAGTCGTGGTCGAACACGCGACCCATGATGAAGTCCACGTAGCGCGACAGCACCCTGCCCGTATCCGAAACGGGTTCCCCGTGGTCGAGGTGTGTGTCGTCCGGTCCCATGAAGATGGCGTGACCGCCGAGTTGAGTCATTCCCGTCTCGAAGGAGAGACGAGTGCGCGTACTCGGCTTCTCGAACAACATGGCAAGAGTCTGTCCAGCCAACTCGGACGGCGACCCGTTCGCCTTGAACTCTTCTGCGAGGGCCAGTACGTCGGCCAACTCGCTCGGCGAGAGGTCGTCCACGTCGAGGAAGTGGCGCGTCATAGCGACCCCTCCAGCGATTCGCAAACGGCAGAGAGCACCGCCACCGACTGGTCGAACTCGGCCAGTTCGAGGTGTTCGTCCGGGGTGTGGTCGAGCGACGAATCGCCCGGACCGTAGGTGACGACCGGGCAATCCCACGCTTCCGCGTAGATGTTCGCGTCGCTCGTTCCGGTTTTGCGGAGCAAACTCGGGTCGCCACCCTCTCCGCGAATCGCCACGCGAAACGCCCGCGCCAGTTCGGTGCGCGGACTCGCCATTGTCGGCGCAATCGGCTCGCTCCACGAGACGGTTCCCGCGTCGAGTTCGCTGTCGGCGATGTCCTGAATTTCCTCGGCGGTCGTTCCCGGCGGGATGCGAAACTGAACATCGGCCTCTGCTTTCGTCGCCAGTCCGTCCGCCGTGAGACCGCCATCGAAGGAAGTCGGCTTCGCGGTGACGGATTCGAACGTCGAACTCGGCTTTTCGGTGGAGTCCGACCCGTCCGTCGAATCCGACTCGCCCGTCGAATCGGCGTTCGACTCGAACGCCGATTCGACCCCCGACAGCCAGTGTACGGCGTGCTGAATGGCGTTCGGTTCCGGACGAGAGGTGTGCTGGGAGTCCGTGCTCGCCGAGTAGGTTCCCGACAGAAATCCGCGGTAGCCGAGGGTCACGCCGTCCCAACCGCTCGGTTCGCCGTTGACGACGAACTCGGGTTCCTCGGAGTCGGTCACGAGATGGCGCGCACCGCGCGAGTCGGTTTCCTCGCCGACGACGCCGACGAAACTCGCGCCGGTTTCGACTGCCGTAACTGCCATCGCGGCGAGTGGACCTTTCGCGTCCACGCTTCCACGACCGTAGAGAACGCCGTCGTCAACCTCGACCGGAATGTCTCCCGGAACCGTGTCGATGTGCGACGTGAGCAGGATACCGTTTCCCGGCGCACGGACGTTTCCGGCGTCGTCTATCGACACGTCGCGGCCCTGTTCCTCGAAGAACGAGGCGAGTAGTTCGGCGCAGTCGGCTTCGTTTCCCGTGACGGACGGCGTCTCAACCAGTTCGACCAGCAGGTCGTGAGCGGTGGTTGTCGTAGCAGTCATAGCATTCGTCAGGCTCATTCTCCCTCACCCAGCACGTCGGAGAGTGCCTCGACCACGCTGTCGAGGTGCTTCGTTTCGACCGTCAAAGGCGGAAGCAGGCGTAGGACGCTTCGCCCCGCCGGAAGCGTGAGAATCTGATGCGACAGTGCGAGGTTCTTCACGATGCGGTTCGCGCCGCGCTTGACCTCGACGCCGACCAGTAGACCGTGGCCGCGAACGTCGCGAACCGGCAGGTCGGCGGCGTGCAGTTCCGATTGAAGGTACTCGCCCATCTCCGCGGCGTGGGCCGGAAGGTTCTCGTCCACCAGTACCGAGAGGGTGGCTTCCGCCGCCGCGCTGACGACCGGACTCCCGCTGAAGGTCGAACCGTGCGGCCCAGCGTCCTCAGCAATCCAATCGGCACAGAGGGTCGCGCCGATTGGCAGACCGCTCGCCAGTCCCTTCGCGGTCGTCAGGATGTCCGGGACGACCCCGGCGTGTTCGCACGCCCAGAGCGCGCCCGTTCTGCCGAGTCCGGTCTGAATCTCGTCGAAGACGAGGGCGGTGTCCGAGTCGGCGGTCAGTTCGCGGGCGGCCTGAAGATAGTCCTTCGTCGCGGGATTGACGCCACCTTCGCCCTGCACGGGTTCGAGGATGACCGCGGCGGTTTCGTCGTCCACTGCCTCAGCGAGTTCGTCCTCGTCGCCGTAGGTGACGAACTCCACGTCGTCCACGAGGGGTTCGAAGGGAGCGCGGTACTTCGGCTTCCACGTCACCGAGAGCGACCCCATGGTGCGCCCGTGGAAGCCGCGTTTCGCGGCGACGATTTTCGACTTTCCGGTCGCACTCCGGGCGAACTTCAGGGCCGCCTCGTTCGCCTCGGTGCCGGAGTTGCAAAGCCAGACGTTTTCGAGGGTCGATGGCGCGACCGTCGTCAGCTTCTCGTACAGCGAATCGCGCGATTCGGTCGGATACGAAGCGTGGACGAACAGCAGTTTTGCGGCCTGTTCCTGCACCGCCGAGACGACTTCCGGGTGGCAGTGGCCGACCGGCGAAACCGCGTAGCTCGCGCCGAAATCGAGGTACTCCGTTCCGTCGTCGGCGTAGAGATGCACGCCGTCCCCGCGCTCGATGGAGATGGGTTTCTGAGAGTAGACGAACTGGCTCACAGCGACCCCTCCACGGCGGCGGGCGTGAACTTCGTTCCGTGACCCTTCTGAGCCGCGGTAATCGGGTCGCGGTTGTTCGCGTCGGCGACGACGACCGATTTCGCGCCGCCGTTCAAGGCTTCCGTGGCCGCCATGACCTTCTTCGTCATGAATCCTTTCGCGGCCTCCTTCGCGGTGGCCATCTCCGCCGGAGTGGCGACCTGCTCGATGAGCGTCGATTCGTCGTCCGGATTTTCGAGCAAACCCGGCACGTCGGTCAGGACGACCAACTCGCCGCCGAGCGCGCCAGCGATTGCGGCGGCGGCGCGGTCAGCGTCGGCGTTGACCGGCGTTCCGTCGTCGGCCAGCATCGGCACCGTCACGACCGGCGTGTAGTTCTCGGCGAGCAGTGTTTCGAGGAGCGAGGCGTTCACGTCCTCGATTTTACCGGAGTGGTCGCCGCGGCGAATCTTCTTCTTCCCGTCTTCGACCACCCTGACGGCGGACTTTCTCGGCCCAGTGAGGAGCGCGCCGTCCACGCCCGAAAGACCGACTGCGCGGACGCCTTCCGCCTGCAAGTCCGCGGTCAGGTCGGTGTTGAGTTTGCCGGGCATGACCATCTCGAACACCTCCATCGCGCGCTCGTCGGTGAACCGCCCCATCACTCCGTTCGGCGATTCGACGTACTCGGGTTCTTCACCCAGTTCTTCCAGCGTGTCGTGCACGGCGGGCGAACCGCCCTGGACGACGACGCCATCCACCCCGTTGGGAGTCAGGTGCGCGAGGT
>CAYNQM010000063.1:9601-11045 GCA_964399275.1 uncultured Haladaptatus sp.
CCCGGTGCGTCTTTGGATGTACCGGGGGTTCACCCCCTTGTCCTCCCCGTGGGCGTCCCAGGGGGGCCACCCCCGGGACATCGACGACGACATCCTCGCCGTTGGCAGTCAGGTGCGCGATGTCGCCCAGCGCGCCCGCAGGGTTCACTGCGCGGGCACCGCCGATTTTGACGACGATTGGGGTATTCCCGTCTTCGACTACGCCGCCGTCCGTGAGGAGGTCGTCCGCGTCGTTCGGAACGTTGTCGTTGTCGATGAGTTCGTCGTGTGCGTCGAGCAGTTCGTCGTGCGTGTATTCCGTCATGGCGAACCAACGGGATGTAATCCCTGAAACTCCAGTCCAGCAGTTTCCTCGAATCCCAGTGCGACGTTCGCGGCGTGGACTGCTTGCCCCGCCGACCCCTTCATCAGGTTGTCGATGGCGCTGAAGACGACCACGCGCTTGTTGCTCGGGTCGAGTTCGAATCCGACTTCGGCGTTGTTCGTTCCCGCGACCGACTTGGGTTCGGGGTAGCGATACACACCGCTCCCGCCCGCGACGAGGCGGACGAACGGTTCGTCCTCGTAGCTGTTCCGGTAGGCCTTCCAGAGGTCGCCCTTCGAGACCGGCGAGTCGGGGAAGACGTGACTCGTGGCGGACGCCCCGCGAACCATGTCCACGGCGTGCGCCGTGAACGAAACGCTAGTTCCCAGAATGGCCTCAATTTCCGCCTCGTGGCGGTGGCCGGTGGGTGCGTAGGGGCGGACGATGCCCGAGCGTTCGACGTGGCTCGACGCCTTGCTGGGAGTCGCCCCGCCCTCCGACGACCCGACTTTCACGTCCACGACGATTTGCTCCCCGCCGCCGAGGATTCCCGCGTCGAACAGGGGGTACAGACCGAGTATTGTCGCGGTGGCGTTACAGCCGCCCGCCGCGATGAGGTCTGCGCCGGGCAGTTCCTCGCGGAAAATTTCCGGGAGGGCGTACACCGCTTCGTCCAAGTATTCGGGGCAGACGTGGCCGTCGTACCAATCGTCGTACTCCTCTTCGGTGTTGAGGCGAAAGTCCGCGCTCAAATCGACGACCGTGTCGGCAGAGTCGCGGAACTTGTCCACGTGCTCCATCGAGACGCCGTGGGGCGTTCCGGCGAACAGCACGTCCACCGATTCTAAGTCGTCGGGTTCGGAAAAGCGCAGGCTCGTCCCGCGAAGGTTCGGATGCACCGACCCGACCGTCTTGTTCGCGTACTCCCTGCTCGTAGCTTGGGCCACCTCGAAGTTCGGATGGGTCGAGAGCAGGCGGAGCAGTTCGCCGCCAGTGTATCCGCTGGCTCCGATGACGGTCGCGGTGAGCGTTTCGGCGCTCTCCCCGGTCTCCTCGTCCGTTGCGGCGGCCATCACGCCACCACCTCCACTCCGACCTTGGATTCCAACCAATCCACCACTTCGGCGGGAACGTCCACGT
>CAYNQM010000063.1:11055-18294 GCA_964399275.1 uncultured Haladaptatus sp.
GACCGTGTGGTTGACTTCGTGAACCGTGTAGCCCGATTCTGTTTCCATCAGATCGACGCCGAGCAGACCGCCGCCGACTGCGTCGCTGGCCTGTTCGACCAGCGATTCGGCTTCCGAATCCAGTTCGAATTCGGTGGTCTCGGCACCTTTCGCGGCGTTCGTCAGCCAGTGGTCGTCGTGGCGGGCCATCGCCGCGAGAGGTTCGCCGTCCAGCGCGAGGACGCGGATGTCCCTGCCGGGTTTGTCTACGAACTGCTGGACGTAGAACACCTTGTGCTCGTAGTGGCCGAGCGTGGCCTTGTGCTCCAAAACGGCTTCAGCCGCACTCTTCGAGTCGATTTTTGCCATGAGGCGACCCCACGATCCGACGACGGGTTTGAGCACGCAGGGGTAGCCAAAGGATTCGATGGCGTCCAGCGCGCTGTCAGTCGTGAACGCGACGTTCGTTTCGGGCGTGGGAACGCCAGCGCCCGCGAGCGCGAGGCTGGTCTTCACCTTGTCGGCGCACACGTCCGCCGTCTCGTGGCTGTTGACGACGGGGATGCCGTAGGCCTCGCAGAACTGCGTGGCGTACAGGCTTCGGCTCGTCGCCAGACAGCGGTCGAGGACGACGTCGAGGTCTTCGAAGCTATCCGGCACCTCCGTCAGGTCGAACGTCTCCCTGCGCACGTCGATTTTCGTCACGTCGTGTCCGCGCTCGCGGAGTTCGGCGAGCAGGAGCTTTTCGTCCTTCCGAATCCGGGAGTAGAGTAGTCCAAGCTGCAATTTACTCCCCCCAGTCCTCTTCGAGCTCGGGTGCCCGGTCGAGGACTGGCGGGTTCACGTCGATGACTTCCAGTTCGACGCCACAGGTTTCACAGTCGATTATCTCTCCCGCTTCGAGGTCGTCGTGCAGGGTTACGTCCGCCCCGCACTCAACGCATTCTGCCATTGTACTTACCCATATCCCGCTAGCAGACTTAAATCCATCGTTATTAATCATGTATAAAATGTGCAGACTTACGTCTCACGGCGTGAGAAGGCGATTCCGCGGTTCGAGATTAGTAATCAAGTAGTTGCCCCCGAAGGGGTCGCGGTAGTTCAGACATAGTCGTTCACCTCGGTCTGGAGCAGTTCGTTCGCCGAGTCGAGCGAATCGACCCTTTCGGCGATGTCCTCCTCGTGGACGACCAGCGTCGCCTCGGCGTCGCTCAGCGTTTCGATCATCGCGTCGCCAGCAGGGCCACCGTGCGAGTCGCGCATTTCGACGCTCGTCTCGGGGTCGAGCGCGGATTCGACTTCCTCGCGAGGGACGTACTCCGCGAGCGACGTGCCGAACACGTCCTTCGCGGCAGAGTCGAGCGCGTCGTAGTTCGGTTCGCCCGCCTTCGCAACCAGTTCGTGCGCGGAGCGGAACGGAACGCCCGACATCGCCAGCAGGTCGGCGACGCCGGTCGCCGTGGAAAAGCCCTCCGCAGAGGCTTCAGCCAGTTCATCCTCGTTCCACGTTGCGGTCGCCACCGCGCCCGCCGTGACTTCGACTGCGTCGGTCACGGCGTCGATGGCGTCCCACGCGTGGGGCGTCGCGCGCTGAAGGTCGCGGTTGTACGCCCGGGGAAGGCCCTTCAGCGTCGAGAGCAGGCCCGACAGTCCGGCGTGCGCGTCGCCCGCCACCGCACGAACCAGTTCGAGGGTGTCGGGATTTTTCTTCTGAGGCATGATGGACGACGTGGACGAGTAGTCGTCCGACAGTTCCACGAATCCGCGATTCGAGTAGACGACGAGGTCTTCCGCAATCCCGGAGAGGGTCGTGGCGAGGTTCGCCAGCGCGGCAGTCGTCTCCACGAGGAAGTCGCGGGTCGATACCGCGTCCATCGAGTTCCCCAGCACTCCATCGAATCCGAGCAGTTCCGCCACGCGTTCGCGGTCTACGTCGAAAGGCGTTCCCGCGAACGCCGCAGCACCGAGCGGGCACTGATTTATCCTCCCGTAGGCGTCCAACAGGCGGACCGTATCGCGCGCAATCGCCTGTTCGTAGGACGCGAGGAAGTGGCCGACGGTGGTCGGTTGGGCGGGTTGAAGATGCGTGTAGCCCGGCATCGTGGTGTCCGCGTGCGACGACGCAGTTTCGAGGAGTGCTTCGCGGAGCGCGAGGACACCGTCCAGCACGCCCAGTACGTCCTCGCGGAGGCGGTAGCGAATGCAGGTCGCTACTTCGTCGTTCCTGCTTCTGGCGGTGTGCATCTTCCCGCCATCGGGGCCGACTTTTTCGACTACCGACGTCTCGATGGCGGCGTGAACGTCCTCGCCGTCGGGAAGCGAACCGTGGCCATCGACCTCGACGACGTTCAACGCGGTGAGGATCTCGCCCGCCGTCTCGCCCTCGATGATGCCCTGTTCCGCGAGCATCACGACATGGGCGCGGTCTATCGCGAGGTCTGCCGCGAAGATGCGTTCATCCGCGGACAGCGACGAGAGAAATCCGCGGGCAGGGCCGCCGCTGAAGCGGTCGCCGCGGATGACGTCGCCGTCGCTGTTTCCTTCGCTTGTGTTCTCGTCGCTCCCGATTCCGCTTCCCTCACTCATTATTTGCGAGGCGCGCCTGATAGCCGTGGTATTTCGCAACGCCGGTCGCGTCGGCCTGTTCGATTTTGCCGACCGTCTCGGTGTTGAACGAGGCGGCGTCCTCGGAGTACACCGCGTACTCGCTCTCGCGGGCGACCGGACGGGCTTGTCCGCCCTCGAACTTGACCGTCACAGTGCCCGTGACTTTCTCCTGCGTCGTGTCGATGAAACCGTCGAGAGCGTCCACGAGCGGCGCGGAGAGCAGTCCCTCGTAGGCTTTTTCCGCCCACTGTTGGTCGATTCCGGTCTTGGACGAGCGCTCCTCTTTCGTCAGCACCAGTCCTTCGAGGGCTTGGTGAGCGTTGAGAAGGGTCGTCGCGGCGGGGTGTTCGTAGTTCTCGCGCACTTTCAGGCCGAGCATGCGGTCTTCCATCAGGTCGGTGCGACCGACGCCGTGTTTGCCCGCGAGGTCGTTCAGGTACTCGATGAGTTCGACCGCCTCGTAGGATTCGCCGTCGATGGCGACGGGCTTTCCGTTCTCGAACTCGATTTCGACGAGTTCGGTTTCCCCTGACGGGGAGGCAGTCCACTCGTAGATTTCCTCCGGCGGGACGTAGCCGGGGTCTTCCAGATTGCCGCCTTCGATGGAGCGACTCCAGAGGTTCGTGTCGATGCTCCAGACGCCTTCGTTGCCGCCCTCGACGGGGAGATCGTGGTCGTCGGCGTACTTCATCTCCCATTTGCGGGTCAGGCCGAGCTCACGCACGGGGGCGATGACTTCCAAGTCGGAGGCACGCCACACTGCCTCGAAGCGCAACTGGTCGTTTCCTTTGCCAGTACATCCGTGTGCGACGGCGTCGCAGTCGTTCGTCTCCGCAACCTCCAGAATTGCTTCCGCGATGACCGGGCGTGCGAGCGCGGTTCCGAGCGGATAGCCCTGATACGTCGCGTTGGCTTTCACCGCGTCGAGGCACTGCTCCGCGAACGCGTCTTTCGCGTCCACGACGTAGTGCTCCAGATTGAGTGCTTCCGCGGTTTCCTCCGCTTCTGCAAATTCTTCCTCCGGTTGTCCCACGTCTACGGTGACGCCGATGACCTCGTCGTAGCCATACTCCTCTTCGAGGAGCGGGACGCATACTGTCGTGTCGAGACCGCCTGAGAAGGCGAGTGCAACGGATTTCATGTGAACGTTGCCAAGGACTCCACCCACTTAAATTCTTCTCAAATGTCTGAGAAATAAAAACAGAGGACAGACTAACGACGAGTTTGTAACGTGTGAGGTCGCGTTGAACGAACGTCGGGACGGAGTGGAATAGGTATTAGTGGGACTAGAAAAGCCCCGGCCGTCGCCGCGCGCAGAAGGAGTCGAAGGCGGACTCGCCGCTCACGAGAGGGGAGACCTCGGTGATGCGAGTCCGCGACATTACCAAATCATTCTGACGCAGTTCGTATAAAGCCTTTCGGCGCGGCAAGGGTTGCCAGCGGTTCGTTTTCGGAGGGTAGAATTTATTATCTGCCGACCAGAATTTTGTGGAATGCGACGGCTCCCCGCCCTCCTGCTCGTCCTCCTCGTCGTCACTTCGGGGTGTTCCAACTACCTCCCGTGGTCGAATGGAACACCCGAACCGAAGACGGACTCCCAAGCCAACTTGAACCCACCACCCGGCGCGAACACCGACTGGATTTTCGATTCGGCGCGACTGCTCTCCGCACACGAGTCCGTACTTTCGAAAACCAACTACCGCAAAGAGGTTCGTATCCGACCGAATCACAGCACCGGCCCGCAGAAATGGTCGAATACGACCCTCGTCGCGCACGCCGGAGACGGACGACTTCTCATCAATCAGCGAGGCGATACGCCCGGATTTATCGGTACAGGTGGTTCGTACGAGGGCTACGTGACGAATACTACCGCGACGTTTCACACTCCGTCACGGGAAGGGACACAGTACCGTTCCACGACCAATTCCCGGAATTCGGTTCCGAAGTACGTCAAGAACGACACTCAAATGAGACAAATTCTCTCGAACTCGGACTTCACGTGGAAGGGCACTGTCGTTCGTAATGGGACGAAACTGTATCGGTACAGAGCGAGTACCCATACCGAACTTTCGGATGTGAAATCCCTTTCAGCGACCGTTCTCGTGGACGAGCGAGGATTCATTCACGTACTGTCTGGAACACTCAAAACAACAGGTAGCCGCACCACTGCGGTCGATTTCTCGTACCGATTTTCCGAGGTGGAATCCCCACCGACGAAACCGAACTGGGTTAGTAACGTACCGCACATCTCCGTGAAATCCGAACCTGCGTCCGGCGTCATCGCCATCGAACACGACGGCGGAGCGGTCGTTCCGGCCGGAACGACCGTTCGGTTCAGTCTGTTCAATCGTTCGACCCACGCATTCGGTACTGTCGAACTTTCGAAACCGATCGAACCGGGTGACGTTGCGTATATCTCCGTTTCCGACCTCGAAGAGAATGGAAACGGAGAACTCGTTGCAGACGAAGAGATAGTAGTGAATCAGCACCCAGCAAACGAATCGACGATTGCACTCTCCAACAGGTCAGTCTCAGTCCATATACAAACTGAGAATTGGTCTGCTAGTGCTTACAACCGTTCGTCCCGAAACGACTGACCACGAACGCCACCCTCATATTCCTCCCACTTCTCGCAGAGAACAGTGTTCAGCCTCAACGTCCCTGTTCCGGGCGAAGTCGCCCGACTCGCCGAAAAACTGCGCCCGTCGCTCTACCAGTTCGACAGCGTACGCGACCAGCACACCCTCGTCGTGAAGCGATTCGGCGATCACCAAAATTACGACCGACTGGAGATGCAGGTTCGAACCGCGCTTGCCGGATCGCCCGCTTTCGAAGCCCGAATTTCGGAACTGGACTACTTCGAGCATCCTGCACGGGGCGATGGCCCGGTCGTCTACCTCGCCGTCGAGAGTTCCGGCCTGAACGAACTGCACCGCGAACTGGTCGCCGAGTTCGATTGCATCGAGGGTATCGAGGGCGACGACTACGTTCCCCACGTGACGCTCGCTCGGGGCGGGACTCTCGACATAGCCGGGCAACTCGCCGAGCGCGACATCGACCCGATTACGTGGAACGTCACGCGACTCCAGCTTTGGGACGCGACCTACGAGGAACCAACCGCAACCATCTCGCTTCCATCGTGATTTTTCGGGTATCGATGGGATTCACTGCGGCGTCGGCGGGTCGCCGTCCCACGCATCGTTGTCCGTGAAGAAGTTCAGCATGGCGAATTTCAGCTTTTCCGGCGCGATATCTATCATCTCCTCGCGTTCTTCCGGCGGGAACGTCTCCCGGACGCTGTACTTGCCCATCTCTCGGACGCTCTTTTCGGTGTAGCGTTTGTCCAGCAAGACTCTAATGCCGAAATCCTCCGGCGATCGAATCACTCGTCCGAGGGCCTGTCGCGTCTTCCGAATCGTCGGAATCTCGACGGCGTACTCCCAGCCCGAGGTTCGACTGGAGCGGTCGGCGAACGCCCTGTCGTAGGCGTCCTGCACGGCGTCCATTCGGTCGTCCAGATGCGGGTACGGAACGCCGACGACGACCACCGTACGGGCGTCGTCGCCGTCGAAGCTGACGCCCTCCGCCAGCGTTCCCCAGAGCGAGGTAAAGAGGACGCCGTTCGAATCGCTGATGAACTGCTGGCGGAGGTCTTCGACCGGCGTGCCTGCCTCGTCGAAGTAGAGTGTTCCGTCGATTCGGGTTCTGACGAGGTCGCGGTAGCGTTCGGCCTCGGCGTAACTCGGGAAGAAGACGAGCGTGTTTCCGGCGGTGAATTCGATTGTGTCGGTCAACACGTCCGCAATCGTTTCCTGCGTCTCGGGATTGCTCCGTTCGCTGGCGAACAGGGCGGGTGATTCGACGGCGAAGGTTCGGCGATTTTCCTCGGGGAACTGGAGTCCGTAGGCCAAGGTGACGGGGTCGGTCAGGCCGAGAACGTCCGAGAGCACGTCGAACGGTCTGAGAGTTGCGCTCATGAGGACGGTTGCGTACACTTCGTCGAAGAGATCTTTCGTCACCTCGCGCGGGATGCAGGTGTACAGTTCCGCGCGCCCGTACACTTCGTCCGTTCCCTCGTCGCGCCGAACCGCGACGACGGGGTACTGACCGAGTTCGGCCCCCTCGTCCATGTAGGACTTGACGAAACTCGCGGCCTGAAGCGTCTGGCACTCCTGCCGAGTCTTCGCATCGCCTTCTTTGTACGCCTCCTCGTACTGCTGGTCGAGTTCTTTTGCCAGACTCAGCGCGTCGTCCAGTTCGGCGTCGATGCCTTTCCCCGTGTACTCTTGGAGGAAGTTGAGAGTGAGTTCGTCGCGCTTGTCGTCGTTTGCGACGGACACGTCCTGCCAGTTCTCGCCGACGGTTTCGCGCTCGCCGAAACCGAAGGAGTCCTCGTAGGTCGTCGTGAGCGCGCGCTGGAACGCCGCGAGGACGTTGAATCCGGCTTCGCTCCGGAAGTCGTCGCTGTCCTGTAACTCGTCCAACGCGCTGTCGAGCGTGTTCTCGGTCAGGGTTCGGGAGGCGTGGTCGCGGGCAGTCCCCTCGATGTTGTGCGCTTCGTCGAAGATGGTGATGACCTCCTCCGGGTCTCTGCCCAACCACCGGAAGAACTGCTCGCGGATCATCGGGTCGAGCAGGTGGTGGTAGTTGCAG
>CAYNQM010000064.1:0-18237 GCA_964399275.1 uncultured Haladaptatus sp.
GAGACGGCGGAACACGACTCGCTCTCGCTCGCCGCGACGACGATGACCGGGCCGGCGGGCTGGGTGTACTGGAAGCCCGAAACGCTCGAAATCTTCAACGAGGTTCGGCGACTGCGCGAAAAAGAGGGCGTTCCGGTCTACTTCTCGACCGACACGGGCGCGAGCGTCTACGTCAACACGACGGCGGAACACGAAGAGTACGTCGAGGAAGTCATTTCGGACTGCGGCGTCGAGACGATGCGCTGGAAGGTCGGCGGCCCTGCCGAAGTCCTTCCGGAAAGCGAATCCCTGTTCTAAGCACGATTCCCTGTTTGAGCGGGGAGTACGCCTTTAGCCTCCCTGCCCCTATTCCCCGGTATGCAGGTTGCTGTCCTCGGCGCTGGCTACGCCGGTCTCACGCTCGCTCGGCGACTCGAAGATTCGCTCCCCGACGACGCGACCCTCGTCGTCGTCGAGCAAACCGGGAACCACCTCGTCCAGCACGAACTCCACCGAATCATTCGCAGGCCGTCGCTGGCCAACGAGATCTCGATTCCTCTCGAAGACGTGCTGGACTGCGAGATTCGAGCGGAGCGAGTCGAGTCGGTAGACCCCGAGAAAAACCGGGTCGTGCTGAAAGGCGACGACGAAGACGACCACCTCGACTACGATTATGCCGGTATCTGTCTCGGCTCGGAAACCGCCTTCTACGACTTGCCGGGCGTCGAGGAGCACGCGACGCCCCTCAAGCGACTCGACCACGCCCACCGGATTCGAGACGACTTTCTTGCCCACGAGGATGGTCGCGTCGTCGTCGGCGGGGCGGGACTGTCGGGAGTGCAGGTCGCGGGCGAACTCGCCGCGCTCGCCACCGAGGAGGAGATGGCAACGGAAGTCGTCTTGCTGGAGCAGTTCGACAACGTCGCACCCGCCTTCCCCGCTAACTTCCAGCAGGCGGTTCGGAACCAACTCGAAAAGCGCGACATCGACGTTCGAACCGGAACCGCTGTCGAGCGCGCGGACGACGAAGAAATCACGCTGGCCGACGGCAGCACGCTCCACTACGACCAGTTCGTCTGGACGGGGGGCATTCGCGGCCCGGACGCGCTGAACGGCGACCGACCGAAAGTCGATAGCACGCTCCGACTCGGTGACGGAACCTTCGTCGTCGGCGACGCCGGGCGCGTCGTGGATGCGGACGGGGAATCAGTTCCTGCGAGTGCGCAGTCCGCAGTGCGGGAGGCGCGAGTCGTCGCCAAAAATATCGCCCGACTGGCGGCGGACGACGAGGATGTGTTCGACCCGCGACTCGACCAGTTCACCTTCGACTCGCCGGGGTGGCTCGTCTCGGTCGGCGACGGCGCAGTCGCGCAAATCGGACCAGCAGTGCTGACGGGAAGGCCAGCGAAAGCACTGAAGACGACGGTCGGCGCGGGATACCTCTCGTCAGTCGGCGCTGTTCGGAACGCGGTCGATTTGCTCGGAGAAGAGTTGGGCGATTAGATGCCCGGAATGCCGAGCGCTTCGAACGTCAGAATCTCCATGATGGCCAACGCGTAGGTGATGGCGACGACCGAGAGCCAGCCGATGAGTGCGATTCCAATGGCGTTGCCCCACCCGCCGGGATAGCGGAAGTTGATGACCCAAATCCACGCGATGAGGACGAGGATCCAACCGAACAACCAACCGAGGAGGAATGCAACGACGAAGCCGACCAGCGAACCGACAATGGCGGTGATAAGCGCGTATCCGTAGTCGTCAGTTCCCGTTACGACTCGCGCACCGATGTAGATGCCGAGCGCGCCGATGAGCAGGCTCACGACGAACCCGACGACTGACCCAGTGAGGGATATCATACGAATCGTTCTACAACGAACCTATTTTTATATGAACCGCTTGCGACTCGGAACGCCGCTGTCGCCGGAAGGCTTATGACGAACCATTCCAGCATCAGCTTTAAGGTACTGGCCCATCATTGGATCACCATGGAACGCGAAAGTACACTCGACACAATTCTGATGGGTGCAGTTGGAGCCGGTGCTGTCGCAGTAATCGGCACACGTGCGGTCGGATACTATCTCGAAAAGCGACAACGTTCGGAGCCACATGTCGTCTGCACAGACTGTGGAGAGGCGATGCCCGTGGACGACTTACTCGACCCGGTAGTCACCTGTAGCTGTGCAACCGTTCGAATGGACTGAGAAGTCAGCGTGCCACGACGCGACCAACAATATCGAGTCGGGGAACGTAGACGCGGCGTAACGTACCGCGAAGTCCCCGCTCAGCTACTCCGATGAGGAGTAGGGCGAAGAGCGCGACGACGAGCCAGCGTCCGGTCTGGGAACTGACCGCTTTTGCGAACAGCCCCAGAAAATCGAAACCGACGGCTTGGCCGAGCGCGAACAGCAACAACACGAAGCCAACGACTGCAAGGCCGAACATCAGACCGCTCTTTGCGAGCCAACTCGACGACCTCTCGTCAGTGCGACTGCGTATTCTGCGCTTTGGTTTGCTGATTCGGACGACTCTGTTCGGCAGTTTGTGTGGACTGTTGACCGCCGTCGTTACGATCTCTTCCGCCGTTCTGTGGTTGGGGCATAATGAATCAACCCCGACAGGGACGAACAGGCCTACTTCGAAATTTATAGAGCGGTCAAACGGGCCGTTACGGGGTGTATATACTCGATTGCTTGCACGAGTCGGTTTGAGCGATTCTACGCTCCGTCCACCGAGTCGGCGTATCGTTCCAACTCTCCCGCCAACTCCCGCGCTTGCGCCGCCGACAGAGACACGGTTTCGGCGTGCGCCGGGAGATGCTCTAACCCGGTGTTGTCCAGTTCGAGTTGCAGTAGCACCTCGTCGGGCGCATCCTCGCCGCGCGGCGTTTTGACGTTCAACACGCCGACTGCCTCCTCGGTCCAGCCGTGCCCCTCCGCCACGGCGTCGATGAGGTCGAACGTGGTGTAGGCGTTCACCGACAGGATTCTATCCGCCATCTCAGTCGTCCCCTGACACCGCGTCGTCCGGGCTGTTCGGGGCCGGACTGGCCTCCATCGCATCGTCCTCGGCGTAGGGATACCACGTCTTCTTGGTGTTGTGCATGTAGGGGTCGTCGTAGTCGGTTTCCTCGGGCTTTGCGAGGGTTTCCAGTCGCTCCTCGTGGCGCGCTTGGATGAACTCGCGGAAGGTTTCGCTGTCTTCTCGCTCAGTTCTAAAGCCGTCTATCAGGTTTCGAATCGCGCCGGGCACTTCGTCGGCGGCGATTCGCTCCCGAATCCACGTGGCGAAACTGGGGTCTTTGCCAAGTCCGCCGCCGACGCCGATGTCGAGGGCTTCGACCGGTTCGCCGTCCTTGCGGGTTTTCATCCCGCGCAGGCTGATGTCGGCGATTTGTGGTTGGGCGCAGGAGGCCGTACAACCCGACAGGTGGATGTGGAAGTTCTCCACGTCGTCCGGCAGTTCGACGTTGTCCCGGAGCCAGCGCGAGAGGCGCACCTGTCGGTTCTTCGTCTCCACGATGGAGAGCGAACAGAACTCCGTTCCCGTGCAGGCAATCGACCCGCGCTGGAATGGATGCGGGTCGGGGCTGTAGCGGTCGAACAGCGGTTCGGAAAGCATCGCGTCGAGGCGGTTTTCCGGCACGTCGGTCAGGACGATATTCTGGCGTTGCGTGAGTCGCGCTTCGCCGGAACCGTACTTCGTGGCGATGTCGGCCATCTCAATCATGTCCTCCGCGCCGACGCGACCGACGAGGACGTTCAGGCCGACGTAGTAGTTGCCGTCGGGTTGCTCGTGAACGCCGACGTGGTCTGCGTGGCCGTGGTCGTCCGGAACCCCGGCGTTGTACGAGTACTCCTCGCGGAGGTCGTCGCCCGCCGTCTTCAGGTAGAAATCGACGTACTCCTCTTGGAGCACCTTCCGAATCTTTTCCGTGCCCCACTCGTCCACGAGGAACTTGATGCGAGCGCGACGGCGGTTGTCGCGGTTGCCGTAGTCGCGGAAGAGACCGGAGAGACCGCCCAGAACCGGAACCACTTCGTCGGGTTCCGCGAACACGTCGATGTCGCGGGCGAGTCGCGGTTCGCGTCCGGCAAGTCCGCCGCCGACGCGGACGTTGAATCCGCGAACCGTTTCGCCGTCGATTTCCTTCTCGGCGGGTTCGATGCCGATGTCGTTGATGTCGCCCTGTCCACAGCCTTCCCGGCATCCCGTCACCGAGACTTTCCACTTTCGGGGAAGATTCGCGTAGTCGGGGTTCCCCTTGAAGTTCTCGTTCAAATCCTTCACGACGGGGAGCGCGTCCACGAATTCGCGCTCGTCCTTGCCGGCGACCGGACAGCCGACGATGTTTCGCCACGAGTCGCCACAGGCCTGCATGGTCGAGAGTCCGGCGTCCTCCAGTCGCTCCCAGATTTTCGGCACGTCCTCGATGTTAATCCAGTGAAGCTGAACCGCCTGCCGGGTCGTCACGTCGGCGTAGCCGTTGCCGAACTCCGGGTTCTCGGCGGGACCGACCGCGAAATCGCGCGCGATTTCGCCGATGACGCGTAGTTGGCCGGGTTCGAGGACGCCGCTCGGCGGCCCGATTCGCATCATGAAGTAGCTCTCTTGTCCGTCGCGCTGGTGGTACAGCCCCCACCATTTGAACCGCTCGAACCACGCGTCATGTTCGTCCTCGGGAATCGCGTCCCACCCCTCCTCGGCAAATCGGAGCATGTGCTCGCGAATCTCCTTCCCGTACACCTCGTCTTTCCATTTCTCCACGTCGGTCGGCATGGGCGACGTTACAGAACCCACCCGTAAACCGTCGCGCTCCGCGTCAATGCCCGCCGGGGGTCGGATATACCAGCAACAATTGCAGGGAGTTGTGACGAAAGAAAACTTCGAACCGAGTACTATTTCGGTCGATGGACGCCTTCGACCGCCACTGCGTGAAAGTCGTCGGCTCCGACCCTGCCGACCCGGAGCCAGCCCGTCGTTCCATGTTCGCCACAGCCGATACACTGTCCGCCAGCTCGGGCTTCGACCCAGCGCCCATCGACGCCGACCTCGGTGAACACTTCGACGACGAAGAACGCAATCTCGCAGTCGCAGATGTCGTGGTCAGCGAGCTCCCAGACGTTGCTCACGCCGACGATTCGGGTGTTGTTCACGTTGACCCACGCACCCTCGTCTAACGTGCGAACCGCGATAGCCATACCACCATATCACGGCTCCCCGACCTCAAAGCGTCGGCAGTCGCAATCCACGCCGCGTCGAATGACACGTCACGACCGCAGGAACCGGAGCGCTCGGCCGCGTGGCAACCGGCACGTCGAGAATCCACATTTCGCGCCCGTCAGAGATACCCACGAATCTTACCGTAACGTGGGAGCATCGGCCGGTATTACGCGAAGACGCACCGTTTAGGAGTCGTATCGTATACCCAGAAGGTGATGAGAAGAAACGACCGCGAGGAGCCGACACCTCCGCCGCGAACAGCCCGCCCCGACGAGTCGGCAAGTCGGGAGGTGACGCGGCGTGAGTGACGGACGAAGCGTCAGCGACGGACGAGAGGACGAGCACACCGACGACCACCTGACAGACGTTCCGGACGGAAGCGGCTGTACCGAAATCTGGGAACACCTCTCGGAGCGTCGGGACGAGGACGAGGAAACGGTCGAAGAATGACGAAGCCCGCGCTCGTACTGGTCGGACACGGCTCGCACCTCGACCCGGAATCCGCCCGCCCGCTCTACGACCACGCCGACGAGATTCGCTCGCACGGCGTTTTCGAGGCGGTTCACGAGGCGTTCTGGAAGGAGTCACCCTCGCCCCGCGAGGTGCTCCGGACGGTCGAACAGAGCGAGGTGTACGTCGTCCCGCTGTTCACGAGCGAGGGCTACTTTACCGAACGAGTGATTCCGCGCGAACTCCTTCTCGCCGACGATTGGAGCCTCGACGTGGACAAATCGGTGCAGTACACCGACCCCGTCGGAACCCACGACGCGATGACCGAAGTCATCGTCCGTCGAGCGGAGCGCGTCACGGACGACCCCGATGTCGGTTCCGGCGTCGGACTCGCGGTCGTCGGCCACGGCACCGAGCGCAACGAGAACAGCGCAACCGCGACCCGCGACCACGCCGACCGCATCCGCCGACGAAATCGATTCGCGGAGGTTCGGGCGCTGTTCATGGACGAAGCGCCGGAAATCGACGACCTAACGGAGCACTTCGAAAGCGACGAACTCGTCGTCGTTCCGCTGTTCGTCGCCGACGGCTACCACACGCAGGAGGACATCCCCGAAGATATCGGTCTGACCGACGATGCCCACACTGGCTACGACGTGCCCGCCGAAGTCGATGGAAAGACCGTCTGGTACTCGGGCGCGGTCGGAACCGAACCGCTGGTCGCCGACGTGGTCGTCGAACGCGCACGGGACGCTGGTGCTGACATCGGGAGAGAGGAGTCTGCTTCGAACGAGACAGAGAGCGTGTCAATGGTGTCGGCCATCGACGCGCTCGTCCAGTCCGCGGCCGAGGGCGTCGATTTCGATGGCCTCCGCGTCGAACGCGACGACGACCAATTCGTCTTCGAAACTTCCGAGACGCGACACGAGGAACTGTCCGAGTCGTCGTTTCGAGAGGTCGCCCGCGAACAGCATCGATACGTCTCGAACTGGCATCACTGGGAGCGCGAGGTCGGCGGACATGACACCGCCCGACGCACCTTCTTGCGGTGGCTGGAGGGTGCAGACCGCCCGGTTCCGGAGCGGTACGTCGCGATCGAAACCGAATCCGGCGTTTCTCGGACGTGGGGCGAACTCGTTCTCACGGTTCGACTAACCGGAGGTTTCCGGCGCGAATACGAGGTTCGCCACGTCGAAGATCGCGGGAAAGACGTTTCGGCCCTCCACACGCACGACGACCCGACCGCGGTACGCGACCTGACGCGGTTCACCGACGAGGGGGAGTATCGCCCGCTGAAGACCGCGCCGACGCTACCGACGGGATGGTTGTTCGAGACCAGCAGTGCGGACGACTGCTACCGAGTCGTGGACTGGGTGTATCCGGCAACGGTCGCCAACTGGTATCTGGAGCGCGACGGGAATCTGGACGTCACTCACTTCGACGAGACGGCGGCACGCCAGACCGGCATCTACGCCGAAGTCGAGAATCTCGACCGGGACTCGCTGGAAGCCGCCGTCACCGCCTGCTGTCACGACTCGCAGTGTCGCAAGCGCAGGGAATGGGACGCGAGCGAGGGCGACGAACTCGACGCGCCGCGCGGCGACGGCGAGTTCCCCTGCCGGGAGCCGTGTTCGCTTTTCGTCGCGGCCTGCCGGGAGTTTCTGAACGTCGAGCAGGAGGAATCGAGGCGTGAAAACGCCGAAGTTGCCGTCGCCGACGGTGCGACCGTGCGGGACGGAGAGGTGAGTGACCCGGCGAATCGCTACCGACGGCGATACCGCCGGGCGAAGCGGTCACGGAGGAACTGAGCATGCATACAGGAACTGTCTATCTGGTTGGTGCAGGGCCGGGCGACCCGGAACTGCTGACGGTAAAGGCACGCAAACTACTGGACACGTCCGACGTGGTCCTCCATGACAGGCTGGCGGACGAGCGAATCGTGGAGTCGTGCTCCGAGACCGCCGAAATCGTCTCGGTCGGCAAGCGCCCCGGCCCGGACGGCGAGCGAACCACGCAGGAGGAAATCAACCGAATGATGGTCTGCAAAGCCCGCGAAGGGAAAGACGTGGTTCGGCTGAAAGGCGGCGACCCCACCGTCTTCGGTCGCGGCGGCGAGGAGGCGGAGCACCTCGCCGGTGCCGGAATCGACTTCGAAGTCGTCCCCGGCATCACCAGTGCGGTCGCCGGGCCGGGCGTCGCCGGAATCCCGGTCACGCACCGCGAGCATGCGTCCTGCGTCACCGTCGTCACGGGGCACGAAGACCCGACGAAGCCGGAGAGCGCGCTCGACTGGGAGGCGCTCTCTGCGACCGTGAAGGCGGGGGGCACCCTCGTCATTCTGATGGGCGTCGGTCGGCTTCCGGACAACGTTTCCGCTCTGCGGGCGGGCGGCGTCTCCGCCGACACTCCCGTCGCCATGGTCGAGCGAGCGACTCGCGACGACGAGTTCACCGTTACGGGAACGCTCGAAACCATCGTCCAGCGCCGTGACGAAGTCGGCATCGAGCCCCCCGCCGTCACCGTCGTCGGCGACGTGGTCTCGGTTCGCGAGAACGTCGCGGAGTTCCTGCAAGGCGCACCCTCGGTCGATTTCGCGCCGACACCCGAGACGGTCGTCTCCGACAGGGGGGTCGAATGATGGAACTCAGAGATCTCATGTCGCAGGTCGGTTCCGGCCCGAAGTCGGCAGAGGACATGAGCTACGACCAAGCCTACGAAGCGTTCGAGCGAATCCTGTCGGGGGACGTCGACCCGACCGCCCTCGGTGGCTTTTGGGTGGCGAACCGCTGGAAGCGCAACACGCCCGAGGAGCTGGCTGGCTTCCTCGACGCGATGCGCGAGGAATCCGTCGAGGTGGCTCGCCCCGACGTCGACCCCGTTGACTGCGGCGCGAACTACGATGGAAAGACCGAAACCGCCCTGCTCGGCGTTGCGGCGGGGCTGGTTTCGGCCGCGGCGGGAACGCCGGTCGTCGTCCACAGCGGCGACCGCGTGCCGATGTCTGCGGGCTGTGCGTACCGTCACGTCCTCGCCGAACTCGGCGTGGAGACGAACCTCGAACCCGAAGACAGCGCCGAGATGGTCGATTCGGTCGGCTTCGGTTTCTACGACCAATTGCGATTCAATCCCGGCGTGGATGGTCTCCACGACCGCCGGTCTGCTGTCGGCGTGCGGACGTTCGTCAACACGGTCGAGACGCTGGCGAACCCCGCCGACGCCGGAGTTCACCTCGGCAGTTTCTACCACCTCTCGTTTGCCAAGCGAATCGTGGACACGCTCCGCGAGAGCAGAACGTCGAACGTCGAACGAGCCATCCTATTTCAGGGACTGGAAGGCTACGACGACATCAGGCCAGGGTACACCAAAGTCGCCGAATGGAACGAGGATTCGGGCGAACTGACGGACTACGAAATCGAGACCGCGAATTACGGGATGGACTTCGAGCGCGACGATCTCACAGTCGCCAACGTGCCCGCCGACACCGCCGACATCACCGAATCCGTGCTCTCCGGCGACCGCGAGGACGAGTTCGCCGACGCCGTCGCGCTCAACGCCGCGTTCCGAATCTACGCCGGGGGTGACGCCGAGTCGCTCGATGCCGGGTTGGAAACCGCCCGAAAGACGATTGCCGATGGGGATGCCCTCGACGCGCTCAGCGCCCTCCGGAGGTTCGGCCCGTGACGAACGCGCCGCCGGTCGAGGAGAAACCGTACAAAATCGTCTTCGAGGGCGGGAACTGTTTCGGCGCGGGAAAATGCGCCGAGGTCGCCGACAACTGGGAGATGGATTTTTCGACCGGCCTCGGAACGCCGAAGGACTACTTCTTCGGCGACGGCGAACTCGCCGAAAACGTCCGGGCCGCGGAGGTCTGCCCCGCGAAGAAGGACGCTGGCGTCATCCACGTCATCGACCGGCGGACGGGGGAGGAAATCGCGCCGAACCCGCAGGGCGACGGAACCGTCAGTCTCGATTGAGAACGTCGACAACGACTTCGTCCGCCTCTGCTCGACGGTTTTCCGCAGTGACCGCATCCCAGACCCGTTCCGATTCGACGACTGCCCGAACTGCTTCGTGGCGTTTCTTCGCCGGAATCTCTCGCTGTTTCAGCTCTTTTCGGAGTTCTGCCGTCAGGTCGGCCATCGCGTCCGCGCCGGAGAGGAGTGATTCGATTTGCTGGCGCAGATGCCTGCTCAGGGCCGGACTTCGCCCGCCGGTTGCGACAGCGGTGACGACGTCGCCGTCTCGCGCCGTCGCCGGGACGACGACGCTTCCGACTTCGCGGCCGCCGCTTCTGTCGGCGCGGTTGACCAGCACGCCGCGGTCGCGGGCTTCCGCCTCGATCGCGTCGTTTAGCGTCTCGTCGTCGGTCGCGGCGACGACGAGCGCGGGGGTGGCGCGGTCGAACCACTCCGAAACCGTCTCCGAATCGAGGTGTGCCCTGACCCGCGACAGTTCGGGCGGTTCGCCGACGAGTTCGTCAGCGAACTCCCTGCCAAGGACGATAGTTCGAGCCTCTCGCGCGAAAAACCGGGCTTTGCGGAGGCCGACCGCTCCCCCGCCGAAGACCAGCACTGTTTCGCTAGCGAAGTCGTGAAACAGGGGGAGCATTCGATTGGGAGTTAGTTGCGAGCGGCTTGAAAGCCGTGGTCTGCGCGAATCACTGCGGTTCGGGGATTCGCGGATTACAGTCCGAGAATCTCCCGCGCCTGTGCTGGCGAGGCTACTTCTCGACCGAGTTCCTCCGCCAGTCGAACGACCCGACGAACCAGTTGTGCGTTACTCTCGGCCAGTTCCCCACGTCGGTAGTAGACGTTGTCCTCCAGTCCGACGCGGACGTGCCCGCCGAACAGGATGCCCATCGTCGTGAACGGGAGTTGGTGCCTGCCGAAGCCGAGCGTGTTGAACAGCACGCCGTCGGGTAAATCACCGATTGCGTTCAGGAAGTTCTGCGGCGTCGGGCGCGTCAGCGTCCCCGGCCCGAAGATGAGCGTCGCGTACACCGGGTCGGCGAGGTCACGACGTTCCAGCAAGCCGTACACCTCGTTTCGGTGACCGTCGTTGAACACCTCCAGTTCGGGTTTGATGCCGCGCTCTTCCATCTCGTCGTAGAGGTCGTTCACCATCGCCCGCGTGTTCTCACTCGTCAGATGGTCGTAGCGATTCAGCGGCCCCATGTCGAGCGACGCCATCTCCGGAGCCGGGTCGGTTCGAAGCGGGAGATGCCGGTCTTCGGCGAGCGCGCCCGTTCCTCCGGTCGAGTGCTGGATGATGATGTCGTCCGCGTGTTTCCTGACCTCGTCGTCTATCTCCTGAAATCGCTCGGTCGCAAACGACCGCTCGCCGTTTGGCTGGCGGGCGTGGAGGTGGACGACGGAAGCGCCCGCCTTCTCCGCTTCGGCGGCGGCCCGCCCGATTTCCCCGGGCGTCTCGGGAAGGTTCGGGGTAGCTTCCTTTCCGTGGACACCGCCGGTCAGCGCCGCCGTGACGACGACCGGTTCGCCGCCGAGATAGGTCTCGTAACTCATTCGTCGTCCGCGTGGTCGCGGTATATCTCGCAGTGCCGTTCGTGGTGCAGTTCGTACCGGTCGTTGCAGATGTCCGCACGCATCGGTTGGACGAACTCGTCGATGGCCGTACAGAAGGCTCGTGGGGGGTCGAACGCCGCTCCATCGGGGTCATCCGAGTATTCCAGATACGGGCACGTCATGGATTGATGGTTGGTGACAGATAGCATAATGATTCGCTAACATGCGCGTCAGGTGGTTACCCCTGCGTCAAGTGAACCGAGTTACTCGAAATCGTTGACGAGGTCGCCCAGTCGTTCCATGGGTATTGCGCGCATCGTTCGCGTGTCTAGTCCGTGACGTTGGATGGCCATGGCGATTTTGGCGACGGCGTCCTCGTTGTCGGCCTGAAACGTGATTTGAAAGTCATAGTCCCCGATGAGAATGTAGCTGTCGAGCAGTTCCCCACCGAACGATTCGATGTCGTCGGTGATTTCACCCCAGATGACGCCCAACTCCTGGGGATTCTGGAATCGTTGCTCGTTCACGTCCGCTAATATCGTGTACGTCGTCATCGAACGGGATTCGCCGCCAATTCGTATAGGAATTTTTGAAAGTTGGGAAAGGAGTCTGGCTGAGTTGAATCGATGGGGTCGATGAGACGAGTGCGAGAGGCACCGTTTCGACCATGCTGGATGGAAATATCACATATATAGTGGTATTAATTGTAAAATCATGCCTTTCTTGCAGGATATATTGTTATATTAGCAACCGAGCAAGGATTAGGCCAGCCTAAAATAGAAAGCGCTTTAAATCTTTAGGCGAGCCTAAACTTCATGTCCAAAAAAAGAGGCGGACGCGGGGTACCAACACGACGCGACTATCTAAAGTACGGCGGCGCGGTCATCGGCGGTGGCTTGCTCGCGGGCTGTACGGGCAACAACGGTTCGGATTCCACGCCGACTGAGACGGAAGCAGATTCTGATTCAGCCACGTCGGAAAGCGACGGAACGACGGGCGGACCGTACACGGTGACGATGTCACCGGTCGGCACCGTCGAGTTCGAATCGCCGCCGGAGACGGTGTTCACCCGTCTCACCCATCACGCGGATATGGCGTTCGCACTCGGTCGTGGAGACGGAATTAACGCGATGCACGCGCCCGACTACTACGACAAGCTCTGGAATCAGTTCGTGAAGCGACTGCCCGGCGTCTCGCTCGACTGGTCGGGGTTGTACTCCTCGTGGAAGGTGAGCAAGGAGAAACTCTACGAATTGGACAGCGACGTCCATCTCGCTGACCCGGCGTCAGTGCTAGCACTCGGTAGCTGGAGCATGGCGGATATCGAGGAAATCGAGCAGAACATCAGCCCGTGGTTCGGCAACTCGTTCAGCGCCCGTCAGCAGACGCCGCCGGACAGTTGGAAGGGAAACTACGAGTACCCCAGCCTGTGGGAGCAGTTCGAGAAAGTCGCGCAGGTGTTCCGAGAAGAAGAGCGGTACGAGGCGCTCGCTGAGATTCGAACTGAGATGGGCGCAACAATCGAAGCAGACCTCCCGCCCGAATCGGAACGACCGACCGCGGTGATGGTCGGGTCGGCCGACATCGAAGGCGACATCTACGCCTACACGCTGAGCAACCCCGGATTCCTCACCTCGCACACGCGCCCCCTCGAACCGCGCGATGCGTTCGAGGGATCGGTCGAATCCGGTTCCGTCATCGACTTGGAAGCGTTGCTGGAGGCCGACCCCGACGTGATGTTGCTCCTCGGAGGCATGCTTCCGACGACGGACATGGGCGACCTCCGCACGACGCTCGAATCCAATCCGGTCGCTTCAAAGATTACGGCGGTCAAAGATGGCCGCGTCCACCCGCAGGGTGCACGCTATCAGGGGCCGATTCTGAACCTCTTCCAGTTGGAGATGACCGCCAAACAACTCTATCCCGAGCAGTTCGGCGAGTGGCCGTCCTACGACAACGGCCCATACCCGGAGATACCCGAGAACGAGCAGTTATTCGACCGCCAACGGGTTGCGGACATCATTAACGGTGACATCTAAGATGAGTGGCGACACCGAGGAATACGCGACACCGACGCGGAGAGATTACGTGAAGTACGGCGGTGCGGTCGTCACCGGCGGCCTGCTCGCTGGCTGTGCTGGTGATTCGGAGACCGGAGGGACGCAGACCGGAACTGACACGACCAGTTCGGTGGTGACGGACGATTCCACCGGTACCTCCTCGTCAGTAGAATCGTGGACTGTCAAAATGGAGCCTCGAACGGAGGTAACCTTCGAGTCGGTTCCCGAGTCGGTCGTTGTCTACCGGGCGGATTACGCGGACATGATGATTGCACTCGGGCAGGGTGACGCTCTCGTCGGGATGCAGGACACACAAAGCCTGCCGATGGACATGCTCGACGAACTTCAGGGAGTCTCGGTGAACGTTGACGGAATTACTCCCCTCCGCCAGAACGGCGAGTACGACAAGGAGGTGTTCTACCAGATAGACGCCGACCTTCACCTCATTGACCCGAACAATGCGAAGAACTACTTCGGGTTCGATGAAGCCGACATCACCGAACTAGCGGAGAATGTCGCGCCGTGGCTCGGAAGCTTCATTCGCAGGCCACAGGAGTCGATTGGCCCGAACTATCCCCACTACACGTTGTACGAAGCATTCGAGAAGGTCGCCACAGCGTTTCGAGAACGAGAGCGCTACGAGGCGTTCTCGACGGTACACGACGAACTGTTGTCGGCCATCTCCGAACAACTGCCGCCAGCCGAGGAACGCCCTAGCGTGGGACTCGCGTTCCTCATCCCTGGTGAGCAGTACGTCGGTTCCGGTGTGTTCTATCTCAACGACCCAACACAACCGGGAATGGCGATGAAGCAATACCACGACCTCGGCTTGAGCAACGTCTGGGAGCAAGCGGGCGTGAGCATGGAGGGGCAAGTCAACTACGAGGCGCTTCTGGAGGCAGACCCCGACGTACTCATCGCAAACAACGCATTCGGATACACTGATTCGATTGATGACTTCCAGACCAACGTCGTTGACGTGATGCGCCAAGACGAACTCGGGAGCCAGTTGACGGCCGTCCAAAACGGGCGCGTCTATCGAGGTGGAAAGAACGTGCAAGGCCCGATTATCAACCTCTTCCAGACCGAAATCGCGGCCAAGCAGGTCTTTCCGGAGACGTTCGGCGAGTGGAAGGGACTTGGTGAAACTCCGGAAGGTGAACAGTTGTTCGACCGCCAGCGCGTCGCGGACATCGTCAACGGAGAGTTCTGAACATGGACGAAGCGAAGAAAGCCGATAACGACCAGAATCAAACGAAAGAACCCGACCAAGGCCAAACGGCGGAACCCGACTACGACCACGACGTGGTTATCGTCGGCGGTGGGCCAGCAGGCTGTTCAGCAGGTGTGTTCACCGCACGGGAGGGACTCGATACGGTGATTTTCGACCGCGGTCGCTCCTCCCTACTGCGATGTGCTCATCTCGAAAACTATCTCGGTTTCCCCGAGGGAATCGACCTCGAAACGCTGTACGAACTGATGCACGCACACGCCGAAAATGCAGGCTGTGAAATCGTTCCCGACTTGGTCGAGTCGGTCGATAGAACCGACGGTGACGGCGGGTTCGTCGTCACCCCGCAAGAGGGAACGCCGGTAACCGCCCGTCGAGTCGTCGCGGCGACGCGCTACGACGGCGAGTACATGCGCGGACTGGGAGACGATGCGGCGATGTTCGAGACGTACGAACACGGCGACGAAGAACACGAGCGATTCGACCGCAGCTATGCCGACGACGACGGAACGACCCCTGTGTCGGGACTCTACGTTGCGTCCCCCTCCGATGAAGCAGACAAACAGGCGATTATCGCGGCCGGTCGCGGCGCGCGCGTCGCACGCCGAGTCGTTACGGACGCACGGATAGACGACGGTTGGTGGGAGGAAGTCGCCGACGGTGTCGATTGGGTGCGCCGCCGGGCCGAACTCGACGAAAAGTGGGCCAAGCGAGAAACGAGGATCGAGTGGTTCGACGAATACTACGGCGAGAACGCACCCGTGGACGTTGATTCCGAACGATTCCACCGCGTGCGCGAGGCGGCCGTCGATGCCTCGCTCTCCGCGTACATCACGCCGGAGGAGATAGAGGCGCGAGCCGAAACCGGCCAGGAAACACTGGCCGACCACCTCGATGCGGAAGCGGTCGTCGCCGCAGTCAACGAGGAAGAACTCCTTGACGCGATGGCCGACGATTCGATTCGTGAATACATCGACGCTGACGGCCAGTGGCTGGAAGGAGACGAGCAACATGGTGAGTGAAGCGACCGGCGATGCGACGACACCCTCTCGTCGCGACCGGTTGTTGGAGTGGTTCGATGCATCGCTGATTACGCTCTGTCTCGGGAGCGTGGTCGTCGTCGTCGTCGGGGGACTCCTGCAAGTGAGCTTTGGCGCGTTCTCGATGACGCTCGTCGAAGCGTGGCAGGCGGTGTTCAATCCCGAAGTGATATTCAACCGTCAGGCATGGAATGCGTTCTTGTTCGGCGGTGAAGTTCCCGAGATGAACAAGCAGAGCCTCATCGTCTGGAACATTCGCCTTCCCCGCGTGTTCGTCGGTATCCTCGTCGGAATGAATCTCGCCGTCTCGGGGGCGATTTTCCAAGCAGTCACGCGAAACGAACTCGCGAGTCCGTTCATTCTCGGTGTTTCCTCGGGTGCAGGATTGCTAATCCTCCTCACACTCGTGGTGTTCTCCGGGCTGTCAGCGTTCTTGCCGCTGATCGCTTCGGCGGGCGGCGCGCTCGCGTTCGTCATCGTGTACGGCATCGCGTGGAAGAACGGGACGTCGCCGGTTCGGCTCGTCCTCGCGGGCGTCATCGTCGGAACCATCTTCGGCTCGATTCAGACGGCGCTGTTCTTCTTCGCCGACGACATCGGCGTCGTCCAGTCGGCTATCGCGTGGACGACCGGGTCGTTGACCGGAACCGACTGGGAGCAAGTCAGGATGGCACTGCCGTGGACGGCCGTCGCGATGTTGCTCGCGCTGATTAGCTCCCGGCAGTTGAACGTTCTCCTCCTCGGTGAAAATACGGCAAAATCACTCGGGATGAACGTCGAAAAGGTTCGGTTCGCTCTCTCGGGTGTCGCAGTGCTCGCCGCCGCGGCGAGCATCGCAGTCGCCGGAATCGTCGGCTTCGTCGGGCTTATCGTCCCGCATATGGTTCGGAACGTCGTCGGGAGCGACTACAAGAAGCTCGTTATCGGCTGTCTCTTCGCTGGCCCGGCGTTAATGGTCGCGGCCGATGTCGGTGCGCGACTCGCGCTGAATCCCGTGCAAGTTCCGGTCGGCATCGTCACCGGTCTCATTGGTGGACCGTACTTCCTGTATCTCATGCGCAAACAGGACAAGATGGGTGAAATCTGATGGCCGAACGCCAGACAAACGTCTCGGACTCACCAGCTGAGGTCGGTCGGCCAACCGAGACCGACCCGACGAACGACGAGAGCAACGACCGCTCGGTTTCGAAGCGTACGGCGTCGGCGAGTGACTCCGAGTCGGCGAGTGAGTTGATGGGCGAGGAACTCACGATTAAGTATCCGACCTCGGTTGAGCCAGTCGTCGAGTGCGAGAGCGTCGTGATACCGGCCGGCGAGGTTACGGCCCTCGTCGGGCCGAACGGATCCGGAAAGAGCACGCTCCTGAAATCGATGGCGGATCAACTCGCTCCCGAAAGCGGTCGTATCCTCCTCGATGGAAATCGAATCCAATCGATGGAGTCGAAGCAGCTCGCACAACGGCTCGGGCTTCTTTCCCAAGAGAACAGTTCCCCGGGAAGTCTCACGGTCGAAGACTTGGTCTTCCACGGACGATATCCGCATCGCGGATTCTTCGAAGCCGCCTCGGAGACCGACCGTGAGGCCGTCGAGCGAGCAATCGAGTTGGCCGGTGTGGGCCATCTCCGCGACGAGGAGATGAACAATCTCAGCGGGGGGCAGAAACAACTCGCGTGGATCGCCATGGTGCTCGCGCAGGACACGGATATTCTCCTGCTTGACGAGCCGACCACGTATCTCGACCTCCATCACCAACTTCGGGTCATGGAGGTGGTTCGGACGCTCAACCATGAATCAGGAGTCACCGTCGGTATCGTCCTCCACGACATCGGGCAGGCCGCCCGATTCGCGGACAATCTCGTCGCGATGAAGGACGGAGAACTGTACGACTGGGGGCCACCGAAGGACGTCGTAACGAACGGATTGCTCGCCGATGTCTTTCGTGTGGACGCCGATGTCGATACCGAGAGTTCGACCGGCCCCCACATCGCACCGCATCGTGCCATCGAGGAATGAGTCAACCGACGCTCGCGGTTCGCGTATCGAACGCCACTTTTGCCGTGCGTGTACGAGGCGGGGGAGAAACAGACGGCTACCATAGGGTTCGAACGACGCGAAGACGCTTCCTCGCTTGCGGCGAGACTGCCTCCTCCATACCACAAACCCTTCCGCGAGCCACATTACTGTCGCTCGCGGAGTAGCTCGCGACAGCAATGGGCGCTACAGACTCCGGTTCACCTGTCGAACGACTCGATCTTTCGGGCGTGAGGCAGCCGAATTCGAACGTCTCAAAATCGTCGTTCCTGACAACAAATGGGTGAGTCAGCACTTTCCATGCTAGATATAGGCGAAGGCGTTACCGAAGCCATGCTTCACCTCTCCAATCCGCTGAAAATCTCCACTGGCGCCCACATTCGGAGTAGGATTATAGACGCAGGACGTCTTTCTTGAACCATGGATCCAATATTCTTCGAATCTCGCAACGAGTTCCGCACCTGGCTGGAGGAGCACCACGAGACGGCCGATACGCTTTGGGTTGGGTACCACAAGGTCGACGCCGAGCAGTCTGGCATCGGTTACGGCGAGTCGGTCGAGGAAGCGCTCTGTTTTGGGTGGATCGACGGTCTAATCAAGGGCATCGACAACGAGACGTACACGCGCCGGTTCACGCCCAGGCGTTCCGACAGCAAGTGGTCGAAGGCGAACAAGGAGCGGGCCGAGGCGATGATCGAGGC
>CAYNQM010000065.1:0-18006 GCA_964399275.1 uncultured Haladaptatus sp.
GACTGGTGCGCCGCCACTGCCCGAACCGCCGCCCATTCCGGCGATAATGAGGAAGGCATCGACTTCGTGAACGGGGATGTTGTCGATAGCGCCCTGTACTTCGTCGATGTCCTCTTCGGCGATTTCCGCGCCGAGTTCGTTGTCCGCACCCACGCCGTGACCTTTGACGCGGGACTGTCCGATGAGCACCCGATTTTCCTCCGGAATGTGCTGTAAGCCCATGAGGTCAGCGCGGGCAGTGTTGACCGCGACAGCGGCACGCACGATGCCACTTTGTGTTCGCTGGTCGTATTCCAGGAACTTGTCAACGATTTTTCCGCCTGCCTGACCGAATCCGATCATCGCGAGTTTCATTTTTCGGTACCGTTCTCCGTTGAGAGAACACCAGAACCAAATACGGTATAAAGCTTGTGGTGTTTGATGTATTACTTAAAAATATGTCCATGCCGTAAAGGCCTTAGGACGGTATTTTACCAGTGCTTTGTTAGATATCTCGACAGAACGCAGACACCCCCTCTTTAAGTCTGCATATGTCCACGACGCAGGGATTATCAAACGTGGATATGTCCAAAGTAATAATATTATTGATAGATCCGCGCGCGCTGTTCGACGCCGATTCGAATCGGGCAGGAATCAGTTAGTCGATTCGCAGATACTCGGCAAGTGTCGTCATCGAATCGGGGTCAACGCCGAACGCAGTAGCGTCGTTCTTCCGAACCGTATTGTCGAACTTCAGCGACCGATACTGGTCTGCACCCATCGGAACGCCCGGAATCGCGCCGCCGATTTTCAACCCGGCACCCGCCAGCGACATCGGAACGGAAACGACCGTCACCGACTGTCCGTTCGCCCGTCGGACGAGTTTCGCGACCTCCGCGAGCGTCAGTGTTTCGGGGCCGCCGATTTCGTAGGTTTCTCCGTCGTGTTCCTCCTCTAGTCCGTCCGCAAGTATGGGCGCGAAGTCGCCTATCCAGATGGGTTGGAAGCGCGTTTTCCCACCGCCGGGAAGCGGCGCGAGATACGGCGGCGTGAGTTTCTTCGTGAACGAGAGAAACTCGCTGTCGTCGCCGAAGACGACCGATGGGCGGAAAATCGTCCATCGCAAGTCGGAGTCTTTGACGACGCGCTCGGCCTGCCCTTTCGCCCGAATGTACTCGGTCGGTCCAGTCGGGTCCGCCCCGAGGGCGCTCATCTGGACGATTTTCTCCACGCCCTGTTCCTCGGCGACCTGCACCACGTTCTGGGTTCCGCCGAGATGGACGCTCATGTGCGTCGCCCCTCGCGGCGTTTTGAACAGCGGCGAGAGCGCGACGAGATTGACGACGGCGTTCTGTCCCTCGAATGCACTCTCGATGGACGTGAGCGCGGTTACGTCGCCCATCGCGCACTCGACGCCGTCCGGAAAGTCGGTCTCGTCCGGATTTCGCGCGAGCACCGTCACGTCGTGGCCGCGGTGGTTCAACTCGCGGACGAGATTCCGACCGATAAACCCGGTTCCACCAACGACGAGAACATTCATACCGAAACTATGAACGTGAAAGTTCGTAAAAGTATCTGCCACGAACGTCTCGACGATCCTTCCTACCGGCTTCGAAGACGCAATCCACCATCGAAACCCGGAAGGTTTTACCTCCCAACTCGAAGGTTCGACCATGCTGATAACGCTGGAGGGACTGGACGGGAGCGGAAAAACCACCGTCTGGGAAGTGCTTCACGAAGAGTTTCCCGACGCGGTGTTCACTCGCGAACCGACCGATTCGTGGTACGGCGAGGCCGTCGATCGATCTATCGAGGACGACGACGCGGACTCCATCGCCGAACTGTTCCTGTACACCGCAGACCACGCGGCCCACCTCTCGAAGACGGTTCGGCCCGCGCTGGAAGACGGCAACCTCGTCATCTCCGACCGCTACTCGGACTCCCGATACGCCTACCAAGCGGTCGCACTGGACGGCCACGTCACGCGACCCATGGAGTACATCGTCGGCGTCCACAAGCCGTGGACGCGACCGCCGGACTGTACCATCTACCTCGACGTTGACCCGGAAACCGGGGCGGCGCGAAGCGGCGCGACGAACAAGTTCGAGCAGGCCGGATTCCTCGCAGAAGTGCAGGCGAACTACGAACGACTGATGGACGCGGAGCCGGGACGCTTCGTTCGCGTGGACGCAACGCAATCGCCCGAGGCCGTCATCGACAACGTCGTTTCGACCATCGAGCGCGTCACGAGCGACGCCGACGAGCAGTGAGAGCAGAGGAGTAGTTTTCAGGGTCGGGGTCGTACAACCACCATGGCAGACCGGGACGACGATTCGGGACTCGGGTTCACGCTCCCCCCGATGAATCTACCACCGATGACGTTCCCCGACGAAATTCGTCTCATCGTGCCCGTTTTCAACCGACCGGAACAGCCGGAGCGGTCGGCGCGACTTCGCGTCCGCGCGCGGACGCTCGTCGTTTTCTTCCTCGTGTTCGACATCATCAACGCGCTGGTCGTTCTTCAGGGGGCACCAGCACCGTGGTTCCGCGCCATCGTCGGCACCGTCCTGACCGCGGTCGTCGTCGGCCCGGCGAGCGTCGTATACCTCTGGGAAGCCGTCGCGGTCGTCGCGGGCGTGGGCTGGCTGACAGTCGTCCCCTCAGCGACTCTGTTGGTGGTCGCGCGGCTCTTCAGGTAGGTCGATTTCCTCGGGCGGGGGCATCCAGAACAGGTCGATGGAGATGCCGAGGGTGAACGGGAGCACCCAAGCGAGGATGAGTGCGGTACCTCTATCCCGAATTCCGGATCCACCGAGTCCGATCGCGCCACTCAGCAGGATGGTCGTGGCGATGTAGACGAGGGGAACCAGTAGGAGGGTGTACACGATTGCACCCCACTTCGTGGAGAGGCGAAGCCGGAAGAATCGGACGACAACCGCCGTGATGACGGTGTTGATGAGGACGATGACGAGGAAGCCGAGCGCCGTGGCGGCCGAGACCATACGTAGGAATACGGTGTCATCGTTCTTTTGCGTACCGAATGACGACGACGATATGGAAAGAAGTAGCCAGTAGATGCTAGAACGCATGTCACGCCCCGCGTAGAATGTGGTTTCTTTGGCTGTCTTTCGCAACTTCTAGGCGCAATCTTCGGTTGCAGAAACCTCAGTTTATTCGTCTGCGGTCGCGGCAATCTCGGTTCGTTCTCGTGCAGTCACAGTACCTTCGATCTGTGAACCCAGTTCACACGTTTCGACTGCTCCTTTCGATTTCATCCCCTCGCTGTCGCAACAAGATTTACGCCGGACGACTACCTCCCCTTAACTATGGCAATCACGGCCAACGATTTGATGACGACGGGGGTCGAAACCGTCGCGCCCGACGACGAAATCAGCGAAGTGTTGACGCGCCTCGGCCGCGCCGACTTCAACGGCTATCCGGTGGTGGACGACGGAGAACTGGTCGGCATCGTCACCCAGCACGACCTCGTCCACCTCTTCCAACCAAGCGACCGAACCCTGTGGATTCCGGTCGGTTTTCCGCCGTTCCTCGAAAGTCTGGAATACGCAATCGACCTCTCGTGGGACGAACTCGACGCGAGCCTCGACCTCGTTAAGAACGCCGGAAAACCGATCAGCGAGATCATGAGCAAGGACGTGGTGACGGTGTCGCCGGACGACGATTTAGACTACATTTTGGACTTGCTGGCCGACGCCGAGTCCGACATCAACCGCCTGCCGGTGCTCGACGACGGTACACTCGTCGGCATCATCGCTCGACAGGACGTGCTGAAAACGATTCGCGACCAGCGTCGCTCGTCGGCATAATCCAAAGCAGTGGTTGCGGGTTGCCAGCCCGATTTTACCCATGAACCACCGTTGTAACGGGGGTTCGTCCTCATATATAAACCAATAAATATAAATCTATCCGTGAGTTGTCGATAGGTTGAAAAGTAGTTTCAAAAGCACCGTTCCGAAAGTGCTGTTCCGAATGCGGCATTCGAGGATGGGTTTCGAAAGCTACTCACCCACCCGAGGAAGATGTCGGAGAGTGACCCGGTACAGAAACGCCCTGCTATTCGTTTTCCTCGCCGCAGTGTGGGGGTCTGCGTTCATGGCTATCAAGGTCGGTCTGAAGGATTTCCCACCGGTGTTATTCGCGGCCATCCGGTACGACATCGCTGGCGTGTTGATGCTCGCCTACGCTATCTACGCCACCGACCGATGGCTTCCCGAAACACGCGACGAGTGGTATCTCGTTCTCGTCGGCGGTGCACTGATGATTGCGGGCTATCACGCCTTCCTCTTCGTCGGCGAGACGGAGACGACAAGCGCAGTCGCCGCGATTATCGTCAGCCTTTCTCCGGTTCTAACGACCGGTTTCGCGCGCGTTCTCCTCCCCAGCGAACGACTCGAACCGTCCGGAATCGTGGGTCTCCTGCTCGGACTCGTCGGCGTTGCGATACTCAGCCAACCGAACCCGAACAATCTGCTCGCCGACAATTTCGTCGGCAAAATCCTCGTCCTGTTGGCCGCGCTCTTGTTCGCCTTCGGAAGCGTCCTCACGCGACGAATCGACGCCGAACTGCCCATCGAGACGATGGAAGCGTGGTCGATGGTGCTCGGCGCGCTCATGATGCACGGAATCAGCATCGCTCGCCCGAGCGAATCGTTCGCCGCCGTGAATTGGACGCCCACGGCAATCGCGGCCTTGGTCTACCTCTCCATCGCCGCCAGTGCAATCGGCTTTCTCGTCTACTTCGACCTGCTGGAACGCCTCGGCCCCATCGAAATCAACCTCGTCTCCTACGTCGCGCCGGTTTTCGCGGCGACTGCCGGGTTTCTATTCCTCGATGAAACCGTCACACCACTCACCGCACTCGGCTTCTTCGTCATCTTCGCTGGGTTCTGTCTGATAAAACGACGCGCAATTTCCCGCGAACTCCCCCGTCTCGGCCGTGTCTTTTCGTCCGGTCGGTGAGAACGGTGAAACGGAACCGTCTCAGGCGAACCCGTGCAGGACGCCTTCGCCGTCCATCCCGCCGATGTCCGGGAGGGTTGCTCGCTCCGGATGCGGCATCATGACCGCGACGGTGTTCGATTCGCCGACGATTCCGGCGACGTTTCCTTTCGACCCGTTCGGATTCGCTTCGTCGGTGACGTTTCCATCTTCGTCGCAGTAGCGAAAGAGCACTCGGCCTGCAGAATCGAGTTCGTCGTACTCGTCGTCCGTGATTTCGAATCGGCCTTCGCCGTGCGCAATGGGAACTTCGATAACCTCGCCCTCGTCGTACGCAGACGTCCATGGCGTGTCGGCGTTTTCGACGCGCAGATAGGCATGCTCACACTGGAAGCGCGCGCTTCGGTTGGTCGTGAACGCGCCGGGAGTCAGTCCCGACTCACAGCCGATTTGCGCGCCGTTGCAGACGCCGAGGACGGGAATACCCGATTCGGCGGCCTCGCGCACCTCGGCCATAATCGGCGAGTTGGCGGCGATGGCCCCCGCCCGGAGGTAGTCGCCGTAGGAGAAACCGCCGGGGAGCATCACGCCACTCGCGTCCGCGGGCAGGCCGTCTTCGTGCCAGACGAGTTCGGCGTCAATGCCGAGGTGCGAGAGCGCGCGTTCCGCGTCTCGGTCGCAGTTGCTCCCGCCGAATTGGACGATAGCGACCGTCATCGTTCCTCGACGGCCACCGTGTAGTCGTGAATGGTTGGGTTGGCGAGCAGGCGTTCGGCCATCTCTCCCGCGCGTTCCTCCGCATCGCCAGCAGAGGCCGCGTCGAGGTCGATTTCGAACTCGTCGGCCGACCGAAGCGATTCCAAATCGAAGCCGAGTCGTTCCAGCGCTTGCCGGGTCGTCTCCGCCTCGGGGTCGAGGACGCCCTGCTTCAGCCGAACCGTCACTGTCGCGGTGTAGGCAGTCATCACCTGTCCCTGCGCGTCTGTGTTCAAAAACTCTTTTGGAACGATTTCGTTGTACACGTTCGTGTATCGCGCCTCGCGGAACGGTTCCGGTAGGGATGCCTTCACCCACGTCAGGCCCGGCGTGAAATCCGAAGGGAGTACCGGAAATTTTGCACCGTCGGCAACGTTTTTGTTCGTCGGCTTCGATACACTGTCTTCATGACTGTACGCCGCCTTCGGCAGGTGACGCGATGAACCCCCGAGAGCTGACAGAAATCACCGTCGTCGGTGACGACGACACTGGACTCGTCGCCCGAATCACGACCCTCCTCTTCGAGCGCGGAATCAATATCGAGGACGTTGACCAAGCGGTTCGCGACGGCATCTTCCGGATGACGATGCAGGTCGAAACCAGCGAGATGGAAGTCGGCGAACACCAGCTCCGGCGCGACCTCGCCGCCCTCGGCGACGACCTGGGTGTGGACGTGCGAGTCCGCTTCCCGGCGGAGCGCGACACCCGGCAAGTCGCCGTCCTCGTGACGAAGGAATCGCACTGCCTCCGGCGACTGCTCGATGCGCGCGCCGACCTCGACGCAGAAATCGGCGTCGTCATCGGCAACCACGACGACCTGCAACCGGTCGCGGAAAACCACGGCATTCCCTTCCACGACGTGGGCGACGGGAAAGGCGTCCACGACGAAGAGCGCCTGCTCACCCTGCTGGACGACTACGACATCGACCTCGTCGTCCTCGCTCGCTTCATGCGAATCCTTAGTCCGAACGTTGTGTTCCGCTACGAAGGCCGCATCATCAACGTTCACCCGAGCCTGCTTCCGGCGTTCCCCGGCGCGAGAGCCTACCGACAGGCGAAAGAGGCCGGTGTCCGCGTCGCTGGCGTCACTGCACACTACGTGACGACCGACTTAGATCAAGGTCCAATCGTCACCCAGCGCGTCTTCAACGTCCCCGACGACACCAGCATCGAGACGATGCGCGAGCGCGGACAACCCCTCGAAGCCGACGCCCTGCTGGAAGCGGTGCGCCTGCACCTGAACGACGACGTGGCGATTCGCCGCGGTCGCACCGAACTCGGCGACTCCGACGCGGAGTACCGCCTCGGCATGCCGTCCGAACTCGCTGAGGTAACGCCCGACAGACCCGTGGATGGAAGTTCCGGCGAATCTGCTGGTGACTCCGCTGGCAAATCCGCCGGCGAGTCGGTCGGCGAATCGGACGATTAGCGCTCTCGCGGCGGTTTCCGTGCGAGGAGGAAACCGGTTTTGTCTCCCAGCGAGTCGTTCACGAGTCGCTTCCTGCGGATTTCGAACCCGGCGTCGAGAACGCGGGCGTCGTCCGAAAGGTGGTCGCAAAACTCGGCGAGCAGGGTCGTGTCGTCGCCCGCTCGACTTCGCTCGGCGAGGGAGGTGTCTGTGATTCGGTCGTAGGCGTTCCGAATCGCGTTTCTGTCGTCGGGCATCGGGGTGTTGCTCGATTGAGTCGTTTTCCCGTAAAAAGGTTCGCACGAAGACAGTGAGACGACGTGTTTTCTGGCAAGACGAATGCTATCGTTTGAGCAACGCTACTTCGTACTGAGACGGATGTTTGGAACTCGGTGTTGAAACCGGTAGTGTGGTGGTGATTACTACTGATAGGCACAAGCCACATCCGAGCGCCGTCAGTCTAGCAGTTGGAAACGGTTCACCTTCAAAAATGAGTTCCGCGTGAACGAGAGCATGGCCTGCGTCTAGCAACAATGACCAGCCAAATACCACGGGGACGGAGTCCATCATGAAAGCAGAGCTACCGAACAAGCCGAGCCCAAAAAAGCTCACGCCGCAGTCGAAGTAGAACGGTTTACTCGTGAACTTCGACGGACTTCAGCACGACGTCGTCTTTCGGCTTGTCCTGTCGGTCGGTCTCCACGGAGCCGATTTCTTCGACCACGTCCATCCCGTCGATGACCTCGCCGAAGACGGAGTGTTTGTTGTCGAGGTGGGGCGTGGCGTCTAGCGTGATGAAGAACTGCGAACCGTTGGTGTTCGGTCCGGCGTTCGCCATCGACAGGGTGCCCGCACTGTCGTGGGTGAGTTCGGGGTGGAACTCGTCGTCGAACTGGTAGCCGGGACCGCCGCGTCCGGTTCCGGTCGGGTCGCCGCCCTGAATCATGAAGTCGTCGATGATGCGGTGGAACAGCACGTCGTCGTAGAGCGGTTCATCGGAGACTTTGTCGCCGGATTTCGGATCGGTCCAGTCGCGCTCGCCCGTCGCCAGTCCGACAAAGTTCTGGACGGTGCGGGGTGCGCGCTCGTCGAACAGTCGAACCTCGATGTCGCCGTGATTCGTGTGAAGCGTGGCTGTCAAGTCGTCTGCCATAGCCAAACCGTCTATCTCCAAGGAAAAAAGGCGTTCTATCCTATCTGCTCGCGGTCGTGAACAGCAGTGGGGCGATGACCAGCAGTGTGACGCCGAGATAGGCGAAGTAGGCCGGAGCACCCATCGACACCACAATGAGGAACAGCAGGCCGAACGTGATGCTGTTCAGCGACAGCACTTTCCGGGACTTCAGCGGAATCGCGGCCAGCAGTGACAGCGCGAACAGGACGAAAACTGCATGTCCCACGTTGTACTTGATGAGAAAGTCGTCGATGAGTGGGAGAGGGACGAGCTCGAACATTCCTGTCCGAAAGTCGGTGTGAGTTCTCCTTTAAACTTCCGCTATGCCCCGCTCGACCCCGTCAGTTCTAGCGGTCTGACCCAGATGTACCAGATGAGGACTGCGGCGGTGAGATAACCGGTGTAGAAGACGGCGGTTCCAACCAGTCCGTATCCCATCTCAGTGAGGGTGTACTTCGCCATCCCGGGGACGACGACGCCGAGCGCTAGCGCCAATCCAAGCCGAACTTTCCCCCCAGCGTTCTCCGTGCTCATGCCACGGGCTATGTACTCCACCGGGGTGAATTGCTCGGTTCGGACTGACGAGTGCGACGTGTCAGACCACAAAGTATTTGCCCGAATATACAACGAATCGGACATGAACCGCGAACGACTACTGGCGGGCGGCATCGCTGTCGTCGTGATAGCGTCGCTGCTCGTCAGCGTCCTGATTCCCGGTGCAATCGCCGACCAATCCCCCGAGGACGTTCGCACCAGTCACCTCCACATCGAGGACGTCGCCATCGCACCCGGTGCCGTTTCCGGCGGCACTGCAACGCTGGCCGTCGAGACGCGCCTCGACCATCGCGGAGGCCCGGCAGAAAACGTCACGGTTCTCGTCCGCGCAATCCACGCGGACTCCGGATTGGTCGAGACGACCGTCGAAAAGAAAGTCCCGACCATCGAAGGCCGACGCGAGACGAGCGTGACGCAGAACGTCTCGGTCGAACGACGCGGCGACTACCGCATCGAAACCGTCGTCTTCCGCGACGGCGAGCGAATCGCCGAAGGCGTCAAAGAGGTCAACGGCGTCGGGAGCCTCAAACCGGCCTACGCGGAGACGAACGTCGCGTTCCACTGGCAGGACGAGACGAGCGGGTTCCCGCCAGTCGAGTACTCCATCGCCGACGCCGGAAACGACCGAACCACGCTCAACGTTTCGACCTACCTGACGAACCAAGGCGACGACGCCTCCGAAAACGTCCGTGTCGTGTTCACGGCGCGGCAAGCCGATTCGAACATCGTTGCCGACCGCGTTTCGGTGCCCGTCGGCGAAATCGAGGCCGGACGAACCGCGAGTCCGGCAGCCACGCTGACGGTGCCGGACGGCTACAACTACTATCTCGACGCTGTCCTCTGGAAGGACGGCGTCGTCGTCGGGTCGGCCCGAAGCGCCGCGAACTTAGACCCGTCCGAGAAACTCTCGGTCAACCAAACGCGCAGCGAAGTCGAACTATCGGTGTCGGACTTCTCGGACGGTTCGAACGCGAACAAGGAGACGACAACCGTCAGCGCCACCGACGGCCAACCGGGCTTTACCGCCCTCGCTGGTCTCGTCGCGCTGGTCGTTGCGGTCGCAGTCGCACGGAGGAATCATGACTGAAACCGAATCTACATCAATCGAGGAAGCGCATCGAGAACCGACTACACCCCACGACGAACCGGACACTCAACCGACGGACGGCAGGAACGTGCACGGGTATCTCTATCGAGGTGCTCTCGTGCTCCTCGTCTTTCTCGCTATCGTCGCCCTCTTCCAGTTCTACATGAGTGCGCTCGCCGTCATTCGGACGTTCGTCGCCGACCAGTACCGTCCGCTGTTCAACGCGGCGTTCAACCTCGCGGTGCTGTTGGCAACCGGAATCGGCATCTCCTACGTCGTTCGAAAACTGGATTAACGAGCGCGAACCGTCATTTCGACCGGATTTTCCGGATGGATAGTGACGAGTGGAACCAGCGACAGTGGCGCGTCGGAGACGAGTTCGAAGTCGAATCTGCGCCCGAGCGACGCCAACACGAGTTTCGCCTCGCGCATGGCGAACCCGTCGCCGATGCATTTGCGCGGGCCGCCACCGAACGGGAAGTACGCGAACTCGGGGAGTTCCCGCTGGAACTCGCTCGTCCATCGCTCCGGGCGGAACTCCTCGGGGGCGTCGAAAAATCGGTCGTCGCGGTGGACGACCCACTGCGGCGTAGCGACGACGGTTTCGGCAGGAACGTGAAATCCAGCAAGTTCGTCGACCTCCTCGGCCTGTCGATAGATGACGTAGGCTGGTGGATAGAGGCGCATCGTCTCCAACACGATTTGTTCGAGGAACTCCAGTTCCCCGAGGTCGGCGACCGTCGGCGAACCATCGAACGTTGAGTCGAGTTCGTCGTGGAACATTCGCTTCGCTTCCGGGTGTTTCGAGAGGAGATACCACGCGTAGGTGAGCGTCAGCGCCGTCGTGTCGTGCCCCGCGAGCAACATCGTCATCATTTCGTTGCGAATCTGCTCGTCGTCCAGTCGTCCGTCTTCCTGCTCCCCGAGAAGCACCCCGAGCAAGTCGTCGTCCGCACCGCGAACGTCGTGTTGTCTGCGAACCTCGCGGAGGATTCGGTTCAGAATTTCGACCGACCGGCGATAGCGAACGTTTCGCGGCGTCGGCATCTCCTCGGGGACGAACCCCTGCGGGCCGGGTTGGAAGCGCTCGCCGACTTCCAGCAGGGCGTCGCGGATGGTACGCTCCATACCGTCGATTCGCGCCCCCAGCAGGCTCTCGACCACGATTCGAAGCGTGAGCAGGGACATCTCGCGGTGAATATCGACGTGTTCTCCGTCGTGCCACGAGTCGGCCAGATCCTCGGTATCGCGGACGATGACGTCGGCGTACTCGTTCAGTTTATCGCCGTAGAACGACGGTTGCATCACTTTTCGCTGGCGTTGCCAGTGCTCTCCGTTGCTCGTCAGCAATCCGTCGCCGAGCAGTCCGCCCAATCCTTCGTCGCCGCCCAAACTCGGTTTGTGGTAGTTCCCGGCATTCGTCACGAGCACGCGACGAATCGCCTCTGGGTCAGTGACTTGGTACACCTCCTGATTGTACACGTCGATGCGAGCGACGTCGCCGTACTCCTCGGCGACGCGCTCCATGAATCCCAGCGGGTCGTCGGCGTAGTGGAGACTCGACCCCAGAAACGGTACCCCCTCCGGCCCCGATGGCACGCGGTTTGCCATGTGAGAGAGTAGGTCGCAGGCGGTAAGAACCCTCGCCCAACCAGTGACAGTGTTTTTATGATTCGTGCCGAAAGCCGACTGTATGACCGACTCGCCCGAAAACGCCGAGCGATTGGCCGACCAGGTTCCGGCTATCGTTTCGCTTCTCGTCCTCGGAGTCGCGCTAACCGCGCTGTTTCTAGGCTACGACTGGTTCTGGATGGTGTTCGTCATCGGGTACGCCGTGGTGCTCCCCGTCCTGACGATTCTCTCGCAGTCGCTGTTCGGACGAAAGGACAAGAGCGACTGGCGGGAGGACGACTCTGAGCAGGACGAACAACAGGACGCCCTCGACACGCTCCGCGAGCGATACGCCAGCGGCGAAATCGACGAGCGAGAGTTCGAACGCCGAGTTGACCTGCTGTTGGAGAACGAAACCCTCGAAGACGTGGAATCGAGGAAAGGGCGAGAAACGCGGAGCGAACGCGAATGCAACTGAACTACAATCGGGCTGAAATCTTATACCGAAGTGTAAATATCTTGAACTGATGAGACGACGCGACGTGATGATTTGCGGGTCTGGCATCCTCTCGGTCGGACTTTCCGGCTGTCTCGATTCGCTGACCTCGACGGACGAGTACACGTGAGCGATGGCCGACGACCACGACCGTTCGGATTCGACTACTGAGACGAGCGCGACAGCAACGACCGACGACTAACCTGCCACAACCGACTTCCGCGTCTCTCCCGACTGAAACCCCATGGAGCAAAAACAAGAATCGGCGGGGTGGCGTGAACTGGCGAGACATATTTTGACTGGGTTAGCGGTGTTGTCGTTCGTCTGGTTGGTTCGGAAACTCACCAACACCTGCACGGACGAGTAGCGAATCGGTGCGGTTCGTAGAAGATTCAGAGCGGACGACACTTCTAAGACGACGACGAGCGTAGTTCGTTCGCGCCACTGGCGCGGGTGGGGAAAATGAACGAAAGTTTACGAAACAAGCGGATACTAGCGATACTGCTCGTCCTGTTGATGCTACTGGGTGGTGCAGGTGCGATTCTCTCGGTGACCGACGCGAAAGAGAGTCCCGAAACACAGCAAGAAGAAACCACGAGGATAGTCGGTGTCACGTCCGTACCGGTCGATTACGACGCGATGTCACAACCGCCGGACGGTGACGGTAAAACACAGTCCGAAGAACGGCTGGCGAACCGATAGAAAACGGTCGGAAGACACCGAAGGCTGCTATCTCTGGGGTCGAAGAGGAGTACCTTCTCTTATTGATGTAACGAATTCGGGGAAAGCACAGACAGCAAAGAATAGTATTCACAAGCAAACATCCAAATATAACAGATTAGACAATAGTAGGGACGACATTCTGCCAGTAATAAAAGCAGCAGTGGCTGTACTTGCCGTCTCAATTATTTCTCCAGCGCTTCAATTTATAAAAATGCAACCAAACAGACAACCAGGGATTCCACATGCTTTTGACATAGTGTTTATACTCGTTGTTTTTGGAATAGTGGTTACTATCGGAATATTTTCTATACGATATATCCTGCAATAATAGTGCGAAGGTTCGAATGAGAAATTCCGTATTCAGAATGATAGTCTGGAGGTTCTAACGAACCGATCCCATACAATAGGACTCTAAGTTCTACACAAATTTATACTAGGAGTTTTAGAATTAATATTTACAGAATTCTATTTTATTAGAGGTGCTATCGTGCTATGAGGACTCGTCCAATCTTGGTGCGATGAGTATCTCAGTCGAAATTCGAGCATTTGCCCGTCGTGTCTCGATCCGCAGAGGGAGATCATCGCTAAGCGAGATGGTGGAATAGTCGTCGGGAAGGAACAAAGTCAGGATTCTGATGTAGTCATCGCTGAACTGGGAGGAGACAAGGTCAGCCCCTTCTTCTAAGAAGACACCGACACCGTCTGCCTGTAGTTCGTCCTGATCGAGCGTGACTTCGGGTGCGATCTCCGCCGTGTCGATGTCCCCGGAGCCATGAACTCGAAAACTGCCATCTCCTGCTTCGAACGTCAGCACATCGCTGACAGATCCAATGATGTTGTGACTCCGCTTGAAGATCGAGCTGTGAGTCTGTGCTTGAACCGAAAATTCCAGATCGGGTAGATTGGGTTCCGCGATTGAACTCGTATCTACACCACCGAGCGAATAACTTACGTCGTTAAATCTGACGTCGAGGCGACCAGCTTCATCGTCGAGTTTTAGATCGACGGAGGTGTCATCATCGGCAGTTTTGAGGAGCGGTGCAAGCCGTCCACAGGCCGTTCCGAAGATGACCTCTCCAGATCGGAAGAACTCGTAACTCTCGAACGCGGACGGACGCACGATCTGATCTACCATCATGACCTGAGCGCCGTCTACGGAGCAGACTTGTAGGTGATTCTCCGACCAGCGGAACTTCGCTGCCTTGTCGTTTGCCAGTTCAACAGGTGGTGCGATGAGCTTCTTCAATACACCTGCCTCGACGATCGCGTGAAATGCAGTCTCCGATTGAGTTTGTGTCATTGATCTCCTCCTATTCCGCGTGCGGCAACAAGATTTCGCTGATAAGGCGGCTGAATTCGAGCGTGCTAAAGTCACTCGGTTGGTACACCTCGGCGTAGCCTGTCTCCGTGACCATCATTTTAACCATCTGGTTCTCAAAATCGAACCGCATCCCGATTCGATTCTTAGCGGCGTCTCGAAGAACGTCCCCAATATCTTCGTCTTCGAAGATGTCGCCATCACCGTAGCCATCGCCTGTGCTGACGTCACCATGACGGTCGTAGAAACCACCCATCCAGTATGTCGCGTCTGGATGCGAATCCACCAGCGATTGAATATCGAATTCAACCTTCTCGATGGTCGTTCCAGTCGTTTTGCCGAGCAAATCGAAGGCGAAAGTCTTCTGCTTACTTTCAACTACTGCGTATTCTCCATAAACACAGAACAGATCGGTAATTTCGGTCAGTACTTCAATTCGCTTCGTTGCGAGACCAATCTCCCCATCTTCGTTGATACCGTACGTTTCCGTCTCCTTTGCATCTTCTTCTGCAGCTCGGCCACTTACCACTTTGTGACCGTACAGATCGGTTTCAGTTTTGCCAATGTTAAGACTGGATCGGATAGTTTTTCCGTGTTTTTTATCCTCAACGGGGAATTCAGAGGTATCGATTGTGTCAAAGTCGCCATGCACTTTCCCGATTGCTCCCGATTTCATATCGATAATAAATAACTAGCAATTAATGTACATGTATATTATAGTTTTATTTTAAAATAAGATATTAAACATTTTATAGCATCCTATCTGATCCCCTTCTCCTTAAAGTTCATCACCAGATGCTCCCGCATCTCCTTCGCACCCCCTGATTTCCCATTCCCCAGAAAGTTAGAATCACTTTGCCCAACGACTCGAAACTCCTCCAACCCACCCGGCAACTCCGAATACGACACAACCGTGCTCCCATCCGAGTTCGTTCACACAGAAGCTGCTGGTCAGTCGCCCGTTCGATGGGGGCAGCGAACTCGTCGGCAGTTGTCCAGGTAAGCAGAATCGGCACGTCATAGCCATCTGCTAACGAAGAGAGACGTGCGAGTACGCGAGCCTGGAGTGTACTCGCTTGCTCGGTAGAGAGGCTATCAGCGTCCCGGTAGTGTGTGTCGAGGGCCGGGACGACGATGAGAGACGGCGTGAGAGGCGAACTCTTTGGTTCGCGCTCGCGCCGATCCTGGCATTGCTGTCGGCGGAGAGAAAGGGTGTCTAGAAAGCCTTCGTCGGCGGGTTCTTTGACTGGCCGCGCCCTGTCACCGGTGACGAACTGGCGGCCTCGATGGACATCTCGCGCTCGACGTTCCACGAGCACCTGCGGGCAGCCCAGCGGAAACTCTGCGCGGAGTTCTTCGGCGAGAGCGTGGACTGAGGTTCGCGGGACGGAGGCGATCCGTTCAGCGAACCGGCACGTCTATCGCGACGACTTCGAGGGCGTAGCTGTCTCCCTCGTATCGGACGTGGCGGTTCCGAACCAGTTGGGACGGCAGTCCCGAACTGGTCTTGTACGTGCCGGTTTCGACGGCGGCGTCGAGCGCCTTCTTCGCTGGCTCCGCGAGCGCGGTGGCTTCGACCGCGTCCTGCACGACGGCTCCGTCCACCGGTTTCGGGCGGAGCAGTTCGATTTCCTCGAACCGAGCCGGTGTGTCCGGTGTTTCGGCCGATTGTCGTGAGTCGGCCGCCGCGAGACGACTGTGTGCGATGGCACCCATGCCGAGGCCCGAGAACGCCTTCAGCGTGCGTCGTCGGTTCGGCGTGAACGCGGCCTGCTGTTCCTCCCGGGCGTCGTCCACGTCGTCGGTGCTCGTCGTCGGTTCGAGTTCCTCGGGTCGGTCGCGGTCGCTCATTGGTTATCACCCTGACTGACGACCATGCTACTCTCGGAGCAGGGCGAGTACACCAGTTTGTTGCAGCGCGTGCTCTCGTCGCTGGTGTCTTCGATGTACTCGCCGCAGTTGTTGTTCTGTGCGTCTTTGTCCCGGCCGTACCCGCTTATCATCGTGGTCGGGTAGTACCGGTCCGGAACGTTGCTGTACGTGTGGATGTCGCCGTCCGTGTGATCGAGGTCGAGGTTGTGACCGACCTCGTGAAGTGCGGCGGTCATGTCGTACCCTTCGATGCCGCACTGGAACGTCGCTGGCCAGTCGTCCTTTCTGCTGATGCCGGCGGCACCGGCCACGGCGAACTTGCCGCCCAGCAGCCCGAGGCCGCCACCGCCGAGGGCGTCCGTAATCAGGAGGACGCTGTCGTACGCGGCGGGCGAGTATCGGCAACTGTACCAGTCGCGCCACCAGTCGAGCAGGTTGTCGTACTGCTTCGACGTGCCGCAGGGACTCCCCGTGAAGGTGGTCCCGTACGGTTGTTGGGTCGGTGCGGTCGGTTTCGGTGCAGCGGGCGTGTAATCGACGGTGTGCGGATTCCCGCTGTTGGCGAACGAGTGTCGAATCTGGTCACCGAACTTGAACAGCATGTTCTCGTCTCGTTGATGCGCTGCGCTGGTTACAAACGCGACGACGTCAGCAGTACCCATAGTGTCGTGTCACCACGTGAGAAGACGACTGCAGAGTTTGTTACTCATTCTACTCGGAGAAAATTATGTCGGCTGGCGAGTTGTGGGGGCAGTGGAACAAGCCACCGGAACCGTCCATCCCCTTAAGCGTTCTTATTTTTCAAATATCATCTGAAAAAATTTATACGGCATCGAGTTCCTTACTACGGTATGGCACGGGCGAGTGCATCCGAAGTACGCAATCTTCTCGCGACCCGGCAACGGTACCTCGAACTGTTGTACACGGAGGCCAAGCAGAAACCCCAAATCGAAGCAGAACTCGGTGACTGCCGTTCGACGGTCAACTACGCGATTCGCGAGTTGTGCGACCTCGGCCTCGTCCACCGAGTGGCCGAGGGGTATCGTGCCACCGCGTTCGGCCAGCTCGCCTACCGAACCGCGGAACGGTACGACAGCAAACTCGGCGGTCTCTGTGCGGCGCACGCACCTCTCTCGACGCTGTCCGCCGGAACACCCGTCGAACCTGTTGTTTTCGACGGTGCCGACGTCAGCGTCGGCCAACCGCACGCGCCCGACCAGCCGGTCTACCGACTGCTCGCAGCGATGCGCGAGGCGACCGCCGTCACCGCTCTGGTTCCAATCGTCCGCCCGGACTTGGTTCGAACCTGCCACGGAAAAATTGTCGATGACGGTGTCCGAGCCGATCTCGTCCTCTCGAACGCCGTGGTCGAACGCCTCGCGTCGAAGTACGGCGAGCAGTTCGAGGAACTGCTTCGGGTGCCGACGACTACTGCGTACGAATCCGTCACTTCGCCCCCGTTCGGACTCTTCCTCTTGGAGTCGCCCGACCAGCACCAACTCGTCCTCCTGCTGAGCGACGCCCGTGGGGTCCACGGTGCGGTCGTCAACGAAACCGACGGTGCCCTGTCGTGGGGTCGAAGCGTGTACGAGACGTACGAGGAGCGTGCGACCGCACTCCCCTCGTGAACAGCAGGTCGAACTGCGTCCGAGTCCACGAAGTCACCGCCCCTTCCGGCTACGTTCCAACGGTGGCCGTGGTCTCCATAGCTATTTGTCGGTACCGCCCGTTAGTTCTCTGCGCCATCCATGGTGGCTGTTGACATCCTACAATCGGTGTACGAGGACATGGTGACGGTGCGCCACTACGAAGAACGCCTGCAAGAGGAGTACCTCGAAGGGAAACAACCGGCGTTCGATAGCTCGGCCGGGCCGATTCCGGGCGAACTCCACCTCGCGGCGGGCCACGAAGCGTCCGGCGCTGGCGTGTGCCACCATCTTCGCGACGACAACACGGTGACGGCACCGCACCGCCCGCACCACGTCGCCATCGCGAAAGGCATCGACCTGAAACGAATGACCGCAGAAATATTCGGTCGCGAGACCGGCCTCTGCAGGGGTAAGGGCGG
>CAYNQM010000066.1:0-17508 GCA_964399275.1 uncultured Haladaptatus sp.
AAGACCAAGCCAAACAGTTCGACGAATCTATCGGCATCAACGGCGTCGTCATCACGAAACTCGACGGTACTGCGAAAGGTGGTGGCGCGTTGACTGCCGTCAACGAGACCGATTCCTCGATTGCGTTCCTCGGTTCCGGTGAGACCGTCCAAGACGTGGAGCGATTCGAGCCGAACGGATTCATCTCGCGCCTGCTCGGCATGGGTGACCTGAAACAGCTCACCGAGCGCGTCCAGCGGGCGATGACGGAGACGCAGGACGAAGAGGAAGACTGGGATCCCGAGGACATGCTGAAGGGTCAGTTCACCCTCAAAGACATGCGTCACCAGATGAACGCGATGAACAAGATGGGGCCGCTCGATCAAGTGATGGACATGATTCCGGGAATGGGCGGCGGACTCATGGACGAACTCCCGGACGACGCAATGGACGTGACGAAAGACCGGATGCGCTCGTTCGAAGTCATCATGGACTCGATGACCGAAGCCGAACTCGAAAATCCGCGCGCCATCGGCGCAAGCCAGATTCGTCGCATCTCTCGCGGAAGCGGGAAAGAAGAAGAGCGCGTCCGCGAACTGCTACAACAGCACAATATGATGTCCCAGACGCTGAAACAGTTCCAAGGCATGGGACAGGGTGGCGACATGGAGCGCATGATGAAGAAGATGCAGGGCGGTGGCGGCGGTGGCGGCGGCGGATTCGGCCCGTTCGGATAACGACCAACCACTGAATTTTAACTACGGAGACAAGCCCAACTCGAATCGATGGCCGAGTACGGGTTCCGAAAGCGAATTTCCGCATTTTATCGAGACCGCGACCGCAACACACCGCTTTTTTGTCCTGCGACCATGTCCACAGCAGTAGATGTCTGTCCGCGAAGTCGCCGTCCAAGCGTACCGCGAGGCCCTCCCCGCGCTGGCCGCGAGCATGGTCGGTGGCCTGTTCGCGGGTGTCGTCCTCGGCGGAATGCGCGCCGAACTCCGGGACGTGCAGGGGTTGCTCGTCCTCGTCCCCGCCCTGCTCGCTACCCGCGGGAACGTTTACGGGTCGCTCGGCGCGCGCCTCGCGTCCGGACTCCACCAAGGGCTGGTCGAACCGTCGTTCGTTCCGGACGACGAGCGAGTGTGGGCCGCCATCGTGGCCTCGCTTGCGAACGGCATCCTCGCCAGCCTGTTCGCGTCCGTGGTCGCATTTTCCGTCCTCAGTCTTCTCTCTGCTCCCGTCGCGCCGCTTCCCACCTTGGTTGCCATCGCGCTCATCGCGGGTCTCCTCTCGGGAATCGCCCTGACCGTCGCCGTCGTTCTCGTCGTGTTCGCGGGGTATCGACGCGGGAACAATCCGGACACCCTCGTCGGACCGCTGGTGACGACGACGGGCGACGTGTTCGGCATTTCTTTTCTCCTGCTCGCCGTTCGAATCGTCCTCGGACTCGGATTCGGAGGGGGCTGAATGCCGACGCGCTGGACGGTTCGCGCCATCATGCGGGCCATGCTCCCGGTTTTGCTCGTACTGACCGTCGTGGAGATCGGTAGCGGCCTCGTCCTCGGGTCGTTCGAGAGCACCCTGCTCCGATACCCGACACTGCTCGCGCTGGTGCCCGTCACAATCGGGACGGCGGGCAACCTCGGGAGCATCCTCGCCGCCAGACTCTCGACCGCGTTCCACCTCGGAACGCTCTCGTTCAGCCGGGAGGACGAGGTGCTCGCGGGGAACGCCGTGGCGACCGTCGTGCTCGCTATCACGGTCTTCCCGGTCGTCGGTTTCGGCGCGTGGGTACTGACGTGGCTCATCAGCGGCACTCAACTCGGTCTGCTGACCGTCGTCATCGTCTCGCTGTTGAGCGGCATCGCGCTGGCGTTCATCGCGGTGGCAGTGACGCTCGTCGCAACGTACGTCGCCTATCGTTTCGAACTCGACCCGGACGACGTCGTCATCCCAGTCGTTACCAACACCTGCGACGTGCTGGGCGTCATCGTGCTGTTCGCCGTCGTCAAAATAGTGGTGTGATAGCTAGTTGTCGTCTGTAATCGGCTTCCCGCCCTCGGTCGGCGGTGCGACGTAGTCGATGAACTCCTCGACCTCGGGGTCGTTCACGCGAATTCGGACGTGGATGTCGCCGAGTTCGTCGGGGTTGCCGACCGCGAAGTTGATGACGCCCTGAAACGCGGCCTGCTTTTTCAGCGAGAACGAGAGCGTGTTGCCCTCTCTTCCACCGAAGAACTCTCCTCGCGCCGTGTCGAGAATTTCCTGTCGGTGGAGCGCCTCTGAGAACTCTTCGACGCTGTGCGCCTCGGCGAGGAGTTCGCCGTGGCTGGATTCTACGTCCGCCTCCGGAAAGACGTTCTCGATTGCGTCCGCCACTCGGCTTTCGATTTCGGTGTCCTGTACGGGTGCCGTGATTTGAATATCGACGCTGTAAATCATGATTGTTCGACGGTCTGTACGCGCTCCAGTCCCGAAAGTCCGTCTTCGAGCAGGGCGCGAATCTGGTTTCGGAACGAATCGAGCGTGTCCGTATTGTCGATGACGGCATCGGTGCGCGCCATCGCGCGGTCGAGTCCGAACCCGAGTTCGCGTTCGTCGCGCTGTCGAAGTCCCTCCTCGTTTTCGTCAGTCTGGTCTCTGGCGCGCTCGCCGAGTCGCTCGGCCCGAACTTCGAACGGTGCCTCGATGCTCACCAGCACGAAGTCGTCGCCGAATGCGTCCTCGAATCGCTCGACTTCAACGCCGGAACGAATGCCGTCTACGAGCACTGCCTCCGAGGTTTCCAGTTCGTCCTCGATTTGCGGCAATGACTCCTGTGCGATGGCGTCCGGCCCGTTCTCCTCGCGGAGTGCGGTTGCAATCTCGCCGTGGTGCTCCGCCGGGTCGAGACCGCGAGCACGGCACGCCTCGCGGATGACGTCGCCCATCGTGACGACGGGGACGCCCAACTCCTCTGCCACGGTTGCGGCTTCACCCTTGCCGCTCCCCGGCAGGCCGACGGTTCCGATTACTCGCATTGCTCTGATTTTCTCGTGAACCGTGCTTAAGGGCTGTGCTCTTGGGCGAACTCCCGACGCGCGGACAATCCCAATCCCTTATGACGACGGACCGAGAATGGCGTAACCGAGGGCACGTAGCTCAGTCTGGATAGAGCGTCGGACTTCTAATCCGACGGTCGTGGGTTCGAATCCCATCGTGCCCGTGCAGCGACGAACGAAGTGAGGAGCGAACCGGTGCGAAAGGGGGATTCGAAGTAGACCGAGGCTTTGCGCTTGCACAGGTTCTCGGGCGTAGTTCGAATCCCATCGTGCCCACGTGGACGTTTTGCGGTTTTGTAGAGCTACAGTTGCTACCGAACGATTAGTGCTAGCTATTGCCGACCCCAAATACCGCAACCGCACCTCGTCCTCCTCACCCTCCTCCCACACTCCAGACGAGCGAATCTCGTCTGGGTTCTCGTTCGCATTTGCTCACGAGAAGACCGTTCAGTTGTCCATCGTCAGAGGCAAGCTCTGACGAACCATTCACTCGCTTCTGCGTCGCTCGCGAAGACCTCGCACGAGTCGCTTCGCTCCCGTGCGCCGAGGTAGTCCGTGAAAACTCACGAAATCCGAATTTCCATGTGGTGCGCGCTGGCACAGGCCTGAGGCGTTTACCGCCGAAGGTCTGAGCCGACAGCGTGCGAGGGACGACTGAGTGAGCGAAGCGAACGAAGGAGTCGGTTGGGGAGGAACGTGGGCTGTTGCAGTAGCGGGTGCGGTATGGTTGGAGTCGGCTACTGCTAGTTTCGTGAAACAGACGCAGTACCTAAGATATGAGTCAGGTTGACTCATACCCCAAAATGAACTCAACACGAGAATCACACCCGAAAACAAAAACGACGAAACAGCGACTCAGTTCTCCGACTCGACTTAGTACGACTGACTCGTGTGCAGAGTATCGCTGTCGTCGTAGACGTAGACCGTGTCGCCGCCGTTGTTCCACACTGCCGAATCGGTGCGACCCCAGTAGAGGTCGGTCTGGGTATCCGACCCAGTTCCGGTGTGGAGCGTCACCTGCGCACCTGCGGCGAGGGTGAAGCCGCTCGGGAAGGTGTACGTCTTGCCGACTTCGTCCTGCACCGACCAGCCGGTCTGGTCGAGGTCGCCACTGCCGGTGTTCTCGAAGACGACGTACTCGTCTTCGAGGTTGTTCGTGTCGTCGCCCGATGCGTCCGCGTGAATCTGGGCGATGGAGAGCGCCCCGTCTCCGCCGCCTCCGCCGCCGGTCGAACCGTCGTAGGCGTCGAAGAGCGGGAAAGAGGTGTCGAAGGCCGTGGTCGTCGGAATCGCGGAGTCGCTGTTGACGTTGTTCGAACTGTCGGTGACTTGGTCGCCGTTGAGTCGCAGGTCGCTTCCGAGTCCAGACGCGAGGTCGTTCAGGTTCGTGCGGGCGCTCGATGGGGCCGTGCCTGCGCCGACGAGGACGACTGCACCGCCGTCCGCGACGAAGGTGTTGAGTGCGTCGATTTCGGCCTGCGTGAACGCCGAGGCAGGCGTCGTGACGACGACTGCTCGCCAGTTGGAGAGGTCGAACGTATCGAGGCTGTTCGACTGCTCGAAGGAGATGCCGACGCCTTCGAGGAATCGCTGGTAGTAGGCGGCGTCGTCGTTCGAGAGCGCGTAGCCTGCGTCGAACTGGCCGTGGCCGCCGTCGATGAGCACGTCGCCGGTGGTGTCGGCGAGGTAGTCGATGAGGTTCGTCAGGAAGACGAAGTTCTCGTAGCCGGAGGTATCGACCGCGAAGCCTTCCGAACTCTCGTAGTTCTCGTCGATGATGGGGCTCCCGACCATCGCCACGTTCGCGTCCTCGTCCACCGCCGCGAGCGGGATGTCGCCGCTGTAGGAGTAGCCCCCGTTCTGGGTTGCCGTGCTCTCGGCGTAGACCGGGACGCGGGAGTCGGCGACTGCGCCGGACGAGGTTTTGACGCTCGCAGTCGTCGGGAAGAACAGGTCGTCAACCGCACGGTTTCGGATTTCGGTGGAGTTCGCGGGGTCGCTCTGCCCCCAGACGTTGGTACTGTTCGAGCGGGCCGAATCCTCCGCCGTCCAGAAGCTGTCGTGGTGCGAGAAGCCGGAGCCGTAGACGCGGGCGTAGCCGTCTCGAACTGCGTTGCGGTTGTAGAAGTCGTCTCGGGTTCCGCTGCCGTCGGCGTCGTAGTGGATGTAGCCGAGGACGCGACCGTAGGTGTCGCGCACGGGTTCTTCCGAATCGAACGAGAGTTCGACTGTTTTCCCGCTGAGTTGGTTCTGTGCGTAGGTCGTCGCGTCCGAACCCCACGTTCCGAGGTAGTCGAGCGATTCGATTCCCTCCCACTCCTGTACGCGCTCGGCGGAGCTGTTTGCGGCTTTTTCGGGCGTGTCGATGCCGAGGACGCGGATGCTCTCGGTCGAACCGTCGCTGAACGCTACGTCAACCGTGTCGCCGTCGGTGACGGCGGTCACGTCCACGGTGTAAGTCTTGTCCTTGTCGAGACCAAGTCCGGAACGGTCGGCGAAGTAGTCGAACGAGGCGTTGAACTCGTCGGTCAGCGGTTTGTAGTCCGCCCCACCGTTGTTCGAGGTGTCGAGGACTTCGTCGTCGTTGAACCGGAAGCCGAGACCGAGGGAGCTTGCGATGTCGTTCAGGTTGGCCGTCTCGTCGTAGTCGCTGTAGTCGGACTGGTTGTGTAGGAAGACGGAACCACCCGAGGCGACGAAGTCGCCGAGGTCGCTGAGTTCCTTGCTGGTGAAGGCGTTGCTCGGTGAGGTGATGACGACTGCGTCGGCACCGCTAAGGTCTTGCGAGAGGTTGCTCGTCGCCGTGACCGTGTAGCCGTTGTCCTCGGCGTAACCTTCGAAGTTGGCAAACTGGTCGAGGGAGTAGTACTGGCCGTGGCCGTTGTCCCAGAGCACGGTGCCGGATCCACCGAGTTCGGCGTCCCACGTGTTGAGGACGAACTCCTCGTTACCGTGTTGCCAGTTGGTTCCGTCCTCGACCAGTGTCGAACCGAACGCGACGACGTTCGAGTCGGCGGTGACGACCGGAATCGGCGTGCCACTACTGTAGAGCGTCGCATCACCGTTGCCGTCGCCGTCGTTGTTCGTTGCGGTGTCTTCCGCCCAGACGGTGATAACTGAACTGTCCGTTAGTTGACCGCCGCTCGTGTTGATGAAACTCGACGTCGAATGACATTCGACCGGCGAAATCTGTCCCGAGGCGGCCCGAACCTCGGAGCTGAGATTTGCTGTAATTGGTGCAGATGCAGTTGCTGTTGCGAGCGCGGACAGGAATGTTCGTCGTCGCATCACCTGAAGACGACCTCCGAGAGACATAAATTATTGTATCTTATTCCAGTAGTTTATCCCAGAAATACATATATCTATGAATGATATTGTATATAAATAGCCGGAGTGTTGTCGATACGCTCAAACAGAGTCGGTCGGGTCGTACTCGTCGGCCATCCGGCGGGCTTCCGTAGCGTATCGCTCTCGCGTTTCGTCGTCATCGACCGACCCCAACTGGTCGGGAGATACGTCGAGTGCGGCGAGCGTCTCGCGGGCAGACCCGGTAAAGCTCGGTAGGGCGCGCTCTTTCCGGAAATATTGTTTTCCATCCGGCGTCGCATAGATGAGGATGATGAGATTCTGTTCGTCGTCCGAATACGTTCGCTCGACCAGCCAGACGCGCATGTCGTCCATACTCGTAGTTGGGAGTAAGACACCGTAATTCTTCCACCTCATGATTTATGTTCACAACCATCGTGGATTGTCGGGATGCAAGTGAACTGCGAAGGCTGTGCTGGATGCTGTATCGACTGGCGCGCCATCGCACCGACCGCCTCCAACCACGAGCGACGCGGGTCGCATCGACCGCTCGACGACACCTACAATTTGGTTCCACTCACGCGCACGGACGTGCTCGACTTCCTCGCCGCTGGACTCGCCGACGCGCTGACGCCGCGACTCTGGGAAACCGACTCCGGCGTGGAAATCGACGGCGTCGAACTGGCCGCGATCGAAGGGAAACCGGTCTTCTTCGTCGGCCTCCGCAAACCACCGAAACCGGTCGCACCGTTCGAAACCGACGCCTCGTGGCTTCCGACGTGTGCGTTTCTCGACCCCCGGACGCTCCAATGTCGGATTCACGACCAGGACGTGTATCCGCAAGAGTGTGCGGAGTATCCGGGCCACAATCTCAAACTCGGCCAGCAGACCGAATGTGAGCGCGTTGAGGAGACATTTGGCGACGACCGTCTGCTAGACGACGAACCGCCGCGCGCGCTCTCCGGACTCCTGCTTGGCCCGCAGGCAATCGGCGAAAAAGTGTTCGTCTATCCCGACCCCGACGAGTTAGAGGGCGTCGTCGCCCGCCTCCGAAATGGGGAGTTGACAGACGACGACCGCGCTCGATTCGTCGCCGCCGCGGTCGCTGGGCGACCCGGAACGACGAGAAGCGACTGCGAAACATACGAATCCGCGCTGGCCGACGCTCGTGCCACGGATTCGTGGGTCGGGAGCGCTATTGCCGACTGGGAAACAATGTCGGTGACCGACGAACCAGACCGGTCGGTAGCCATGCGAGTCGAGGACGAACGCGGTGCACCACCGACCTCCGGTTGGTAATTACGCGTCGAAAACAGCCACGCTATTTCGATTTTATTTCCTCGAACTGCTTGAGGAGATCCTCGGCAGAGTCGCCGGACTCGTACTCGACAGTACCGTGATAGTCTTTCCGTTCGTCGTCAAAACTCGCATCAACGGTACTGTTTTTTCGCTCTCGGCGCTCGTGCTCTTCTTCGTCATAGGCACCCATTGACATGACAACCACACTCACACCTTGGCGACAGTCGGTTATTAATGTAACGGATAATCACATCTTTTACGCAAGCTGGAAAATCGTCAGACGCAGGGGGAGATGACGAGGGACGACCGTATCGCGGTGCATAACACGTAAACACTCCCGGTTACTACGTTCTCGCGTGGCAAGCCCGCTCCGCTTTCGCCGCTCCTCGGAGCGGTGGGACGACGACCGCATCACCGAGGAGTTGTACTCGCACCTCGATTCGAACCTCGGCGCGCGTTCCGTGACACCGCATTATTCGGCACCGAATGGATTCGAGACGCGTCGATTCGAGATGGATAACGGCGACCTCGCGCTGTTCGTTTGGGACGACGATTCCGCATACTGGCTCGGCAACACGGAGACGCCGCCAGCACTGTGGCGCACGACGAAATACACCTTCGACGAAGTTCCGTACCAAATCGCTCGATGGGGGCAGCGCGAACTGCTCGCCGACCTCACCGTCGAATCGCCGTGGCTGGCCGAGTACGATTACATCTCGTGGTTCTTCCTCCCCGTCTTCTTCTCGAAGGACGGGCGAGAAACGTCGCGCGCCTTCTTCCGGAAGTACTCTGCCGGATTCCCGGACGCGACGCGCGACGAAGCGCTCTCGTTTTACGAGCGATTCCTCCGAACCGGTGCGCTGGACGACTACCGATACACGATGGCCTCGAAACTCGGTACCAGCCAGTACTTCGACAAAAATCGCATGAGTTCGGCGATGAGCGAGTTCACCGTCGCAAAACTGCTGACCGACGCCGGATACGACGTGGTTCCGGAAATCGAAGTGACGACGGGCCACTCGCTCGACTTTCGCGCTGAACCCGGAGACGACGACGGTGGACGCACGCAGACTAACGGCGGACACGGACAATCACCCCTCGTGGAGGTCACGCGACCGCAACCACCGACACAGCGGGCGGCGGACACGCCGGTCGCGGCCCTGCGTGAGACGGCGGAGACGAAGTCCACTGGACAGTTGAACGAACACGGCGGTGGTGCGGTGCTGTTCGTGGACTGCTCCGGTTTCCGGGACGACGAGTGGTCTGCCGTCGTCGGCGAACGACCAGACGTTCGTCACCGGCCGGCGGTCGTCTTCCGTGCTCGACCCTCCGGGGAAGTCGAGGCATACAAAAAGGGGTCGGTACCGCTATCGTTGAATCGGGCGGTCGAGTGGGTTTAGAACGACACTTGGTCGGGACCGAGCGTTCCCATCGTCGTCGGGTCGCGGTCGCTGTAGTATCGCCGACCCACTGCTTTACTGCTGAGGGCGTTGTACATCGCTTCGCGGGCTTGGTGTGGCGACTCGTAGGTTTCGTTCCCGGCGCGACTGAGCACTTCTTCTAACGTCTCGGTGCCGTTCGGAAGATCGATGACGTAGTCGCCGTGGTTGGAAATGAGTTGCTCCGTACTGGCCGGATACTGGCACGAGTCGAGCAGTTGGCTTGCTTGCTTCAGCGTCATCGATTCTACATACACCAAAGTTCATTATAAACATTGTCGCCAATGTATGCGGGTGAATATAAGGATGTACAATTAGTATAATTTCACACCTCACTTCGCATCCTGCCGTATCGCAAACGCCTTCCTGTGGCACCGCCGAACAGGTGTATGAATGTTTTCGCGGATCTCCATGTCCACACGACCAACTCCGACGGGTCGATGGAACTAGCAGATGTTCCCGCCGCGGCGCGGTCTGCTGACGTATCTGTCGTCGCTATCACCGACCACGACCGACTGCATCCCGAGTTGGCGACACCCGTCACTACCGTCGGTGGCGTAACGGTCGTCCACGGTATCGAACTCCGGGTCGAAGCACCGGACGGTCAGCACGTCGATTTGCTCGGGTACGGCGTCTATCCGACGCCCGAACTCGCGGACGAACTGGAGCGACTGCAAGCCGATAGGATAGAGCGGGGGAAAGCTATCATCAACTGCGTCGAGAATCGGTTGGGAATCGACCTCGGTCTCGAATCGCGCGCGGGACTCGGTCGGCCACACGTCGCGCGGGCCATCGAAGACCACCCCGACACGGAACACGATTTTGACAGCGCATTCGGCGAACTCATCGGTACGGATAAACCGTGCTACGTCGCCCGCGACGTCCCGAGTTTCGAACGCGGCGTCGAACTGCTGTCCTCAGCCAGCGGATTGGTCGGTTTGGCACATCCGTTCCGCTACTCCGACCCCGAGTCGGCGCTCTCGCTGACCAACGAACTGGATGCAGTCGAGCGATACTACCCCTACGGACGCGAGGTCGATACCCGTCCAATCGAGCGCGCCATCGCCGACCACAATCTCGTGCCGACCGGCGGGAGCGACGCCCACAACGACGTACTCGGAGAGGCAGGACTTTCGAAGGAAGAGTATCGACATTTCCGCAGTGCGGTAACGCTTTGAACCGAGGATTCAATTCGGTGGAGTCCCTATTTCGATACATGCGGTGTCATTACTGTGACCGGCAGGCGACGTTCGCGCCGAAGATGGGCGGCGTACAGGTTGGCCTCTGCGACACCCACTTCCGCGAGCGATTCGAGCAACTCGCAGAATCGGATGCATTGGCGTATTTACGGCAGGAATTGGATGTCGATAAACCGGATTAATCTTCCAGTTCTGCGGTGAACAGCACGTCTTCGTAGCGATACGCGGGTGCGTCGAGGTCAGCGAGGGTGTCGGTAATCGTCTCCGGGTCTGCTCGGACGCGCACCTTTTCGATGCCGTCGCGGAAGAGATAGGAGAGTCCAGTGCGGAGCGTCGCGGTACAGTCGTCTTCGTGGAGGGTAGCCGAACGACTGGCGACCGTTTCGCGCGTGAGGACGAGAGCCGCACCGCCGCCGGAGATGGTGTAGACGGTGAGCAGTTTTCCGTCGTGTTCCGTTCCGAGGACTCCATCCGGTTCGAAGGGAACCGCACTTTCGTCGAGTTCGAGGTCGATAACGTCGTCTCGTTCCCGTCTCGCAGCTGGGCTCACACTCGGCACCTCTCGTGGAGTTGGCAGGGACCATGGGGGTTCATATCATCTAATTGGTGTGGGGATATAAATATCCCAGGATAGCTCAAAAAACGGCTGTTGTCAACACTGCTCAAACGCGTCCGGCGTCCACGTCGATGGCGTCGACGGGGCACACGTCCACGCAGAGCATGCAGTCGATACACTGGGCCTCGTTGGCCGGGTCTGCTTTCTCCTCGCTCTCGGGGTGGTCCGGGGAGTCCACCCACTCGAACACGTCCACGGGGCAGTCTTCGAGACAGGCCCCGTCGGCGATACAGAGGTCGAAATCGACTGCAACGTGCGTGCCGTGAATGCCGAGTTTTTCAGGTTCGTCAACCGGCCCCCATACGTCGTGGCCGTTGTGCTCGTCTACCTTCTCGCGGTTTTCGTGGAATTGTGGGTCGATAGCCATCTGTCTTCACCTACTCGCACAAACGAGAATCTCCTACTTAAATCCCTGTACTAAACTTAAAGGTTTCCCAAACCCTATATTTTTAGGCTAGGCTAAAAACCTGCGAAAGAGCGCTCGAAACTAGCTTTTCTGTTTTTCCCCCGACAGAGGCTTTAAATACTATTTCTTTGGGTCGGGTGGTTTTACGGTGCGGCCTGCGGAGAAACGCGCATGGAGAAAGTTACCATCGAAGACGTTGAAAATCGTATGAGTGCGGCGGACGTTCGACGCGGACTCTCGGACGACCTCGGTACGAGCGACATGGCCATCAACTACTTCGAACTCGCGCCCGGCGACAGCTTCGCGTTCGGCTACCACGCCCACGTTGACCAAGAAGAAGTGTTCTACGTCCAGTCCGGCACCGCGACGTTCGAGACCGAAAACGGAGACGTGGCGGTCGCGGGCGGGGAAATCATCCGATTCGCACCCGGCGAATTCCAGCGCGGGGTGAACGAGGGCGACGAGCGTGTGATCGCGCTGGCGCTCGGTGCGCCCCGCGAGTCAGAACTGGACGAGATGCGCCGGGAGTGTGCGGACTGCGGCGAGCGAACGCCGAACACCATCGAGATGACCGACAGCGGCGAGGAACTGGTGACGTACTGTCTCGACTGCGGCGCGGAAACCGGCCGATTCGACTGAGGGCGAATCGATATAGTTCGGGCCGGGATTTTTGCGTCTTCCGAACCATCGGTCTGTATGGAAAAAGTCAGCATCGACGATGTCGAGCGATTCATGAGTTCGGCGTCGGTGACGCGCCCAGTTGGTGAAGCCCTCGGTACGAGCGACATGGCCATCAACTACTACGAACTCGAACCGGGCGACACGTTCTCTCCCGGCCTGCATACCCACTTCGACCAAGAGGAGGTGTTCTATGTCCAATCCGGCACCGCGACGTTCGAAACGAAAGACGAGGCCGTGATGGTCGAAGCCGGTGAAATCGTTCGATTCGCGCCCGGCGACTACCAGCGCGGGAAAAACGAAGGCGACGAGCGCGTGGTCGCGCTGGCACTTGGTGCGCCCCAAGAGAGCGAGCAGGGCGAACTGCTCCGTGATTGTCCGAAATGTGGCGAGCGAACCCAGCACTGGATGAGCATGAACGACGAACAGGACGCCATCGAAGTCTACTGTCTCACCTGCGAGACTGCCACCGGCACGATGGAGTGACGAACTGGCTCGTCGTGGCCAGCACGATTATTGATTCCTGTGCCGACCTCCGTGTGGCGAACCGTGAGTGACGATACCATTCCCGGCTACACCTTCGGCGAGGAGTCAGTGCCCGAGTCGCCCATCGACCCCGAGGAGTTCGACCTGCTCGAAGAGACGGTAATGTTCACCGAAGAGGACGAAGAATACCTCCGGATGGCGGGCGAGGTGCTGGACGGGTAAATCGATGACGTGCTCGACACGTGGTACGGTTTCGTTGCCGACCACCCCCACCTCATCCAGTATTTCAGTACGCCCGAGGACGAACCCATCGAGGAGTATCTCGACCGCGTGCGCGAACGCTTCGGCCAGTGGATTCGGGACACCTGCAACCCTCCCTACGACGAGGACTGGCTGGACTACCAGCAGGAAATCGCCCTGCGACACACTCGCCAGAAGAAGAACCAGACCGACGACGTGGATTCGGTTGATCACATTCCCTTCCGATACATGACGGCGTTCATCTACCCCATCACGGCGACGATGAAACCGTTTCTGGCGAATGGGGAGTACGATGGTGAGGCGGTCGAGAAGATGCACGACGCGTGGTTCAAGTCTGTGGTTTTGCAGGTCACGCTGTGGAGCGAACCCTACGTTCGAGACGGGGATTTCTGAGGGGTGCGCGTTCCACCCGAAACGGTGCCCCTTTCCCCGTGAAATCGACACTACTGGAGAAACGAAACGCCGGAAAAACACACTCGTAACTTCTCCACCCGAAACGGAGGGGTTCGGCAAGGTGTCACAAACCCACTGCAACCGCACGAATACATATCAGGAAATAGGTCGTTTCAACTCGACGAACAAAATCGACGGGGTCGGTTCCGGTGTGGTTTTCGATGGCACGTTTCGAACCCCCTCGTTTCAACTGCACAAAAAATAGTCGAGGCGAGTCGGGATGGTTGACGACGGAGTCAAAGGCGACGAACGGACGAATCAGATTCGACTGCCGAGAGGGATTAACCGACAAACTCGTTCTCCACTTCCGCGATACGGACTTTTTTCGCCCTCGCCGACCTCGGTCAACTCATGACCAAAATTCCGTCGCCCGGTTTGGGAACGTCCGGCAACGAAGACCCCGAGCAGTGCGCCGAGACGGTTCAGACCGCGCTCGAACTGGGCTACCGACACGTAGACACGGCGCAGGCGTACGACAACGAGGAGTCAGTCGGCGAGGGCATCGCCCGCGCCGACGTTCCACGCGACGAGGTCTTTCTCGCCACGAAAGTTCATCCCGAAAATCTCGCGCGCGACGACGTGCTCGAAACCACCCAAGGGAGCCTCGACCGACTCGGAACGGACTACGTGGACTTGCTCTACGTCCACTGGCCCATGCGCGCCTACGACGCCGAGGATACCCTCCCTGCCTTCGACCGACTCGCCAAAGAGGGCGTGGCCCGGAACGTCGCGGTGAGCAATTTCACGCCCGACTTACTGGACGAAGCGCGCGAAACGCTGGATGCGCCAATCGTCGCGAATCAGGTCGAGATGCACCCGTTGCTCCAGCAGGGCGAACTTCAGACCTACGCCCGAGAACACGACCTCACGCTCGTCGCCTACGCACCCATCATGCAGGGCGAGGCCGACGACGTGCCCGAACTTCGTGACATCGCCGAGAAACACGACGCGACGCCGAGCCAAATCAGCCTCGCGTGGCTCCAGCACGTCGAAACCGTCGTTCCCATTCCGAAAGCCACGGGCGAGACCCATCTCCGAGAAAATTTCTCGGCTCCCGACCTCGACGCCGAGGACGTGCGGAAAATCGACGCTATCGATCGCCGCGAGCGTCTCGTTAACCCGGAAGAAGCGCCGTGGAACTGAGGTTCCGGATCCGGACGTTCGATTTCACGGACTCCATCTCGTCCACCACGACCCGTTGCTGTCGCTTCCGTTCCATTTGACGGATAATTCGTCTGCAGACCGATCGGCGGAGATGTCGTACGCCAACCAACCGGTCAGGCTTTCGCCCGACGCAACGTCGCGGCGTCCGAACCGCTCCAGTTTGTACTTCCCCTCTTCTTTTCGGATTTGAGTCGGTTTGTCTTCGCGCTTTCCGACCAGTAGATGGAAGGAATCTCTCTTCGGCAGGGACTGTCGCATGCGGAACTCGTTTTTCGCTTTCACGGTGACGAACGCCCACTGTCTGCCGTCGTCCGCCTCCACGTCTACTACCTCCCCGTTTCCACGCACGAATCGGTAGTGGCTGGTCAGAGTGATGTCCTGCACCGTCACCGCCACGCTGTTCGGACTACTGAACGTCTCGCCAATCGAGAGCGTCTTGCCGACGATGTTCACGGAAAACGACTTCCCGAACTCGGCGAGGTTGTACGTGACGGTCGAAACGTACGGATAGGAGAGCTTCTTCGACCACGTCTTCGTCTTTCCCGGCGGAATTGTCCCCGTCTCAAGAGTGCCGGACTGTTGGGTGCCACTGCCGGTGCTCACGTCTATCGGCGACTGAAACGCTCGTGCCGAGGTTCCGTTGTTTTTGATGGTGAACTCCAGCGTGAACTCCTTGCCCATGACCACTTCGTTCGGCACGTTCACCGAAGTGAGCGCAAAGCCGTTGCTTTCCGCGGTTTCGCTCGTTTGCGAGGTTTCGTTTGCCGTCCCGCCTTTTGTCGTCGAACTATCCCCGTTCCCGTTGTCTTTCGGTCCGGAACCGCTACATCCCGCCAAGAATCCGCCGACGAATGCAGTTCCGGACGCCGCCAGAAATCTTCTACGGCGCATGGCTAATTTAAAAAAGAGGATGGAAATAAACACTCTGTGGTTGACTCGTTTTTTGTTTCGAGTACGGAGCACCTTCGAACGATTCGAGCGACGGATTCGAGCGTAATCGGTGGCAGTGTGCGCTGTAGGGACTGCCTACCCGAAAAACCGAACTGCGCCGACCGGCCGCATCTCCTACAGCGATTCGACGCCGTCTCCGACGCCTATCTCGCCGGATTCCACGATGACTGCTCGTAGCCCACCACGATGAACCAGTGCGGAGAGTGTACCCTTCTCCGTCAGCGATTCGAGATGCGAACACGGTTCACAGAGTTCGACGCCCTCGCAAACCGCCTCGCCGACGCGGAACCGTTCGCCGATGAGGTGGTTCAGTGCGGTATTGCGGGTCGTCACGTTCCGCCGATGCGCTCCCGATTCGAGCGATATTCCGGACTCCTGCTCGACGGCCTCCACCGCCTCGGCCTCGATGAGGGTGATGTCGTCATCCGACGAGTCGGGGTCGAAGTGGCGGTCGCCGCGCAGGCCCGACCCCGCCACCGCTTCGACCGTCTCGACCGCGTCCGGCTCGGCTGACGATTTGGCGGCGATGTGGATTGCCTCGACTTCGCCCGTTCCGTTCATAGCCCACGGTTGCTCGCAGACGGCTTAAAACCGCGGTCGGCGGTAGTCTATACGAACGATACCGCTAGTGTTCCGCGCGTAGCGAGTCGATAGCCGCGTAGACGTAGTCGCGAAGGGCAACTGCCGTTCGGGCCGCTTCCTGTCCGGTTTGCTGGCGCTGAAGAAAGAGTGACCGGAAGTAGGCGACCGAATTAATCATCCAGTAGAGCTTTCGCCGCTGGTCGAATCCGTCCGGAAGCGGACGAACGGACTCGTAACCGGCACGAAACGGTTCGATTCGGGGGTCATCCGGCCACTCCGAATCGGCGAAGAGAGGGAGCGCCGTCCGCCAGTAATCGTACTCGCCGGGCGCGACGGTTGCGTGCTCGAAGTCGATGAGACACAACAGCTCGTCGCGGTCAGTTCCGACGTGGTCCGGCAAGTAATTTCCGTGGCAGAGGACGGGTTCGCCTGCACCCTCGAACAAACTCGGGTGCTCGCGAATGAATTCGATTGCATCCTCAGCCACATCGTCGTACCCGAACGGTTCGAGGAAGTCGCGCCGATTGGCGAGAAATTTACAGACTGTTTCGTGCCACGTCTCGTGCGTGTCGAGAGCGAGTTTCCCGTCGTCATCTCGGAGAAACCCTGTCGCCTCGAAGCGAGTTTCGTCGTGAAGTGTCGCCATCCCGGCACCCATCGCGCGGGCACGTTCTCGGTCGAGCGTTCCGTCCTCCGGCACGTCATCGCACCATTCTGCGATGAAATAGTCGTCGCCGACCGCCAGAATCTCGGGAACTGGAATCGACGTATTCGTCCGCAGATGCTGGATGATTCGCGCTTCCATCGCCGGGTCGCCTTCCTTACTCGTTGCCCGTTTGCAGACCGCTCGCGTTCCATTTACCCGAACTTCGTGCGTGACGTGCGGGGGAACGTCGTGCAGTTTCCGGGTTACTTCATATTGTTCTGCATGCTGTGCGAGTCTTTCGCGTATGGCTCGTTCGTCTTCTTGCATGGTTTTCGTCGCGTCACGGGCGACGACCGGTCGGGGCGGAACACCGATTCGAGCGCGGGCACTGTCGCTCCGACCGAAGAAGATGGACGTTACCAGCTTTAGCAGAGAACTATTTAATGGTTCGGTAGCTGATTAGTGGAATTTCAATCGTCGTGGCTGTGTGTCTGGTCTGGGTTGGCAGAAGTGGCTGTCGAGAAGACCACGACGAAAGCCCTCGCACGCTCGGCTCCCGCGGCTCGGTGCGCGCTTCACTCGCTCACTTCGTTCGCTCATTTCAGTGCTTATCGGGCGAGAGCAAAGCTCTCGCTGACTCTCGTTCACATACGTTCACGAGAGCATCGCCGGGATTCGCCGTCAGAGAAGCGGTGCTTTGCTGACGGCCTTTTTAGCGTAGATTTTTGCAAGTGGTTCGACGAGATGCGCGAAGCGCGTCGAGGAGGATCCGCAGTAAAAAGGTACTACTCGAAGGCAGCGATGCCAGTGAGATCCTGCCCCAGAACCAGCGTGTGGATGTCGTGCGTGCCCTCGTAGGTGTACACCGTCTCCATGTTCGCCATGTGACGCATCGGCGGGTAGTCCGTCGTAATCCCGTTCCCGCCGAGCATCTCGCGGGCGACGCGGGCCTGGTCGCGGGCCATCCGGACGTTGTTTCGCTTCGCCATCGAGACGAGT